>CAZVZZ010000152.1:0-3968 GCA_964631505.1 uncultured Cytophagia bacterium
ATCGGCATGTTTCGCGCTTCCGGGGCGATGGATATTTTTGTCGCGCTGATTTCGCCGCTCACCAATTTAATCGGCATGCCCGCAGAAGTGTTGCCGGTGGCGCTGATGCGGCCGCTCTCCGGCAGCGGCTCGATGGGGTTGGTCACCGAATTGATGAAAACGCATGGTCCGGATTCCTTCATCGGCCGGCTCGCTTCGACGATGTATGGCAGCACCGAAACGACGTTTTATGTGTTGGCCGTTTATTTCGGCTCGGTGTCGATTTCCAAAACCCGGCATGCGTTGCCCTCCGGATTGATCGCCGATTTCGTCGGGCTGCTCGCCGCGGTGTTAATTTGCCGGTTGGTTTTTGGATGAGCGCCGTAACTTTCCCGATTTTATATCGTACACAGTGACGCTGAAATAAATATGAAGAACATCCACCTTCAGGAGGCCGTTTCCATGCAAACCCTCAAATTTCTTTGGCGCGCGGTGCCGGGGCTGCTTCTGCTTGGCGCCCTGCCGCTTGCTGCGGCGCCGCAGCGTGACGAATCCCGCGAGTTGGAGAAAGTGCAGAGCAATTTTAAAGTCCGCACCGACCGTGATTTTCATTTTCGACTCGAGGTCGATGCCGGTGAAGTGCGCGTGTCGCGCGGCTCCAGTGAAGATCAGTTGACGGTGCATTTGGTTTACACCAAAAAGCAATTTCGGCATGCGTTGCGTTTCAATGAGCAGGAGAATCGCCTGGAGGTGCGTTTTGATAAGGACGGCTGGTTCAGCCACGACGGCGACGGCATGACGGCGGAGTTGGAAATCGAGCTGCCGCGCGATGCCACCATGCGCGCGGATTGCCGCATCAAAGCCGGCGAGGTGGAAATGCAATTGGGCGGCTTGCGTTTGGCCGATTTTATGATGCAGGTGATGGCCGGCGAAGTCAATGTGGATTTCGACGAGCCGAACCGCATGGAGATGGCCAAGTTGGAATTGAACACCCGCATTGGCGAATCGAATTTTCGCCGGCTCGGCAACGCGCGTTTCCGCGATGCCGATATCAACGGCGGCATCGGCGAAATGACCATTGATTTCAGCGGCGCAGTTTTGCCGGCGGCGAGAGCCGAAGTCGATCTCGATATTGGCGAAACCGTTATCGTGCTGCCGCAGGCGACCGGCGCCAAACTTGCCGTTTCCAAATTTCTCTTTTTGTCGCATATCGAAATGCCGTTTGATTTTCGCAAAGACGGGCGTTATTATTACAACGACAATTACGGCAAAGCGGGGCAGGATTTTGAATTGCGGGTCAACTCCGGCATTGGTGAACTGCGCATCGAACAACGATAAAGTGGCACAGGCGGCCCGTCTGTAAATCGCGCCATCAAAAGAGAACGCAACGGACGGAACTGCAACGAAAGAATGAAAGAGGCGAAATATGCGAATTTCTCGTTTTATAGCAGCCGTTTTTTTGATGGTGATTGCTGGTCATTTCGCCCACGCCGGAACGCGCGAGGAGATTACCAAAATCGAGGAGCGCACGTTTGATTTCTCGCCGGGTGGCCGGATTCAGGTGATCGGCGATGCCGGTTTTATTCGCGTCGAGTCGTGGGATAAAAATGAAGTGTATTTGCGTTACACGAAGCGCGCGTGGGACAGCAGCCGCCGCAGCGCGGAAAGACGTTTGGATGATTTGCAAGTCGAGATTAGCGATCAGCCCGGCCAACTCAGCATTCGGCAGGTGCCGGGGTTCGAAGAAAAAGATTTTCGTTTTTTTGATCTGTTCGATCCCGATCGTTGGAGCCATTCCCGCCACGCTTCGCGCATCGAGTTTGAACTGAAAGTGCCGCGGCATTGCCAGTTGCTGGTGGAGGCCGATGAAGGTGACATCACCGTGCGGCAAATTGAAGGCGAAGTGCAGGCCGACAGCGACGAGGGCAATATTATTTTGGAAAACATATCGCGCGGCGAAGTTTCAGCGGAAACGGATGAAGGCGAGATCGATTGCCGTCTCTTGCAACTCGAGGACTATCGTTTACAGCTTGCCAGCGACGAGGGCACGGTGCGCGCCAGCGACGTTACCGCGCGTTCACTATGGGCCGAAACGGATGAAGGCGACCTCGTGTTGTTGCGCATTAACGCCGGCGGCGGCAAGCTCAACAGCGATGAGGGCGACATCGAGTTGGACGCCGTGCGTTTCGACGAAGGATCGTGGAGCATCGTGACGGACGAAGGTGACGTCGAGCTTTTTCTGCCCGGCAATGCCGACACGGAGATGACGCTGGAAAGCGACGGCGGCAACATACGCTCGGATTTTGCGTTGGAAAAGTTTTCACGCGACGATCATATAGAGCGGCGTTCCGGCCGTTTGGGTGAGGGCCGCAGCCGCCTCGAAATTTATACCGACGAAGGCAACATCAGCCTGCGCCGGCGCGCCACGTAAAACAGACGGACATCTGTAATTTTGGAGAACTGAATATGTCTCGCCAAAAGAACCTTTTACTGTTTAGCATTTTTATCCTGTTATCTTTTTTCCTCTCCGGTTGTTTCGAGTATGAAGAGACCATCACCATTCGCAAAGACGGCTCGGGTGAGATGGCGGTGCATTATTTTGGCCCGGAGGATTCCGACCTCAACGTGGATGGTTTTAAGCTCAACACCAAAGATGAAGAAAAAACGCGCGATTATCTTGAGCGCAAATTTTCCGGCCCGGGCCTGCGCGTAAAAAGTTGTCGCAGTTACACGCGCGGCGACGCGCAACATGTCAACTTCACGGTCACGTTCGAGCAATTCACCAACCTGGCGCGGGCCCGCTGGTGGAACGATCAAAGCCTCGACGCCGAACAACGCGGCGGCAAGAATTATTGGCGGCGGCAATTGAACGATCGTGATCACGATTGGGATAAACACGAGGGGCAATTCGGCGAATGGGTGAAAGAGAAAGTTGCCGACGAGCTGGCGGATCATATCAAATTGCGTTTTGTGATCGAAACCGACGGCGAGATTCTCGACACCAACGCGCGCGATCGCATGCCGCGACGGGTGGTGTGGCGCTTCGACGGCGCCGATTTGCTGAAGCCGGAGGGATTGGATATGCGGGTGAGCTGGAAATAAATGCGTCGGCCGGTTTATTGTTCATTTGCAACACCCGAATGAGCCGAACCCCAAAAGCTGCCACGCGGATTAAAAGGCCACCCTGATCATTCCGTGTGGTTTTTTAATCCGCGTGATTTTTTTTGTAAAATTTAGAAAGGGACAGTTATGCAAAAACGTTTGTGGCTTTTCATTTTGTTGTTTTTGTGTGCCGGTCTGCAGCAATTGCTCGCCGGTGAAATTCGCGAGCGTTTTGAAAAAACCTACCCGTTGCAATCCGGCGGCGAGTTTCGTTTGAAAAACACCAACGGCGCCGTTCGCATCATCTCGTGGGATCGCAATGAAGTCAAAATCGAGGCGGAAAAAATCGTGCGCGCCCGCAGCCGCGAGGAGGCCGAGCGTATCATGAAGGAAATCGAAATCAATGTTCGCGAGAGTGCGAGCTTGATTGACGTGGATACCCGTTTGCCCCGGCGCAACGACGGCGGTTTTTGGGATTGGGTTTTCAACGGCGGCAGCGGCACCAGTGTCGAAGTCAAATACTGGATTATCGTGCCGGCGCAAATCAATCTCACCGCGGAGTCGGTGAACGGCGAAGTGCGCGCGCAGGATATTTCCGGCCGCGCCGATTTGGAAACCACCAACGGTCGCGTGGAAGTGATTAATGCTTCCGGCAGCGTGAATGCCGAGACCACCAATGGCGCCATTGACGTTTCGCTCAAGAAAGTGACGCCGGGCGAATCCATGCGGTTTTCCACGACCAATGGCCGCATCGAAGCGGAGTTTCCACCGGATTTTGCCGCGGACATTTCCGCCAGCACGACGAATGGCCATGTCGATTGCGATTTCCCGATGACGGTGCAGGGCCGCATTCGCCGCACTTCGCTGGAAGGCCGCATCGGTTCCGA
>CAZVZZ010000152.1:4068-6040 GCA_964631505.1 uncultured Cytophagia bacterium
CAAACAAAACGGCGAAGATGATTGCTCACCTTCGCCGTTCCAGGAAAGGAGGGGTGGATGGAAAACTCTATTCAAAAGTAAATCTTTAGTCTGGTGATAAAGAAAGCCGGCGCACAAATCCGAAAGTCACCAGCTTGCTTTATCGCTTCGACGATTAACATTACAACTCTCATGCCAGCGCGCAAGCTTGCCTTTTGCGTTTCCGCAACCCGCTCTTCACGCACAAAATCGCCGTGGCCGCAGCAAAAATTGCGCGGCTGGAATATTTTCTCGCATTCCTGCTGTCTTAGGCTGAGACATGTAAATTACAAAAGTGCGTGTGAGACACTTTTTTAGTTTTTAAAGCTGATCGTCAACGCGTGCTTGATTGTTTTTGCTCATGAACGCCATGAACGTTCCGTGTCTGCAATTGCACCAACTCTCCAAAAGTTTCCGCGAAGTCGCCGCGTTGCGTGACGTCAGTTTCACGGTGCCGCCGGGCGAAATTTTTGGCTATCTCGGCCCCAACGGCGCGGGCAAGACCACGACGCTCCGGCTGATTCTCGGTTTGGTGCAACCGACCGCCGGGGAAGTTTCCATCTTCGGCGAACGTGTCGTACCGCTTACCCAACGTAGTGTTGCAACCCGGCAACGAATCGGCTTTTTGCCGGGGGAATTGCGGCTTTATCCGGAAATGACCGGACAAGCGTTGCTCGATTACTTGGCGCGCTTCCGGCCGCTGCGGCCGCCGTTGCTGCGAGCGCGCCTGTTGGAAGCTTTTGCATTGGCGCCAACCACATTGCAGCGCCGCGTCAAGCTGCTCTCGCACGGCACCCGCCAAAAGCTCGGCCTGGTGATCGCCATGCAGCATCAACCCGATTTGCTGTTTCTCGACGAGCCGACGCTCGGCCTCGATCCACTCATGCAACGCGCTTTTATCGAGTTGATCAAAGAACTGGCCCAAAACGGCGCGACGATTTTTTTCTCTTCCCATATTTTATCGGAAATCGAAAATCTCTGTGACCGCGTCGCCATTTTGCGCGCCGGGGAGCTGGTTGCGCTGGAAACGATTGCCAAATTGCGCGAAAAAATGGTGCGGCGCATGACGCTGCGCTTTTCCGACGCGCCGCCCGAGCTTGCGCAAGTGCCGGGCGTCGTGCGTTGTGCTGCGAATGGCCGCGAACTGACGCTTTTTGTGCAGGGCGATATCAATGCGCTGTTGCAACAACTGGCGCAACATCATCTCGAGCATCTCGTCTTTCCGGAGCCGGAATTGGAGGATATCTTTGCGCACTATTACAATCGCGGTCGCGAGCAATCTGCTGCGCCGCCTGTTTAAGCGGCACGGGATTTTTCTCGCCGTCAGTGGATGGCTGCTGTTCGGTTTTCAACTCATGATCTGCGCCATCATCGGCAACACGAATATTGAAGGCGCCATTCAGGAGCTTAGCCGTTCGCTGCCCCCATTTATAAAAAATTTTATCACGGAAGAATTGGCCCTGGGCATCGGCAGCCGCGGGCTCATTTTTTTTGCCTGGAATCATCCGGTCGTGCATGCCATGCTGGTGGCGGTGATCATGACGCTGGCTAGCCGCGCCATCGCCGGAGAAATCGAAGACGGAACGCTGGAATTAATTCTCACGCAACCGCTTTCGCGTCCTATTTATTTGGCGACCCAAATTATCTTTACGTTTTTCGTTTTACTTGGCCTCATCAGCGCCATGCTGATTGGCGTCAAATTAGGCCTGACAATTTACGGACTCCAGCGTGTTTTATCGTGGCCGGACTTCTTGCCGGTCGCCCTCAATCTTTTCAGCCTCGAACTGGCGATTTATGGCGTGACGTTGTTTTTATCATCACTGTGCCGCGAAGCCGGGCGGGTGGTGACCATCACGCTTTTATTCGTTCTGATCTCGTATCTCCTGCAAGCGGTGACCCGCCTTTGGCCAGCGATTCAATTTTTGCAGCCGTACATCATTTTTGAGTATTACTC
>CAZVZZ010000153.1:0-1474 GCA_964631505.1 uncultured Cytophagia bacterium
AGCTGCACAAGAAACAAGCGAATAATTAGGAGCCCATCATGCAACCCTATCTCGACGCTATTCGCCGCAACGTATGCCCGGTTTGCTTGGACGCCGTCATGCAAGGCGATCAATTCGTCCGGTGCGGACTTCCCAAGGGCCGGACCTGTCCCGTGGAAGTTTTTCTGCCCAAAGTGATCGATGTCGTTGAGTCCGTCGATAGCTGGCTGATCGATGATTACGTCACCGTGTTGCGCGAGCGGGTTTGCGCCATTTGCAAACATTCCGAGGGTGATTTCTGCGCGCTGCGCCTGCAAGCGGATTGCCCGCTCGATCGCTATTTCATGCTCGTGGCCGAGGCGATTAAAGAGGTTGATACCCGTTTAGAGGCGGAGGCGGCGACGGTTGGAATACCTTGAGATAAATGTCACCACGGTTCAAGGTTCGGGCCATACTTGCTCCTCCTCCCAATCTTTCATCTCCTGAGCAAGTGCGGTCAAATCCGCCGTACCGTAACCTTTTTGATATTGCCGGCGAATTTCTCTTTCTTCAAACAAGCGCAGATAAAAGCGAACGGCATGGCTAATAAACTCCGGCACCCCAAGCTTCTGCGCCTCGGTATTGGCGTGCAGGGCCTTGACCAAATCGTGATCAAGTTTGATTTGAAGCGTGTCAGTCATAACGGTATAAAGTTTTAAAAGTTGTTGGCTATAACTTTACTAAAAAGGTAACAAGAATTTCACTCGAAGTCAAGCCTCAATATGAATAGCGACTTTACCCATACTTCGCTCGGAAAGACCGCCACGCCCGTTTTTCGGCTCGGCTTGTCGGCGTCCTATCGACCCGGCAAAAAGACGATCTATAAAGCGTTGGACGAAGGCATCAACTTTTTCTTCTGTTATGGCTTTGATGGCCAGATGATCAAAGTTTTGCGGGAAGTCCTGAAAGGCCAACGCGAGAAATATGTCATCGCCACCGGCGCTTACAATTTGCTGTGGGGGCATCCGAATCTGCGTCGCACGCTGGAAAAACGGCTCCGGCAGTTGAACACGGATTACCTCGACTATTTTCTTTTCCTCGGCGTCACGCAGCCCAAGCATTTTACGGCGCAAGTGCGGGAGGAATATTATCGCTTTCGTGAAGAAGGCAAAGCGCGCCGCATCGGCCTGTCGTGTCATCATCGCAAATTTTTAGGCGAGTTGGCGGCCAACGGCGAGATCGACGTCATGATGATGCGCTACAACGCCGCCCATCGCGGCGCCGAGCAGGAGATTTTTCCGCATTTGCCGCAACACCAGCCCGACGTCATCAGCTACACCGCCACGCGCTGGACGTATTTGTTGCGCCGGCCGCCGAGTTGGCCGAAAGACGCGCGCGTTCCCACTGCCGGAATGTGCTATCGCTTCGTGTTGTCGAATCCCAACGTGAATGTCTGTTTGATGGCCCCGAGCAATTTCAGACAATTCCAAGCGAATCTCGAAGAAGTCCGCCGCGG
>CAZVZZ010000153.1:1574-4563 GCA_964631505.1 uncultured Cytophagia bacterium
ACCCGTCCGCGCATGATGTCGGGCAATGAAGCCTGCGTCGAAGCGGCGCTGCTCGCCGGCGTGCGTTTTTATGCCGGTTATCCGATTACGCCGTCTTCCGAAATAGCCGAATTGATGGCGGAACGGTTGCCGAGAGCCGGCGGCAAATTCATACAGATGGAAGACGAGATCGCCTCGATGGCCGCAGTGATCGGCGCTTCGCTGGCGGGCGTGAAGTCCATGACCGCGACCAGCGGCCCCGGATTTTCCTTGAAGCAGGAAAACCTCGGCTATGCCGCGATGACCGAAGTGCCGTGCCTCATCGTTAACGTGCAGCGCGGCGGCCCCTCCACCGGTTTGCCGACATTGCCTTCGCAAGGCGACGTCATGCAAGCGCGCTGGGGCACGCACGGCGATCATCCGATCATCGCCATTGCGCCTTCGTCGGTGAGTGAAACGTTCACGCAAACCATTCGCGCGATTAACCTCTCGGAAAAATTTCGCGTGCCGGTGATTTTATTGCTGGATGAAATCGTCGGCCACGTCACGGAAAAAGTCATCATGCCCGATCCCGCCAGCATTGAGATTTTCAATCGCGTCAAACCGACGGTCGCGCCGGAGCTATATGTGCCGTATGCACAAACCGAATCCGATGTGCCGCCGATGGCCGGCATAGGGGAAGGTTATCGCTGGCACGTCACGGGCTTGACGCATGATGAAACCGGATTCACCACCAGCGATCCGAAAAAAATCGACGCCCTGATCCGCCGCTTGCATCGCAAGATTGAGCGGCATCGCGAGGAGATCGTGCAAGTGGCGACGGAACACCTCGAAGAGGCGAAAATCGTCGTGTTAGCTTATGGCTCGACGGCGCGTTCGGCGCGGCGCGCGGTGATGATGGCACGCGAAGAAAAAATTCCCGCGGGCCTGTTTCGCCCGATCACGCTCTGGCCGTTTCCGGATAAAGAGATTTTCCAATTCACGGAACAGGTTTCGCACGTTATCGTTCCGGAAATGAACTTGGGACAAATCGCGCACGAAGTCGAACACGCGGTGATGGGCAACGCCGAAGTGATTTCCATTACACGCGTCGACGGCGAGCCGATTCGCCCGCAGCAGATTTTTGAAAAGATTAAAGAGTTGACCACGTGAGTTTGTCGTGATGCCTTCAGGCATCCTCCTCATAGTGAACACCGGCCCCTGAAGGGGCTACTACGAACTCTATTTTCATAGGCACAACAACAATGGACTACAACCAATATCTTCGCACGCAGAGAATGCCGCACATCTGGTGTCCCGGTTGCGGCAACGGCATCATCCTCAAAGCGATGTTGCGCGCCATCGACCGGCTCGGCTTGAACAAAGATGAAATCGTCATGGTCTCCGGCATCGGCTGTTCGAGCCGCACGCCCGGATACGTGGATTTCAACACCGTGCACACGACGCACGGACGGGCGCTGGCATTTGCCACCGGCATCAAATTGGCGAAACCGGAATTGACCGTGATCGTCGTTTCCGGCGACGGCGATGCGACCGCCATCGGCGGCAATCATTTCATTCACTCGGCGCGGCGCAACATTGATTTGACGATGATCATTTTCAACAATTATATTTACGGTATGACCGGCGGTCAATATTCGCCGACCACGCCGTCCGGCAGATGGGGCAGCACCGCGCCGTACGGCAATTTGGAAAATTCCTTCGACATCTGCGGACTCGCTGCCGCGGCCGGCGCCAGTTACGTCGCGCGCGGCACGGTTTATCACGCCGTGCAGCTTGACAAGCTCATCGAAAGCGCGATTCGCAAAAAAGGTTTTTCCGTCGTCGAGGCGTTGACGCCGTGCCCGACGTATTATGGCCGCCGCAACAGCCAAAAATCAGCGGTCGACACAATGCGCTGGCAAATTGAGAACACGACGAAAGGCAAACCCGGCAACGTGCCGTCGATAAACGGGCAGGAAAAAATCGCCACCGGCGTTTTGGTCGATCGCGAAAAACCGGAGTATGTGGAAACGTATCAAAAATTCATCGCGCGTCTTAACACCGAGGTGAACTATGAACCTGCGTTATGAAATTCGCTTGAGCGGTTCCGGCGGGCAGGGCTTGATTCTCGCCGGACAGATTCTCGCGGAAGCCGCCGCCGTTTATGACGACAAATATGCCACGCAAAGTCAATCGTACGGCCCGGAAGCGCGTGGCGGCGCGAGCCGTTCCGAGGTGATCATCTCTGATGAAGAGGTCGATTATCCCAAAGCCGTCAACCTCGATTTTTTGCTCGCGTTCACGCAAACCGCCTGCGACAAGTACGCCCGCGATTTGAAAAAGGGCGGCATCCTGTTGATTGATTCCGCCGAAGTGACGAAATTGCCGCAGGGCGATTTTAAAATCTATTCCACGCCGATCACGGAAATTGCTGAGAAAGAAGTCGGCAAAAAAGTGACGGCGAATCTCGTGGCGGTCGGCTTGATCGTCGGCCTCTCCAAGATCGTCACGCCCATCGCTGCCGAAGAAGCGCTGTGGGAACGCGTGCCCAAAGGCACCGAAGAAATCAATCTCAAAGCCTTTCAAAAAGGTTTGGCCATCGCCGAAACGCTCGCACCGAAACAGGCCAATGCCTGGCTTGATGCGGCCAGCAAATAAACCGGAACTTGATTATGCAGGCCATCATGGCAGATGAGGTGCGCCGTCAGCACCGGCTTTTCCGACTTGCACAAATTGCCGTTATCAGTTCAATTGTTTTTTTCTTCGCAGCGCAACACTTTGCGCCGGTCAAAGGGCAGCCGGAGAGCACGAACATCATTGGTTATTTCGATTTCAAATTCAAAGCGAAACATCTGCAGCATGCCCGGCAGCCGTGGCGGTATACGTGGCATAATTCCGGAACAGTTGCGAGCGTGGAGCATCTCACCAATCTCGTCGCCGGCAAAGGCAGGTTGATTGTCCGCGACGGCGCGGGCAATGAAGTTTTTGCGCGAGCGCTCGATGCAGGCGGCAGTTACTTGACGAAGCC
>CAZVZZ010000153.1:4663-6025 GCA_964631505.1 uncultured Cytophagia bacterium
AATCGAAAAGGAGTCCATCATGAAACTCTTAAAAATTGCCCGCGTGCCGCCGTTGGTGGTGTCGCCGGATGACAGCATTATGGTGGCGGTGGAAAAAATGTGCGACACCGGCGTCGGCGCCGTGGTCGTGGTGAATAAAGGCGATCTCGTCGGCATCTTTACCGAGCGCGACTTGTTGACGCGCGTCGTGCGGCCCGGCATCTCGACGCTGAATACGCCGGTTTCCAAAGTCATGACCAAAAACCCGAACGTCGCGCTTGCCGACATGGAGGCCAGCGAAGCGTTTGAATTTATGACCGAGAAAAACATCCGTCATCTCCCGATCGTCGATCAGCACGGCAAGCTGCAAGGCATCCTGTCGATTCGCCATCTCATGCGCAGCGTCGTCGAGCATCTGTCGCACGAGCTGGAAGGCTTGAATGCGTATTTGAGCGTCGATAGCGCCGGCGGGGATTGACGGCATAAATCACACGCGCCGAAAACAAAAAAGTTTTAAGAATCCCAACGGATTGAAAAACGACCAACGGATTTTTGCAAACTGACAGTTGCGATTCAGCTAAAAGGTTTTTCACAAACGAAATCAATGGTCTTGATCCGTTGGTCGTTGTTTAATCCCTTGGGCAAGGTTTTTTGCCAAACTTATGCGCTCCCGCATCAGCTACAAACTCATCGCCGCCGTCGGCCTCGTCGCCATCGTGATCATCGGCGTCTTCGCGTATCTCATTCTCAACGCGCACCAACGGCAGCTCATTGCAGAGCTCGAACGCAGCGCCCATCAGCTCAGCGAAACCGTGAAGAGCAGCACCAAATACGACATGCTGTTGAACCAGCGCGAGTCGGTGCATCGCATCATCAACACGATCGGCGAACAGGGCGGCATCGAAAAAGTCCGCATCTTCAACAAGGAAGGCGCGATTATTTTCTCGACGGATGCGCTGGACATCGGCAGGATGGTTGATAAAAAAACCGAAGCCTGTTATGCCTGTCACGCCGCTGATCAGCCGCTCGAACGCTTGCCGATTTCGGAGACGGCGCGAATTTTCAAAAGCGACGCTCAGGCGCGAACGCTCGGTATCATCAATCCGATTTACAACGAGCCGAGCTGCTGGCAAAGCGATTGCCATGCGCACGCGTCAAATCAAAAAGTGCTCGGGGTTTTGGATATCACCATGTCGCTCGCCGAAGTTGATCGCGGTTTGCAGGCGAGCCAGATGCGCCTGTTGCTGTTCGCCATTATCGCCATTGCCGCAGTGAGCCTGATTATCTTTCTCCTGTTGAAGGGCATCGTGCTGAAGCCGGTTCAGCAGATCGTCGCCGCGACGCAGCACGTGGCCACCGGCGATCTCAATTACACCATTAAGC
>CAZVZZ010000154.1:0-5944 GCA_964631505.1 uncultured Cytophagia bacterium
TTCAATCTCGACAACGGCACCGGCAAAATTCGCGGCGTGTATTTGCAGGGCAACGACATGGTGCGGCCGATTTTCGAGGCGTGGCTGAAGCCGTTCAACGATCTCGGCGCGAAAACGCTAACGATTCGCGATACCGGCGGCACCGATCATCTCGCGTTCGACGCCGTCGGCCTGCCCGGCTTTCAATTTATTCAAGATGAAATCGATTACGACACGCGCACGCATCACACCAATATGGACGTGTTCGATCACGCTCTAAAAGGCGACTTGATGCAGGCCGCGGTGATCATGGCGTCCTTTGTGTATCACACCGCCATGCGCGACGAGAAATTGCCGCGCGAGCAAATGCCGAAGCCGCAAACCGGCCCGCGCTTTACGTTCCAATAAAAGTCCGCAGTCTTTTATCCGAGGTCCGAAGTCGGATCTGGTTTTGGCTGGATCCGACTTCTTTTTTATGCCATGCAATATTACAATTCTTCCCATCCGATATCCTTTTTAGTTGACGATCAGCGCTTTCTGGATTATCTTGATCGATTGCCGTGGCAATATCCGATCGACGAATGGCAGCAGCACGGCGTGAAGCATTTGCATATCAAACGCGGCCTCAGCCGGCACCCGGTGGTGTTCGTCAAAGTCGAGGATAAAAATTTTGTCGTGAAGCAGATCGGCTTTGAAGTGGCGCAACGCGAAATCGACAACTACAAAGAGATGCTGCGCCGCGGCATTCCCACGCTCATCCCGGTCGGCTGCGTGGCCCGCGAAGAAGAGCCGTTGACGATCGAAACGCCGGTGGGCACGATCTACGAACGCAACCTCACCGGCCACACCGTGACGTTGCTGATCGATCACGTCCTGCCGGATTCGCAACTGTATCGGCGGCCATTCAAATTTGAAAATCGCCGGCGCATTTGGGACGCCGTCGTGGACTTGTTTGTCGAATTGCACGCGAACGGCATTTATTGGGGCGATGCCTCGCTGGCAAACACGCTGATCAAGTTTTATAAAGTCGAAATCCCGCACCTCGGCAAAAAGACGCAGCTTCAGGCCTTTCTCGCGGATGCGGAAACCGTGGAGATTCACGCTTCGATTTCGGATTCGCTGCGGCAAGCCGATATCGACTTTTTTCTCGAGGCGATGGAATGGCTGGACGAGGATTTACGCGCCAGCGGCGTCAGTCGCGACGAGCTGGCGACCGAGCAGGATAAAATTTATATTCAGACGCAATATGCGCGGCTCTACGAAACCGCGTGGCGCGGGCGCGATTTTGAAAACCTCAGCGGCTTGAACATCAAAAAACTTCTCGGCGCGGTGCGCGATCCGGCTTATTTCGACACGTTGCAAAAACACATTGCCGAGCATAAATGGTATTTGAGCGAACGCCGCCAATTGGAAGTTGCATTTGCGGAAGCGGCGCAGGACTGGCTGCAAAAAATTTTTATTCCGGTGTGCGAACTGCTCAAACGGGAGGGTGTGCTCGATTTTTTCCCCGGCAAAACCGCCGCCGAGTTTTACGTTGAGATCATGAACCACAAATATGTTTTGAGCCGGGAAAAAGGCCGCGACGTCGGATTGATTTACGCCACCCGCGACTTTGCGAAAAAATTCGGCCACGCGCCGCCGCTCGCCGCGTTTTGGAACAGCGTCGCGAAAAAAGTGCGCCAATTGGTTGAATCCTTGTAAAACGTAACAGTTCACCGTCCGGACGCTTTTGTGCGAGGAGGTCGGTTTTATTTACGACATGCACGCTCAAAGACGAAGCGTCCGGACGGTTACCTGAACTATTACTGTAAAACTATGCCGACCTTGAACGAGGTTCCCGCTTCGGATTGGCTGCTCGGCGCCGTGCTCCTCGCCGGCATGATCGTGCTTTTAATCGTGACGGAATATTTTTATCGCCGCGATTCGCGCCGCGCCGAGGCCTTGCGCAAATTCATTCACGTCGCCACCGGCTTTGCCGTGCTCCCGGCGCCGCTGTTGTTTCATTCCTACTGGCCGATTTTTATCATCACGATTGCATTTGCCGGCGCGAATTTCTGGTCGATTCGACGCGGCCGGCTCAAATCCATTCATGAAGTCGCGCGCCCGTCTCTGGGCACGTTTTATTATCCGCTCGCCTTCGCCATTTTGCTGCTGCTCTTTTGGGAACGCCACGTGATGATTCTTTCCATCTCTTTCGCGCTCATGGCCTTTGGCGATGCCGCAGCGGGGCTGGTGGCGCAACAATTTCCACAACGAAAGATTTTAACGTTGCCGTGGGATAAAAAATCCTTGCCCGGCTGTATGGTGATGTTTTTCGCTTCCGCGATCATCGTCGGTATCGGTTTGCTCGTCTTTCGTCAAAGCCATGCCCTGTCATTCAGCGCTGGTTTTGGCGTTGCCATCGCCATCGGCTTGCTCGCAACCGCGGCGGAAACCCTTTCTTATCGCGGCTCGGATAATCTCACCGTGCCGCTGCTCGGCGCGCTGGGATTGTTTGTCGTGCTCAATCCAGAAACGCAGCAACAATTTCTTCTCGGCGAAACGCTGGCGGTTCTCATCACCTTTGCCGCGTTCAAAGTCAAGTCGCTGGATTTGAGCGGCGCCCTTGCAGCGTTTTTGATCGGCACGATTATTTTTGGCCTCGGCGGCTGGCCGTTTGCGATTCCTTTATTAGTTTTTTTCATCGGCTCCAGCCTGCTTTCGCGCCTGCCGCAACGCGCGGGAAAAATCGCCCAAGAGATTATTGCTAAAAGCAGCCGCCGCGACGCCATGCAAGTGTTCGCGAACGGTTTGCCGCAAGCGCTGGTGGTGATCGCCGGTTTGTTTCTTGAAAAAGAAATGGCGTTGCTGCTTTATCTCGGCGGCGTTGCCGCAGCCACCGCCGATACGTGGGCCACGGAAATCGGCCTGCTGTTTGGCAAACAACCGCGTTCGATTTTAACGGGAAAACTGGTGACGCCCGGCACTTCGGGTGGAATCACTTTCGCCGGGGTGATAGGCGCGATGCTCGGCGCGATGCTCGTGGCTTTCGCGGGTGGTTGGAGTTATCAATTTTTTGCCGGAAATAAAATTTCCGTCATCGGCGCCGCGCTGGCCGGTGTGCTGGCACATTTCATCGACAGCTTGCTCGGTGCAACCGTGCAGCGCCGCAATCGTTGCGCGGTCTGCGGAAAAATAACCGAGCGCGATGAACATTGCGGAAAACCAACGCATTATGACTCGGGCCGGCATTGGCTGGATAATGACGGGGTGAATATTGCGTGCGGGATGAGTGGAATATTGCTAACCGCCATCGCGATCGCATGCTTCTAAACTTTTTCGATGATTTTCGCTTTAAAATAGCAATTGACTTTTGCAATAGAATGCTCTACCTTTAAGCACACTTTTCGGAATTTTTCTGAGCACCGACGGCTTTGGCGAGCAAAAGCGCAGATGAATCGAAATTAAAAAAGAGGAGGAGCCATGGGATTCGCCAAAATGGTCAAGCCCCAATATCCGCCGCGCCTATGGACGCTGGCCGGGTTTCCGGGGTCGGGAAAAAGCACTTTCGCCGCGCAAATGCGGCCGCCGCTGCTGGCGATTGACGCCGACCGCCGATTTTCCGAAGTGCTTGGCGTGGTCAAAGGCGAGGTTTATTCCATCGGCGAAACCGCGGCCGACAATGCGAACGCGGAAAAAATCGTCGCCTTGCTCAAGGCCAATATGCCCGGCAGTGACGTCAATACGATTGTCGTCGATAGCCTGAGCGCGGTGATCAGCCCGTTGGTAACGCAAGCGATTCTCGACAACGACGCCGGCCGGAATCGCAACCGCGCCGCCGCGTTCAAAAACAAAGCGCTGGCCATGCGTCAACTTCAGGACGCCGTCACCTGTTGGGGCAAAGACGTGCTGTGGATTTATCATTTCAAAGAAGGCCGCGATGGCCAAGGCAGCAAGGTGATTCGTCCGACGGTGCCGGAAACCGAGTTGGAAAGGCTAAAACGCTCGCTCAACCTGCAATTGGAAATCGTGCAGGACGGCGACAAGCGCGGCATTAAAGTGGTTTGGGCCAGACAAGGACGTCAGCAATTCACGTTATGGGATGAAACCGGCAGATGGCTGGACATGCCGGAACGTCTTGAAGCCGCGGTTTACGGCGGATTGCCGGAGCCGAAAAAGACTGACGTCACAATTCCCCAACAGTTCGCTAATATTGACGCCGCGCTGGAATGGGCAATATCACAAGGCGCTTTTCCGGACGCTGCCGGCGCCCGGAAAGCTTATGAAGAAATCAAGCAAAAGAACAAACCCAAAACCGCAACCGAGATGGCGTCATATTGGACTGCGGAAGTGTTGAATCGCAGGAAAAAATAATGTTTGCCGTGATGCCTTCAGGCATTGGTGTGCGGTTTAAAGATATTTTGTAACCGTTCAGGTAACCGTCCGGACGCTTCGTGATTCAAGCAAGCTCGTTTTAAATACCACCTCATTCGCGCACAAAAGCGTCCGGACGGTGAACTACTACGATATTTTTTATGAAACTCGATTTGCAAGGTGTTTTTCCCCCAATTCCCACGCCGTTTGAAAATGGCCATTGCGCGCCGTCGCGGCTGGAAGAAAACCTCGCGCGCTGGAATGACACCGGCTTGTCCGGCTATCTGGTGCTCGGCTCCAACGGTGAAGCGCCGCTGCTCAGCGAAGCCGAAAAACTCGAGCTGGTGCGCGTCGCGCGAAAAGCCATTCCGGCCGGAAAAATTTTGCTCGCCGGTTGCGGTCTCGAAGCCACCGACGCCACGTCGGTGTTGGCGTATCGCCTCGCCGATCTCGGCGCCGACGCGGCGCTGATCATCACCCCGAGTTACTACCGCGAGCTGGTTTCGCCGGAGGCGCTGCGCCAACATTTTGAAACCATTGCCGAGGCCTCGCCGATTCCGATACTTCTCTATAATGTGCCGAAATCCACCGGTATCAATTTATCGCTGGAGGTCGTCGTCGCGCTGGCGCAACATCCGAACATTATCGGTCTCAAAGACAGCAGCGGCAACCTCGGCCAGCTCATCGAATGGCGCGAAAAAGTGCCGGCGCATTTTCAATTGCTGATCGGCACGGATTCCGTTTTTCTCGGCGGCCTGGCACACGGTCTGCGCGGCGCGATTTTGGCCGTTTCCAACGTCGCGCCACGTGAATGCGTCGAGTTGTTCAACGCCGTTGAAGATGAAAAATGGGACGTCGCGCAGGCCTTGGCCAATCGCATCGCTCCGGTGGGCCGCGCCGTCACCAGCCGCTTTGGCGTGCCCGGTTTGAAAGCCGCACTCGACGAGCTTGGCTACTTCGGCGGCGATCCGCGCCCGCCGTTGTTGCCGGTAACGGAAAAGGTGCGGGACGAGATTCGTTTGATTTTACAACAAGCAGGATTACTTGAATAAAGTTTGCCCGTTGGCTGGTTAGCCGGTTTCGTTGCTCAGCCGGCTAACGGGCAAACCGGTTAACGCTTTTAGGAGACTACGATGAATCGTCAAAAAGTTTTTATGACTCTGGAAGTTTTTGAAGCCTGCCGCAAACCGTTGCACGCGATTCTGGACGGCATCACCCCCGAACAACTGAATTGGAAAGCCGCGGGCGATTCACGCAGCATCGCAGAAATCTGCCGGCATCTCATTCGTGTCGACGCGTGGTATTTGAAACGCCTCGGCGTCGAGCCGGTGATCAGCGACGCCAAATCCGGCACGCGCGACGAGTTGGCCGGGAACATGCAAAAAATTCAGCAGCAGATTGTGAGCGTGGTGGAAATGTGCAACAGCGACGAGGATTTGTTGGTCGAACGCAAATCACTCGACGGCAAAGATAGAGAAAAACTCGGTGTGGCGGTGATTCACATTGCGCAACATTATTTGTATCACCTCGCGCAGCTCATCTACTTTCGCCGCGCGCAGGATCGCACCTGGCCCTCGCCGCAGAAAGCGTGGGAAGAGGCCACGTATGTGAT
>CAZVZZ010000155.1:0-1170 GCA_964631505.1 uncultured Cytophagia bacterium
ATAGAACATCGTGACAGGAAAACGAATGAAATTAGAAACGCTCTTGATTCACGCCGGCGGCGATATCGATGCCGCAACAGGTGCGGTGGCGCCGCCGATTAATTTGTCCACAACCTTTGAGCACGGGCCGGAGGCGGAGTTGTTACACGGCTACATGTACATCCGCCAGAGTAACCCGACGCAAACGCGGCTCGAGACCGCGCTGGCCGCGGCAGAAGGCGGTGAAACGGCGTTGGTGTTTGCCTCGGGAATCGCGGCCGGTGCGGCGTATGTGCAGGCATTGCCCGCCGGGTCGCATGCGATTTTTCACCAAGATATTTATTACGATTTCCGCACGATTGCAAAAGAGTTCATGCCGAAATGGGGAAGCGCAGCGACCATTCTCGACATGACGAATCTCGACGCCGTTCGCGCGGCGATGCGGCCCAACACGCGCTTGCTCTGGGCGGAGACGCCGACGAATCCATTGATGCAAATTGTCGACATCGCGGCGTTGGCGCAAATCGCAAACGCGGGCGGTGCGAAATTGCTCGTTGACGTCACGTTCGCCACGCCGGTGTTGCAACGCACGCTGGAGCTTGGTGCAGACGTGGCGCTGCATTCAATGACGAAATACCTCGGCGGCCACAGCGACGTGCAAGGCGGTGCGCTGGTTTTTCGCCAACGCGAAAATTTATTTGACGAAATTCTGCACATTCGCAAAGTTCTCGGCGCGGTGCTTTCGCCGTTCAATGCGTGGCTGGTTTTGCGCGGGCTGCGGTCGCTGGCCTGTCGCGTCGAGCGCCACTCAGCGAACGCGTTGGCGCTGGCGCGTTTTCTCGAAAAACATCCGAAGGTCGAGCGCGTGCATTATCCGGGTTTGCCGTCGCACCCGGGACATGAAATTGCCAAACGCCAAATGCGCGCCTTCGGCGGCATGCTTTCTTTTCAGGTTAAAGGCGGGCGGCCGCAAGCCGTCAATGTTGTGTCGCGCGTGAAACTGTTGACCTGCGCCACCAGTTTGGGCGGCACCGAAACTTTGATCGAACATCGCGCTTCCAGCGAAGGTCCGAGCACGACGACCCCGGATAATTTGCTGCGCGTTTCCGTCGGGTTGGAAGATGCCGGTGATTTGATTGAAGATTTGGCGCAAGCACTAGAGTGACTTAATGAGTTTCTTGGGCTGACAAT
>CAZVZZ010000155.1:1270-5937 GCA_964631505.1 uncultured Cytophagia bacterium
CAATCACATGTTCATCAACAAAGTCACGATTCCTGGTCAGGACAACTTTCAACTTGCCGGGACACTTTACGAGTCGGCGCCCAGCCGGCAAGTTGTGATCATCAACACCGGCACCGGAATTTTGCGTCGTTATTACGATGGGTTTGCACAGTATTTATGTGAAAATGGGTTTACGGTCATCACGTACGATTATCGCGGCATCGGCGGGTCGAAACCGCAACCGTTGCGCGGATTGGCGGTGACGATGCACGAGTGGGGGCAGAAAGATATCGCGAGCGTGATTGACTGGGCGCAGCAAAGATTACGTCCCGCCAAACTTTTTATGATCGGCCACAGCGCTGGCGGTCAGCTCGTCGGCCTTGCCGCCAATAATCATCTTGTTGACGCGATGGTTTTTGTGGCGGCGCAAAGCGGCTACTGGGGGCATTGGCCGCGACCGCAACGTTGGGCTTACGCCGGTTTATGGCATCTCATGCCGTTGATCGCCGAAGTTTGTGGCTACCTGCCGTCGAAGTATCTCGGCCTCGGCGAAGATTTGCCGGCCGGCGTGGCCGGTGAATGGGCGAGGTGGTGCCGCCACCCGGATTATTTGTTTGGTTATCGAGATTTTCTTGATCTCTCGAATTACGCGAGCGTGGCCGCGCCGATCCTGGCGTATAGTTTTGCCGATGATGCGTATGCGCCCAAACCGGCGGTCGATGCGCTGCTGCGGAATTATTCGCAAGCGCGAATTGTTCGCCAGCATGTTTTTCCGGCTGCGGTAAACGTCAAATCCATCGGCCATTTCGGCTTTTTTCGTAAAACCGGACGCGACCCGCTTTGGCGGGAAACGGTGGAATGGTTGCACCGTCAAGGCGAAGGTGCAAAAGTATCGCTTTGAATTCGTGCTATGCCGCGAGCTCTTGAAAGAAAATACGATGCCTCCCCGAGCCGCTGATTTCAGCAAAACCTTCGCCCAAATCCGCCGCGCCATTCGGCCGTTGCAAACGCCGGCGGTGACGCAAATCGCCGCCCAAAACCGTGATCCATTTCGCGTGCTGATTTCGTGCCTCATCAGCCTGCGCACGAAAGACGAGGTTACCGACGCCGCCAGCAAACGTTTATTTGCCCAAGCCGACACGCCGCGAAAAATGCTCAAGCTGAGCGAGAAGGAAATCGCGAAGCTGATTTTTCCGGCGGGGTTTTATCGCACCAAAGCCAAACAGATTCGCGCGATTTCCCGCGCGCTTTTGGATCAGCATCGCGGTCGCGTGCCGGATTCGCTGGAAGAACTTTTGCGATTGAACGGCGTCGGCAGAAAAACGGCGAATCTGGTGATCACGGTCGCCTACAACCAGCCCGGCATCTGCGTTGATACGCACGTCCATCGCATTGCCAACCGCCTCGGCTGGATAAAAACCAAAACCCCGGAACAAACCGAAATGGCGCTGCGCGAGATTTTGCCGAAGCGTTATTGGATTCCAATCAATGCGTGGCTGGTCACTTTCGGGCAGAACGTGTGCCAGCCCGTAAGTCCGTGGTGTTCGCAGTGTCCGCTGCGGGAAACATGCCCGCAGGCCGGGGTGAAATATCGGCGATAATTGTCATTGCAATTTTCATAAAAATTGTGTAATTATTTTTATGTCGTTTGGTTGGTAAATGGTTTTATTGGTGAGCCGGAGGAGGAAAATTTGAATCTTGCGCGCTTCGCGGCACACGTCCGCGAGAACAAGCTGGCCTACATTTATATTATCCCGTCCTTTGTCGTGTTGGGATTCGTGGTGATTTACCCGTTCGTTTATAACGTGGTGATCTCGTTTTCCAACATGAGCCTCGGCCATTTCCGCGATTGGACGCTGATTGGTTTCGATCAATATCTGCGCGTCTTTCGCGAGAAAATTTTTTATCTGCTTTTCTTAAAAACCCTGGGTTGGACGTTCATCAACGTCTTTTTTCATGTCCTCATCGGCGTTGCGCTGGCGCTGCTGCTGAACCGGCCGCTGCCGGGGCGGGCGATTTTTCGCACCCTGCTCATTCTGCCGTGGGCCGTGCCGCAATACATCACCGCGCTGACCTGGCGCGGCATGTTCAACTACGAGTATGGTTATATTAATCTGCTGTTAAAAAATGTTTTCGGCCTGCCGCCGATTCAATGGCTCTCCGATCCGTTCGGCGCCTTTGCCGCGGCAACGATCACCAACATTTGGCTCGGCTTTCCGTTCATGATGGTCATTGCGCTCGGCGGCCTGCAATCGATTCCCAAAGAGTTGTATGAAGCCGCGGACGTGGACGGCGCGAAACCATGGCGCCAATTCTGGACGATCACCGCGCCGCTGCTCAAGCCGGTGATGGTGCCGGCGATTTCACTCGGCGTGATCTGGACGTTCAACAACTTCAACGTTATTTGGCTCGTGAGTGACGGCGGCAAACCCGCCGACTCGACGCACATTTTAGTCTCGTTCGTTTACCGGCAGGTGTTCAATTATTACAGCTACGGCTACGGCGCGGCGTTGTCAATCGTGATCTTCGTTATTTTACTGATCTTCAGCATCAACTTTATCCGCCGGACGCGCGCAACCGAGGGAGTCTACTAATGGCCCGACTTGAAAAGACCACGCCAATTTGGAAATACATTCTCATTTACACCGTTCTCATCATCGTCACCGCCGCGACGGTCTTTCCGATTCTGCTCGTCTTCGGCATTTCGCTGCGCCCGGGCAATATGTTGTGGACGACCGACCTCAGCCCGATTCCGGCGAACGCCACGTTTGACGCGTATCGCACGATATTTTACGAGAAGCCGTTTTTTCGCTGGCTCTTGAACAGCACTCTCGTCTCGTTTATGGTGACGGTGGTCGGCGTCTCGCTCGCCAGCACCGCGGGTTATGCGTTTTCGCGCTACAAATTCGTCGGCCGTGACGCCGGCATGATCGCGCTGATCGCGACGCAAATGTTTCCGGTCACGATGTTGCTGCTGCCGCTGTTTCTGATGCTCATCAAATTAAAAGTGTACGACACTTTCCTCGGCCTCGTGATTGCGTACTCGGCAACGGCGCTGCCGTTCTGCATTTGGCAAATGAAAGGCTATTACGACACGATCCCCTTCAGCCTGGAAGAAGCGGCGTCGATCGACGGCTGCAGCAAATTCAAAATTTTTTATCAAATCGTTTTGCCGCTCGCGGCACCGGCGCTGGTGATCACGGCGCTGTTCAGTTTCATGTCCGCGTGGAGCGAGTATCTCGTGGCCGCGGTGATCATCATCGACAAGCGGCTTTACACGCTGCCGCTCGGACTCAAACAGTTTCAATCCAATTTCGACACCGAATGGGGCTTGTACGCCGCGGGCGCGGTGATCGTTTGCATTCCCGTCGTGGCGCTGTTTCTTTTTCTCAGCCGCTGGCTGATTTCCGGCTTGACGCTCGGCAGCGTCAAAGGATGAGAGCGCATGATGGCCGCATCGCGATGGTCTCTGCTCATGATCAGCGCCCTGCTTTTGGCGCTCACGCTGGCGTTGATGTTCGACGATCTGATCTTGTATCTGGTGTTCGAACGCCTGCTGGCGTGGCAAGTCAGTTGGCCGCTTAAAATCATGGTCGGCGCGCTTCTCACCGTGTGCAATTTCGCGCTGGCCGTGCTGATCATGAAGTCGTTGATCCGCCCGCCGCAAACCGGCGCCGAAGGCATGATTGGCGCGCCCGGTTTGGTGACAGGCGTGGGGACGAGCGATTATCACGTGAAAATTCGCGGCGAGCTTTGGCGCGCCCAATCGCCGGAACGATTGGAAATCGGTGACAAAATCGTCGTCCGCCAGGTAAATGGATTGACGTTGGACGTTGCACGTTTAAATAACTAAACGAACCGAGGAAAGCATGATTTTGGTGGAGTATGTTTGCTGGATACTCTTTATCGGTTATTGTTACTTTGCCGCCGTGCGCTTGAAATGGCTTTTTGAAAAAGTCGCGGGCCATCCTTTTTGGCAGAAAGCGAAAGCAAAATATTATCATCTTGCCGCCGGCGTGTTGCTGGTCGGCGGCGTCGTGTTGTTGGTGTGGAAATTTCACGTGATTTTTTTATTGCTGCTCCTGCTCATTGAATACGTGCTCATTGCCGCGCCGGCCGTGAAAGTGAATGAGCGCGGCATCATGATCAACGCTTTCCTCGCGCGCTGGCCGGATGTGTTGCAGGCCCGTCGCCACCCAACCACCGGCGAAATCTCCGTGCTCACCAAACATGCCTGGCAACGCATCCGTTTGCAGGTTCCGGAAGATAAAGCCCCGGCCTTCCGCAAAATGCTCGCCGCCAAAGGTTTGCAAATTGTTGAGGAAGACGCCGGCGCGTCCGGCGTGCCAAGCTCGGCGGAGGCGCAGACCAACAATTCCAGCCAACCGCCGGAAAATCTTGCCATAGGGAAACTCGCGTAAGCGCACCGCCATGCCCGATATTTTCCACGAGCTTGTTTTCCATTTGGTGTTTGCCACGAAAGCGCGGGCCCCGCTCCTCACCGCGCCGCTGCAGCGCCTGCTCTTCACGCAGCTCCGGCAAGTCTGTGCCGAGCTGCGCGCTGAGTTGCATGAAATCGGCGGCGGCGAAGATCACGTCCACATTCTCCTCAGCCTGCTGCCGTCGCATCGCCTCGATATCGTCGCCGATACGTTAAAATCCTCCGCCGCGGAAATGATCAACAACTT
>CAZVZZ010000156.1:0-5909 GCA_964631505.1 uncultured Cytophagia bacterium
ATTTGGTTAATTCCGCCTGTTGGCCAAAACAAAATACGTGTGCCCCATCACCGCCGCCAGCAGCAACAATCCGGCGTAGCCATGCCAGCGCAGCAGCGCTTCCTGTCCATGCGTGCCGTAAAGCGGATACATCATCAAAACCGTCGAAGCGATCACCGGCAGGGCAAGCAGCAAACTTAACCAAAAAAATATTTTTTGCCAGATATTGGGATTTGCCGGCGACGCCGAAAATTTTTTCTCGCGAAACCATTGCTGCAGGCCCGCCCAATCGTTTTTGTCAAAGCGATGCCGTTGCGCCCAAAACAACGCGAGCGCGACGAGGCCAATGGCAAACAGCGGCGACAACAGCATGTGCAGCATCAAGGCAAAATTTGAAACCGCTGCACCAAAGATAATCACGGGCAGAAAACCGGTGATCGCCAAGATCAGCAAGCAAGCGAGCGTGGTCAAGTAAAAAAATCGCATCAGCGTATTAAGCAGCCCCGGGCTTGAAAGCGTACGCCAGTTTTTGAGATTGCCGGCAACCTCGAGGCCCTGCTGCCGCAACGTCTGCTTCGTTCCGGCGAGTTGGATGAGCTGCGAACGAATGGCCCAGACGACGGCGGCAGTGATGCCGACGAGGCCGAGAAGAGAGATGATGCGAAAGATGAGTTGCGATGACATTGAATATCCGTGGAGTTTTCTATTGAACACGAATTACACGGATGACGCGGATAAACACGAATAAAAAAATCCGCGATAATCCATTTAATCCGCGTCATCCGTATTCAACAGACTTTTAAAGTTTTTCATTTTCTTGCAACTCCCCCGCAGCTTTCATCACACTCCCCAAACCCTGCAAGCCGTGCCACAGCAGCACGCCGGTGAGAATGACGCTGACGAAAATCATCAACCATTTGAACAACGGGCGCAGGAAAAACGTTGCCGCAAAGAATCGCGCGTAAATGCTGCTGAGACCGGCGAAATCGTTCATCGCTTTGTAAGTCGAATGCCGGTCGGCTTCCAGCGGCGAATCGACTTGGATTTCGCTGAAATAAAAAGGCGCGTTGAGGCCGTGACAATCACCGCAGCCGCGAATTCCGAGCGTTTGCGATGCAGGCCGCACGTCGTGGCCCATCGCCCATAAATACGGTTCCGCCGCAGGGTGATTTTCTTCTACCAATTTACCCGATGCGTTCAGCCGATGCAACTTGCCACCGGCGATGTAAACGGCGGCGCTTTTATTTGAATCGGCGGCAGCGAGACGTTGCAGCATCGTTGCAATTTGCACATCCTGCAACGTCAACCAATCTCCCGTTCGCGTTGAATCAATGGCGTTGAAAAGCGTGTCGGCGTGTGCGAGCACTTCTTCCGGTAAAATCGGCGTCACATTTTTTCCATTCATTCGCGCCCAGAAGGCGGGCCATAGCACTTTATGCGGCGCGATTTTACCGTTCTCGTCGCGCGCCAACACCGGCGCGGCAATATGCGGCAACACGACGTCCGAACGATTCACGCTGTGCGTGCCGAGCGCATGCGCCTGCGAAGTTTTCACCAGTTGCGCTTGGTCGGTCGGCCACGGGCCGGCATGACACGACGTGCAGGTCATTTTCTCAAAATGCAGCGTCGGAATACCGGCATGTTTTGGAATCGGCGCGCCCAAACGCCCCGCACGCGGCACGTCATTCGAAACATCGGGCAAATGACAGCCTTCGCACGACAAGCTCGCGGCAGCCGCATTGCTTTTTTGCTGCGGCTCGTTTTCGTAACCGCGCACCATATTGTGATCCAGCGCGTTGCGATGGCAATCCACACACATCATGCCCGAGGTCAGATGAATGTCTTCTTCCGCTTCCCAGCGTTCAGCGTGCGTTGCGCTCGTCGTTTTGGTGGAGTGGCAAAAATAACATCTTTCATTCGGAATGCGGCGCTTGAGGTCGAACAAAACTTTGCCGGTTGCATTGAAGCGCGCGAGGTTGTACGAAATCGACGGCGCGGTCAATTTCGGATCATTCATCGGCAAGCCGGAATAGATGTCGTAATTATCGGGCACGTCCTTCGCCGCGCCGCGCACGTTCGCAAAGCCGCTGGTCGCCGCCGCGGCCCAGCGGAAATTTTCACGCTTGATCTGATTCGCGTACTCGGCTTGATCGTGCCCGGCCTCGGCATCGTGGCAGCTCAAACAATTGATTTCGAGGCTGCCGGAAATCAGCCGCCGGAAAAAAAGCTCGGGCGCGTCGGCTTCCGTCGTCTCTGCAAGCCCGCCGCCGGGCAAATGGCGGCCAAACGCCTGCGTAAATTGCCAGCCGGTCATTCCAACTTCCTCAGGCCGATACGTTCCTTTCCAGCCGCGTGAGGAGAGCGGCAGTTGCGTACCGGTTTTTTGATCGACGAGAATCCACGGCTGGCCGCGACGGCCTGGCGTGACGTTGGGATTCGCGGCGTTGAAATGCAAGCCCGAGCTGACCTTGTTGTAGTTGTGGCATTTCCCGCAAGTAACTTTCGTGGAGAACGGCAGCATCGGCTGATCGCCAGGCCGCACGAGCATGCTGTCGGCGTCGTACAAATCGATGAGATGCACGGGTACCGAACGATTACCGTCGCTCACGTCGCCGAGCTTGGGCGCGTCAATATGATTTTGCGCAAATGCAAAACACGGAGCGATGAACAAAAGAGAGAACAAAACAGTTTTGGATGATTTCATGGCGGTAATCGTCGTAATTTAAAATTCAACAAAACTCCATCAGCATCAAGGATCAAGCTCACACCACCCACGCTTGAATTTTCTTGCCTGCTACCAGGTGCTCGGAAAAACTGTAATCTCGTTTTGTGTTTTCGCGCCGATCAAAGACGAACAAATAACCGTGATCGAGGCCTTCGCGGTCGAGATATCTCGCCAACTGCGCCAAGCCGTCGGCATAACGTCGCGGGCCATACCAGAGCTTGAGCTCGACTATTTCCTTCTGGCGGCCATAACAACACACCACGTCGATACGGCCCTCGCCGGATTGCGGCTCTTTGAACGTCCAGCCTTTGCCGTTGACCAGCAAATCCAGATAACTCAACAGCAACAATTGGCCGGTCACCTCGCGAAAGCTGCGGTGCTTGCTTACCATCGCGCCTTTCGCTTTCATGAACGCCTGAAATTTATCCAGCACGCGCTGAAAATCCAAACGGCCACCAGCTTTGATGACCTGATTCGCGGCGACGAGTCCGCTCACATCAAATTCTTCCAGTTCCTTCTCAAAATTTTCGTAAAGGACTTGCGCATAGATCGGATTGGCCAAAATCAATTCCCGCCCCCTCGCGGCAAAGACGCCGTATTTGACGCCGCGACGGACGGCGTCGTTTTGAATGCTGTACCGGCGGTGTTTGCCTTCCAGCAAATCCAGCACGATCGGCAAAAGGTCGGGGTGCCGCGCGTTTTTGAACAAACTGTCGAAGTTGGAATTGGGCGTTGCGAGCAGCTCTTGAATGGCGCGTTCCGCGTGGTCAAGACGAATTCGTTGCTTTCGGTTCGGGGCAATTTTTTCCACGAGCAATTTCGCCAGCATCGAAACCAGCCACGGATGGCCATTGGTCACTTCATACACGCGGCTGATGACTTCTTCTGCAAACTCCTGTCCCGTGACGTCGGTGTGTTGCCGATAATACTGACGGATGTTCTTGAGACTGAACGCCGGCAATTCATAATCAACGGCGATATTGAACGGCGAAGCCGAGCCGATGGTCTGCGTTTCATCGCGATAGCGGGCTTTGAGATTTTTGATATCATGCACGCCGGCCAACGCCACGGCATGCGGCGCCGGTTTGCGGTTACGCTCCAAATACATTTTACGCAAGCCGGCGAGAAAGCCGATGACCACAGTTTCCGGCACGGCATCGATTTCGTCAATTAACAAAACCAACTTGCGACTCTGGGAAATTTCGCGTAACCAGTTAAAAAAATCCTGCCGGCTGCCGATTTCGTCAGCAGAAAGACGCAGTTCTTCACTGATAAACTGACTGATCGCGGAGTAGAATTTCGCCTCGGTCATATCAGGTTGTTGGGTGAAATTCTCGAATGAAATCAACGCCGGCGAATATTGGCCTGTCGCCAGCAAATGCGCGGTGAGAAAATTCAGCGTCGTCGTTTTGCCAAATTGTCGCGGCCGGTTGATCACGAAATATTTCTTTTTCTCGACCAGTTCCATCAACTTTTTCAAAGCCGGAGCCAGGTCAACAAAATAATGCTCTTCTGGAATGATGCTGCCGGCAATATTGAATTCGCGCGGCTGCGGACGAGCGGGATTTTTTTTTCGACTTGTGGTCATCTTTAAAATTAACTCAAAATACGCCGGAATTTAGAAAAACGCCTTGCCTCACACCCGAAACTCATTCGGCTTGAACACGATACGCCGGCCGGTCTCGACGGCTTCGTTGACTTTCAGCACCGTCACCGCGGTTTCGTAGCCGACGTCCTGATCGCAATTGAGCCTGGCCTTGCCGCGAATCGCGTCGAAGAAATTTTCCAAGTGCGGCTTGTGATACAAGTCGTTGAACGTCACCGGTAATTCGTGACTCGGCGGTGCCACGGTCTCGCGCACATCCAAGACCGCGCCGGTGTCGGCTTTCTTTTCTTCTTTCGGCGCTTTTAAATAGCCCGAAGAAATCCATTTGGCCCAGTCCGGCGCGGCCGGCTCGCGATAGATCGCACCGCGGCTGCCGGATTCGGAAATTTGCAGCGTGCCCTGATCGCCGAGAAAATTCTCGAAATAGCCTTCGCTGCTGTTCGTCGTGAGCGTTTGATAGTGCGCGCGCACTTTGCCGGCCGGCAAATCATATTCATAAATCACCATGACCGTGTCGTACCACTCGTGGGTTTTGGGATCGTAATAATCCGTGCCGCCGCTGGCAACGACCGAACTCGGCGTCGCGCCGAGGAACCAGTTGAAAATGTCGATTTGATGCGAGCCGAGATCGACGATCGGGCCGCCGCCGAGGCCGCGATACCAGCGCCAGTTGCGGAATTGGTGCATCGAGGAAAAACCGTACTTCGCCAGCACCGTCGGCGGCACGGCATCTTTTTTCGGCCAACCGAGATCAGGCTGCACAGCGCGATTCCACTGGCCTTTGGCAGTGGTGAGGCGCCCAAGAATCTTCGCCTCTTGCAAAAGTTTCTGGTAGCAGTGCAAATAGCGCGGATTGCTGCGGCGCTGGTGGCCGATCTGCATGAGCTTGCCGGAGCGCCGCTGCGCGAGCACCATGTTGCGCGCGTCCTGCAAGTTGTTGGACATTTCTTTTTCGCAGTACACGTGCAGGCCCGCCTCAAAAGACGCCATCGCATGGCGCGCATGCCAGAAATCCGGCGTGGCGATCAACACCGCGTCGAGATCTTTTTCTTTCGCGAGCATGTCGCGATAATCTTCGTAGGCGTTCGCCGTGTGCCCGTATTTTTGAAGCAGATTGACGCAGCGTTTGAGATGATACGCCGCCCAAATATCACACACCGCCTTGAAACGCAGATTGGGAATTTTAAGACAGGCATTGAGCAACACCTGCCCTTGCGCGCCCGCGCCGAGCAACGCGATATTCAGGTCGTTGGAATTTCGCGGCGTTTGGCTGCGCAAAATATTCGGCGCGAGAATCAGTCCCGCGCCCGCCGCCGCGGTCGCACGCAAAAACGTGCGCCGATCGATGCTTGGTTTGAGAGTTTCGGCGTTCATACTCTACCTCCGCTGGGTTTTAAAAAAAGTATTATTGCGTTATCGCCTGAAAATCCTATCGGAAGGACAACTCTTGCGGGCGCGGCCTGCGGCACTCTCCTCGCAGGCGATGCAGCGCGAGAAGCATTCAAGCTTAAAACGTCGCAAATTTGAGGAAGGGAAACCGTTGCGGGAGAATATTGACCGGCCGCTTAAATCGTGCAATCATCGCAAAGTGGTGGAATT
>CAZVZZ010000157.1:0-5883 GCA_964631505.1 uncultured Cytophagia bacterium
TTTTCCCCGACATTTCTCTTGACTTTTTAGCGCCGATTTCCTATTTTCTACTGTGCCGATTTTTTCGGGCGATTAGCTCAGTTGGTTAGAGCGCACGGTTCACATCCGTGAGGTCATAGGTTCAAGTCCTATATCGCCCACTTGTAAAACAAGTCCCTCGTCCATTTTCCCACTTCTCTGACCGGCGCGATCTTTACACCTGAACAGTGTCGATGAGCACGGGCAACGCGGAATGAATTTTCATCAGCGCAGCAGGTCCTTTTATGGTCAAGGTTTTAGTTGTCGATGACGAACTGAGCGTCAGCCACAGCCTCGCGCTCAATCTCAAAGTCGCCGGTTATCAAGTGCAGGAGGCCGGCTCGGGCGAAGAAGCGCTTCGCCTGCTGGAAAAGGAAATTTACGATCTGGTGCTCTGCGACCTCCGCATGGAGAAGATGAGCGGGCTGGAGGTGTTGCGCCGTATCAAACAATGCGCGCCGGACACCGAGGTGCTGATGATGACGGCGTTCGCCGCCGTCGATACCGCGGTGCAGGCGATGAAAGAAGGGGCCTACGATTACATTGCCAAACCCTTTCAACATGACGAGTTGTTGCTGACGGTGAGCAAGGCGCTGGAGCGCAATCAATTGCGCTTGCGCGTGCGCCTGCTGGAGCAGCGCATGCGTGAGAAGTACGGCATCGAAAACGTCGTCGCCACCAGCGAGGCCATGCAAGCGATTTTGCGCACCACCGCGGCGCTGGCCGGCACGGACACGACAGTTTTGATCACCGGCGAAAGCGGCACCGGCAAAGAACTGGTGGCCAACGCGATTCACCAGATCAGTCCGCGGCACGACCAGCCGTTCATCACGGTAAACTGCGGGGCGCTGCCGGAGCAACTTTTGGAAAGCGAGCTTTTCGGCCACGTGCGCGGCGCGTTCACCGGCGCGATCACCAACAAACGCGGCCTCGCCGAGGAAGCGAACGGCGGCACGCTCTTTCTCGATGAAATCGGAGATGCGCCGCTCTCGATTCAGGTCAAGCTCTTGCGCTTCATTGAAAACGGCGAGATTCGCCGGGTCGGCGACACGCAAACCCTGCAAGTAAAAGTGCGCGTGATCGCCGCGACCAACCGCAATTTGCAACAGATGTTGGAGGCCGGCACGTTTCGCGAGGATCTTTATTATCGCCTCAACGTCATTCCGCTGCATATTCCGCCGCTGCGCGAGCGCCAGGAAGATATTTTGCTGCTCACCCAGCATTTTCTCAAAAAACACATGCACCGTTTGAACCGGACGCACCTCCGGCTTTCACAGGAGGCGCAGAGCTGTCTGCTGCAATATCGCTGGCCGGGCAATGTCCGCGAGTTGAGCCATGCCATCGAGCACGCGGTGACGCTATCCAGCAATGACCTGCTCCAGCCGCACGATTTCCCGCCGCAAATTTCACAGACCCCGGCAGTTTTAAAGAAAAAAGAAACGCCCGCGCTGATGGAAGGCAGCCTGGCAAATGTGGAGAAAGCTTACATTTTTAAAGTCCTGCAGGATTGTCAATGGAACCAGAAACAGGCCGGAAAAATTTTACAGCTCTCAAAAGCGACGCTGTATCGGCGGCTGAAAGAATATGGCTGGCTCAATCGCGTGAAAGACAGCGAAAAGTCAACAAAACCGGAAAAATAAAAAAGTCGTAACATTTTTATTTAAAAAGCCATTTAATCGACAGTGAACCTTTGTCCCACCCTAAGATTTCTCTCCCGACAATCTTCTTGACAAAAACCGCGAAGAGTGGTATATTTTCTACTGTTCGTATTTGAGCGCGATTTCTAAAAATGAGACCGAACGAATTTTAATCATTGTGGACAGTTGAGCCGGAGCGCGAGCCGACCAGCAGTCGGCTCTAAACAGCGCAGGCCCTGTCCTATTTTTTTTCCTGAAAGAAAAATGGCCCAAAACAATACCGCAGGAGCGGAGAACGAGCAACTCAAGAGCAGTGGCCGGATGACCAAACGCGAAGAGGATTATTCGCGCTGGTATTTGGATGTGATCGCGGCAGCGGAGTTGGCCGATTATGCGCCGGTAAAAGGCTGCATGATCATTCGGCCCAACGGTTATGCGATCTGGGAAAAAATGCAGGCCGGATTGGACAAAATGTTCAAAGACACCGGCCACGTGAATGCGTACTTCCCGCTGTTCATTCCGGAAAGTTTCATGCGCAAAGAAGCCGATCACATCGAAGGCTTCGCGCCGGAATGTGCGGTGGTGACGCACGGCGGCGGCAAAAAACTGGATGAGCCGCTGTTTGTCCGGCCGACATCGGAGACCATCATCTGGTCGATGTACAAGCGCTGGATTCAATCGTACCGCGATTTGCCGATTTTAATCAACCAATGGGCCAACGTCGTGCGCTGGGAAATGCGGACGCGCCTATTTTTGCGCACGACGGAATTTCTCTGGCAGGAAGGCCACACGGCGCACGCAACTTTTGACGACGCCGAAAAGGAAACGCGTCAAATGCTGGAGGTGTACCGGACGTTTGCCGAGGAGTTCATGGCCGTGCCGGTGATTCCCGGCGTGAAATCCGACAAGGAAAAGTTTGCCGGCGCGATCAAAACGTATTGTATCGAAGCGATGATGCAGGATCGCAAAGCGTTGCAGGCCGGCACCTCGCACAATCTCGGGCAAAACTTTGCGAAAGCGTTTGACGTGCAGTATCTCGACGAGCAGGGCAAGCGCGAATTTGTGTGGGCGACGAGTTGGGGCGTTTCAACGCGTCTCATTGGCGCGTTGATCATGACGCACAGCGACGACAACGGCCTGGTGATTCCGCCGAAGCTGGCGCCGCTGGAAGTCGTGTTGGTGCCGATTTGGAAAGGCCCGGATGAGCAGGCCGCGGTTTTAGAGCGCGCGCATCAAATCACGGCGGATTGGCAGGGCAAGTTCAGTTTTAAATTGGACGATCGCGACAACTATCGCCCCGGTTTTAAATTCAATGAATGGGAAAAGCGCGGCGTGCCGATTCGCATTGAGATGGGGCCAAAGGATTTGCAAAACAACAACGCGGTGTTGGTGCGGCGCGACACCGGCGCGAAGCGCGTGGTGCCGCAAGCGAATTTGGCCGCGGAGATTCGCCAAACGCTGGCGCAAATGCAAACCGATCTGTACAACCGGGCGCTGGCGTTTCGCGAGCAAAACTCCAAAACCATTGCCGATTACGCGCAATTCAAAAAAGAAATTGACGAACCGGGCGGTTTTTTCTGGACGCATTGGTGCGGCGAACTCGCTTGCGAGGATCGGCTGCAGAATGAAACCAAAGCCACGATCCGGTGTATTCCGCTGGTGAAAAACAACCTGCTGTTGGCGGCGGAAGGCAAATGCCTGTTGTGCGGCGGAGCTGCAAAAGAACAGGTTATCATTGCCAAAGCTTATTAGGAGTGTTTGTCATGCTGACGCATGACACCGCTGTATTTAAAGAGAGAGTACAACGACATGAAGTCGAGTTTTTCGTTCGTTGAAAAGTCGAACTTTTCAGAGGAGGAGAAGTGAGGAAATCCCTATTTGTCACGGTGCTGTTGACCATTGCGTGCGGCTTGATGTGGATTGTGTTTTTGGCCGCGGCGCGGCGCAGCCCAGTGCTTGAGGTGGGCGACATGGTGCGGATCGAGGGCGGCGTGTGGTACGATGCGACGCTACCGGACGGTAAAATCGAAATTCAGCCGTTCTTGATCGACAAGTGCGAAGTGACCAACGCGCAGTTTGCGCGCTTCCGGCCGGAGCATACGTTTCCGGAACAGGAAGAAGATTTTCCGGTCACCGGCATCACGTGGGAGGAAGCAGCCGCTTATGCAAACTGGGCCGGCAAGCAATTGCCGACGGAAGCAGAATGGCTGATGGCTGCCGGCGCCACCAACGCGGCGGACGTGCAGCGTTATCCGTGGGGCCAAGAGAAACGCGTGACCAATTTGCAGAATGACAAAACGTGCCAAAAAGTCGGCACCTATCGTGAGAACTACAGCCCCGCTGGTTGTTATGACATGGAAGGCAACGTCTGGGAATGGACGTCCACGACCGCTGCCTCCGCGGATGATTCTCACGTTGCCTCAGCACAAAAAATTTTAAAAGGCGGTTGGCGGCAAATGAAAAAATCCGTGGTGCCGTCCAAGCTCGGCGAGCACCTCGTGTTGCCGGCTGATCAAACATTGTCTAATGTCGGCTTCCGCTGTATTCGCCGTTTGCAACCGGGCCATACGCAATAACCGGCGGCGGCCCGAAAATTTCGCCCGGGTTGGTAGCACGGCCCGGGCTTTTTTTATTCGCAAAAAATTATTGCAGCATCTTTGCAATAAAAGTATCCCCCGCTCTCGGCGAATAAGCTCAGTGCGTGTACAATCTAAGGGTGTAGAATTTAGCGCTAAGTTCTGAGCGAACTCACATCATTTGACACACACAGCGAGCTTAACCGTGAATAACAATTTCGTGGAAAAATTGACGACTGCTTCCGAGCCACGAAAGCCAGCCTCTGCAAGCTTTCCGGGGCCAACGGTTCCCGCCGCGCGGGACGAATCCGCTGCTGACACGGCACTCCATACTCGGGCTGATGAGGGAAGGCCGGGCCATGCCGCGGAAATTTTAAATCGCCGGGACGCGGCAAATGGAGCGTCTCATGCGAATGTAGCGATGGAGACCACCACCGGCGTGTTTCGCACGGGCTATGTCGCCATCGTCGGCCAGCCCAATGTCGGTAAATCAACGCTGCTCAACGCGTTGTTGCATTTCAAGCTATCGATTGTTTCGCCCAAACCGCAAACCACGCGCAAACGCATTCTGGGCATTTTGAACCGGCCGCACAGCCAAATGGTTTTCTTCGACACGCCGGGAATTTTAGAGGCGCATTACCGGCTGCAACAGGCGCTGGTGCGGGCGGCGTTTCAAGCCATGAAAGAAGCGGACGTGCAAATCATGATGGTCGAGCCGGTCGCCGCCTTGCCGGCGGATCTCGCCATCCTGAATCGTCTCGCCGACACCGGCAAGCCGATCCTTTTGGTGATCAATAAAATTGACACCGTGCCGAAAGATCATCTGCTGCCGATCATGCAGGCCTATCACCACAAGACCAACGTTAAAGAGATCGTGCCGATTGCCGCGCTGCATGAAGACGGCGTGGCGCATTTGGCGGAGGTGATCGAAAAATATCTGCCCGAGCAGGAGCCGTTCTACGACACCGAACAGGTGACGGATCATCCGGAGCGCTTTCTCGCCGCGGAGATCGTGCGCGAGAAAATTTTCCTGCGTTACGGCGAAGAGATTCCTTATTCCACCAGCGTGCAGATCGAAGAGTTTGTCGAGCGCCCCGGCCACAAAGATTATATTCGCGCGATCATTTATGTGGAACGCGAATCGCAAAAAGGCATTCTCATCGGCAAAGGCGGCCAAGCGCTCAAGCAAGTCGGCAAGCTGGCGCGCGAAGAAATGGAACAGTTGATCGGCCGCCCGGTGTATCTCGAACTTTTCGTTGCCGTCAAAGAACGCTGGCGCGAGCGCGAAGCGGAGTTGCGCAGCCTCGGCTATTTGTAAAAAGCAAACAGCATCAAGCAAAAGGCAAGAAGCCATGGGAAAAAGAATTTTGCAGCACCGTTTGACCGGACTCCTGGCGGTTTTGTTGTTTGGCTTTTATATTTACGCCAGCAACGGCTCGCCGTGGATGAAGCGTTTGACGATGGGCATGCTGTTTTGCGGGTTGATTTACGTGCGCGACGACTCGCCCTCCGGCCGCTGGGTAACCATCGGCATCATTGCGATCGGCACGCTGCTCACCATTCTCCTGCCGTTTTTGGGCTTCAACGCCGATTGGCTGCGGCGTAGTTATTAAAAAGTCTTTAAGGCCGAAGTTCAAGGTCCGAGGTCAAGG
>CAZVZZ010000158.1:0-5830 GCA_964631505.1 uncultured Cytophagia bacterium
ACGAAATCCGTGGGTTGGTAAATAAACGCTTCGATGTCGCCGGGATATTTCGTGCAATACCACATGGCGCCGGCTTCGAGCAGGTCGTTGGCAAATTTGAAATCGGTGACGTTGATCGTCATTTTCGTGATCACGATGATCTGCAGCGCCGGCTCCAGCTCTTTGAGGCGGCGAATGAGATTCTCCCCGATCAGCGCGCCGGGAATTTGAAAATCCATGATCACCACGTCATACGCGCCGCGGTTTTTTTCGACCAGCTCAACGGCTTCCCGGCCGTCGGAAACGACATCAACAATGCGCAGGCGTTCGGCAAAAGGTTGCAGCGTGTTGCGCACCCGCCGCACGTCGAAGGCTTCGTCCTCTATCAGCAAAATGTTGATCGGCTCGGTAGTTTTCATGATCATTAAATTAGTTACTCTGGTGCCGCGGCTTGTCGGCGTTGGGGATGAGCAGCGTGAATTGGCAACCGCCCTCCGGCAAATTTTCCGCGTCCAAATCCCAACCGCAACGCTGTTTGGCAATTTCATGCGCGAGATAGCAGCCATAACCCGAATGCTGCTCATTGCCTTTCGTCGAGATGTTTTCGAGAAAAAGGCGTTTGATGCCGTGTTCGTTGGTTTGCAGCAAATCCGGCAAAATGCCGTGCCCGTTATCTGCCACTGTGACTTTGGAAATGCCACTCGCGGGATCATAACGGGTTTGCACTGTCACCGTTACTTCATCATTGCCGCTGTGATCCATGCTGTTTTGCAGCAACGGCTCGAGAATTTCCCAGACGACAAATTCATTGATCGGCACCGGCGGCAACTGCGGATCGAGATCGAGGCGGAATTTATATTTCCCGGACTGCGTCGCCACGCGCAGGCAAATATGCTCGACGATGAAACGAATGACGTCGTTGAGCGCCGTTTGGAAAACGGGATTGCGAATGGCTTGCAACGGCGGGTCATACCATTTCATATCGTAAATCACGCGCGAGATAAAATTGGCGTAGCGGATCACGCGGTATTTGACGTCTTCGATATTGTGCGCGTCGAGCGAACGCAAATCTTCTTTGATGAAGCCCATCACTTTTTCGGCTTTGTGATGGGTGTGATAAATCCGTTTGGTGAATTGCGCTTCTTTTTGGTAATGGATTCTTTCCTTGAGCTGCTCCTCACGCTCTTGAAACAGCAGCTTCTGCGCGTCATCGCGTTCTTTCACGGTGTAGGAGGAAATATAAAACATGGCAATCATGCCGAAGAAAATCATCCCCATAAACACCAAACTCGATTCGTTGTAGCTGGATTTGATTTCCTGCGTCACAAAGCCGAAGTTCGGGGTGTTTTTGATGTAAACGGCGCCGGCAAACTCGCCTTTGGGCACGAACGGAACGAACACGTGGAACGTTTGTTTGTCTTCCAACAAATTGTAGATTTGTTCGCTGGCATTGATTTGCTCGCGCACTTGCCGATATTTCTGAATGGCGCCCTCATGCGAGATATCCGGCGGCGGCAACTCGGTTAAATTATCAAAAAAATAGCGGTACAACACTTCGCCGTTATCAACGGCAAAAACTTTGTCGTCGTTGGACACCAACACGCAGGTTTCCTCGACCTGCTGCTGCAGCAGTTGCTGGCTGAAAATAATATCGAAGGCTTGCACGATTTTTTGGCGCTCGGCGGCGTCCTGGTGCGGCAGCGGTGAAGTCGTTTCCAACAACAATTCCAACGAGGTCGCCGCCAAATTGGCAAAACGCTCCGCGGAATCGCGCTGATACCATTCTTGCGTGCGGACGAGAAAATTCTGCAGCGAAATTTTTTGCACCAACGAGATAAGCACCTGCGCGGCGACCAAGATGATAAAAATCACCAGCACGTGCCGCAATTCGAAATGATACTGTTGGAGTTTGGCGAAGAGATGGTTGGCTTGGTTTGACATGCTTCAATCCGAAACGGCTTTCTAATTGATCATCACTTTTCGCGAGCGAATCCTGTCATCCGCGTGCTGTAAAGCGGTTTCCACCGGCATTTGCCCGCGGATCGCTTGGTTTATATAAAAGGAAAGGACGTCGGAGATTTTGGTGTATTCCACCAATGCCGGCCGATGCACGCCGCTCTCGAGCAACTGCCGCAAGTATTTGAGTTCAGCGTGGCGATTGAAAAACGCGGTGTCCGTATAGGCCGTTTTGATGGCGGGCAAAAAGCCCATTTCTTCATAAATAAGTTGCTGCATTTCTTTGCTGCTGGCAAATTTGAGAAACTGGACGGCAGCGGCTTTTTTATCCGAATCTTTGGCGATCATCAGATTCCAGCCGCCAAACACCGCCGCCGGTTTCGCGCCGGCAAAATGCGGCAACGCCGCGATGGCCACTTGCCGGATTTTGTCGGGATATTGCGAACGATAGTCGCTCAAATTTCCCGGCCAGCCGCGAAAGAAAACGGCGTCGTGATTCAACGCGTAACGGTAGACGTCGTTTTCTTTGAACCCCGCCACCGTTGCCGGAGTGAGCTGATACTTTGCGACCAAATCGACCAACAATTGGAGCGCGCGCCGGGCTTGCGGCGTGTTCACGCGCAGGGAGTCGCTTTGCGGCAATGGCGAATCATGGCTGTAAACATTTTCAATGAAGCTGCAAATCAAGCCTTCATAGCTGTCCGCCGGAAACAGATAAAAAGCGCGATTCGCCGAACGGAGGCGACGGCCGAGTTGGATAAAATCTTCCCACGTCATGGAACGGTTCAGTTGTTGCGCCAACGCCTGATAATCGGGCAGCGCCCGCAGCAGATCCTCGCGATAATACATCACCCCGATATCGACGTACAACGGCACTCCGACCAGGCTTTCGTTAAAAACGCACGAGGCCAACACTTGCGGCAAAAAATTTTCCTGCTCGGTTCGCGAAAAATATTTGGCCAGTGGTTCTGCCCAGCGGACAAAGCGCGGCACCCAAACCACGTCAACGGCAAAAACATCCAGCCGGGTGCTTTTGCTGCGCAGCGCGCGGGTGAGCAACTGTTTTCTTTCGTTGGTGCTGAATTTGGTGAAGGGCAAATTGACCGGAACGACTTCGAGACGGCCGCGATACGTTTCGTTGAAACGCTGGATGACTTTTTGATGGGCCGCGGAGATGTTGTCGGCAAAATAAATTGTCGTGGCCTTTTCGGCCGGTGGCTCAGCCGTGCCGGTCGGTGTAAAGATAAAGATGAAGAGCGCGACGCCGGCAATAATGACGGACACGATCAATAAATGGATGCCGGTGAAAAGGCGATTGAACATAACGGCCTCACCTGAAAACGTTACGGCTTAACACGATATTTAAAATATCCCACCGAAATTTGAAATGTGCAAGCGGAATCTTGGCTTAGGCCGCATGAACGTTTGCCACACGATATGAAGTTGTTGCGGCACAACCTAGCTAATTCACGGTTTGGCCTCGGCCGGAATCACCGGCAACGTTATCCGCGTCGGATATTCCGCCGAGCTGTAAACGCGTTGCGTCGCTTTCTGAAAGTCATCGGCCTTGGCGGTGTAAATATCGAGAAATTTTTGTGGATTGAGGTCGATCAGCGGGAACCACGTGCTTTGCACCTGCACCATCAGGCGATGGCCCGGCTTGAAGCAATGGAAGACGTCCTGCAAAATAAACTCGACCTTCGTGACTTTGTTGGGCTCGAAAGGCTCAGGGTTCGACAAGCTGTTGCGGAATTTTCCGCGGATCACGTCACCGCGCACGAGCTGTTGATAACCGCCGAGCTTCACATGGGGCGGATTCGGCGCCGGATTTTTCGTGCTGTCCGGAAAGACGTCAATCACCTTCACGATCCAATCGGCATCCGTTCCCGTTGTTGACACGTACAATGTCGCGGTGATCGGCCCGGCCACGCGCAGATCCTCGGTAAGCGGTTCCGTCTGGTAAACCAGCACGTCGGGACGGGTCGCGGCGAAACGCTGATCTTCCAACATGAACGCTGGGTTGTACCAATGTACGATTTCCGCGGTGTAAGGTACCGGCTTGGCGGGATCGCTCACGTACTCACGAGGCGCACGGTTCGACTCTGACGCGCGCTCGAACTTGAGTTTGCCGTCCGTGTGCAGATAAACCTCGCGCGGCGTTGCTGCTGGAGGCGGCCAGCTATTCAGGAAGCGCCACGCATTGGCGCCGGTTTCGAAGACAATGGCCTCGGCAAGGTCCGGCTTTTTCTGATCTTTCAAATAATAATTGAAGAACGGCACTTCAACGTGTTCGGTGTAGAATTCCGCCGTCCTCGAACCGAAATCAATATCACCGAGCTTTTGGACATCGTCGGTCGCCCATTGCCCGTGCGACCACGGCCCCATCACAAGAATATTGAAGAGGCCAGGATTTTTTTTCTCGATGGTTTGATAAGAATGGAGCGCGCCATAAAGATTTTCAGCGTCATACCAGCCGCCGACCACCATCATCGCGGACTTGAGATTCTGCAAATGCGGCAAGACATCGCGCGCTTCCCAGAACTTATCCCATTTGCCGTTTTGCATCATTTCATTCCAAAATGCCACCTGGCCTTTCAGATATTTGGTGTTCGCGTTCGGCAACGGTCCCAACTCGAAGTAAAATTTGTAGCCGTCCGGCGTCTGGTGGTCAAAGGTTGGATCTGGCGTGCTCCGTGGCTCCGGCCGCGGTTGCCCGAAACGCACGTAGAAATCGAACGCATGCGAAATCAAAAAGGCGCCGTTGTGAAAAAAATCATCGCCTGCCATCCATTTCGAAACTGGCGCTTGCGGTGAAACGGCTTTGACCGCGGGATGCGCCTCAATGGCGCCCATCGAACTGTAGAAACCGGGATACGAGATGCCGCTGATGCCGACGCGGCCGTTGTTGCTCGGAATGTTTTTCAACAGCCAATCGATGGTGTCATAGGTGTCCGTCGTCTCGTCGATTTCTTTTTTGCTCTTTTTCACCGTCAGGTACGGCCTGACGTTCACGTATTCACCCTCGGACATGTACCTGCCGCGCACATCCTGCGTGATGACGATGTAACCTTCCTGAAAATAGCGGCGGCGCTGGAGGTCGGGCTTTTCAAGGTAATTGTCGAGGCCGTAAGGCGCCGCGCTGTAGGGGGTGCGTCGCAGGAGCATTGGATATTTTTGCGACTTGTCTTTCGGAACATAGACGCTGGTGAAGAGCCGCACGCCGTCTCGCATCGGAATACGGTATTCGAACTTTGTGTAGTTATTCCGAATGTACGCAGCATCCGGTTGCGGCTGCGCGCTCAACGGCAGCGCCAGGATCACTGCCAGGACGGAGAGCAAAAGTTTCGTGAAGAATTGTTTCATATCCGCCTTTCTCGTTGACTTTCTCCGGTTAATAGAGATTTTAATAAACATTGATTTGCAAGTTTTGGGGTTGTCGCAGCAGCACGAGGTCGTTAAAAACGATTTTGTCTGATCGCGATAATTTTTCCTGCAAGATTTTTTCCTGGTCATCACGAGCGAGCGCATTCGCCTCGTTTTGCGAACTGGCGTAAATGAGGCCATGAGTTTAGACGTCACAGTCGGATGGGCTTATCTTACAACGCAAAACGGCGAATAGCAAGAACTTTTTGTTCGTAACGGAGTGCTAAAAAATTTTAAAAGACATTTAAAAATCTCTTGACATTCTCGTGCAAAGTTTTATATTATATATGCTCGACACAAAAGGTGTTAGAAAGATGTAACAAAAAAAGTTGACAAAAAGCGAAAAAAGGCTTGCTTTTTGATAGAAAGTAAGTTATATTGAATGCTGTCCACTTTAGAATGTTAGCGCAGTAAAAGATAGATGTTGTAGAAGTTTGTTCTTTGTAAAATAGCAAGCGTGCATGGCCCAAAT
>CAZVZZ010000159.1:0-5774 GCA_964631505.1 uncultured Cytophagia bacterium
GCGGTAATCGACAAATTCGCGGTGCCGGTATTCGTTAGACGAACGGTCAAATCGGAGATCGCATTGACCAAAATATTACCGTACTGCAAATTGGCGCGATCAAATGCAACCATCGGCGCGATGCCCGATCCGGCCAGCGCCACGGTGTCCGGCGTGCTCGCAGCGTTGCTGGCAATAACAAAATATCCGATTTTATTCCCCGCATTCGTCGGCGAAAAACGCAGCGTAATGTCGAGAAAAGCATTGGGCGCCAACGTTCCGGTGCCGCCGATATTGACGATGCTGAATTGATTCGCATTCGGGCCGACCAGGCTCACATTGTTGATCGACAAATTCTCCGTGCCGGTGTTGGTAAGGCGCACGCCCAAATCGGCGTCCGTATTGACCAAAACATTACCGTATTGCAAATTGGCATTGGAAAAAGAAACGAGCGGCTCAACGCCGGCGCCGGACAAAGTCACCGTGTCGGGCGTGCTGGCGGCGTTGCTGGCGAGAATAAAAAAAGCGTTTTTGTTTCCGGCGTTGCTTGGCGAGAACCGCAACGTGATATCGCGAAAATCAGTTGGGCGCAGCGTTCCCGCGTTACCGCCGCTTACAATGCTGAATTGATTCGCGTTCGTGCCCGCGAGACTCGTGCTGTTGATCGACAGGTTCGCCGTGCCAGTGTTAGTGAGGCGAACGGTCAAATCCGCATTTGTATTCACCCGCACGTTGCCGTATTGCAAATTAGCTTGGTCCACTGAAACGAGCGGTTCGACGCCGGCGCCGTTCAGCGTCACCGTGTCCGGCGAACTGTCGGCATTGCTTAGTAAAACAAAAAACGCGGTTTTGCTGCCCACGCTCGCCGGCGTAAAACGCAGGATGAGGCTTTGCGAAGTGCTCGGCGCAATCGTTCCCGTACCGCCGCTCACGATGCTGAATTGATTCGCATTCGCTCCGGCCAGCGCGGAGGTTGCAATCGCCAAATCCGAAAAACCGGTGTTGGTGAGCGTGACGGGCAAATCGGCGTTCGTGTTCAACAACACGTTGCCGTAATTCAACGTGCCGGTTGAAAAAGTCACCTCGGGCGGCGTGGTCGATTTCACGCTGCGAAAAACACCGGCGGCGCCGGTTCCGGCAAAAGCAAAACCGTCCGTGCGAATGGCGAGCGACTTGATGATGTTGGTGGAGAGTCCGGAATTGATCGCCGACCATTTGGCGCCGTCGTCAAACGTTCGGTACGCACCATCGAGACTGGTTCCGGCGAAAAGGTCTCCGGCCGCATTTGCCGTCAGCGCATTACTCACGGAAGTCGGCAGGCCGGAATTGGCGAGTGACCAGTTCGCGCCGTTATCGGTCGAACGATAAACCGCGCCGCCGGCAACCAAGCCCGCGTAAACATCGCCGTTGGTGTTGACGGTCAGCGAAAAAATCACCGCGCGCGGCGGCAGGCCGGTGTTCACGGCTGTCCAACTGCTGCTGCCGTTCTTTAAATAAAAAATTCCGTTCGAAGTGCCCGCAAAAAGATCGCCGCTGGCATTGAGCGCCAACGCGCGAATCGTGGTGTTGGTGAGGCCAGCATTCACATCCTGCCAGCTATCGCCGTTATCGGTGGAGCGCGCCACGCCATCGCTCGCGCCGCCCGCAAAGAGGTGACCGCTCGCGTTGATCGCCAGCGATAAAATATTCGATTCCGCCAAACCAAGATTGATGCGCGTCCATGTCGTGCCGTCATTCGAGGAGCGATACATGCCGTCGTTGGCCGTGCCCGCAAAAACATCGCCGGTGGCTGGACTGATGGCGAGGGTGTTGATTGATTGCACGGCGTCATTCGGCAGGCCATTGCTGGCGAGCGTCCAGCTCGCGCCGTCGTCTTTCGAGCGAAACACGCGGCCCGCCGTGGTTCCGGCAAAAATATAACTTGCGGTTTTTATCGCGAGCGCCGAAACTTTTGCGGCGAGCATGCCGGTGTTGATTTCCGTCCAACTCAAACTCGGGCCGGCCACCGAGCGAAACATGCCGCCGGTGGTGCCGACAAAAATGGTTCCGCTCGCATTGCGGCTGAAAGCCTGCACGGTCATGACGCCCAAACCGGCATTCACGGCCGTCCAATTATTGCCGTTATCGATCGAGCGGAAAATACCGCTGCCTTCGCTTCCCGCAAAAATATCGCCGTTGGAATGAGCATAAAGGGAAGGAATAAAAAAATTCGTCAAGCCGGAATTGCTGGCCGTCCACGTCGCCGTCGTGCTGAGGGCGCGATAGATGCCGTTGTTGGTGCCCGCAAAGATATTACCGAGGCTGTTGATCGCCAGCGCGCGTATCGCCGGTAAAGGCGTAGGCAAACCGGTGTTGAACGGACGCCACGCGCCGCCGTTATTCGAGGAGATGAATATGCCGGTGGTGGTTCCGGCAATAATTTCTCCGGTGGAGTTGTTGATCGCCAGCGCCTGCACAAAAGTATTTGTGAGGCCGGAGTTGACCGCGGTCCAAGTTTTGGCGTTGTCGGTGGAAATAAAAACGCCGCCTTCAGTGCTGGCAAAAATTTCGCCGCTGGTTTTAATGGCGAGACTGCGCACGCGCGTGTTGGTGAGATTGGTGTTGGCCGCGCCCCAGCTCGCGCCGTTGTTGGTGGAAAGGAAAACGCCGCCGAAGGTTCCGGCAAAAAGATCGCCGGCGGAATTGGCGATGAGCGCATTCACCGCGAAGTTGCCGAGGCCGCTGTTGACGGCAGTCCAGTTCGCGCCGTTGTCCGTGGAGCGATAAATGCCGCTCTCATTATGTCCCGCGAAAATATCGCCGCTGGTTTTGACGACGACCGTGCGCACGTCGCCGCCGAGCGGGCCGCTGGTTTGTTGCCAAAAATTTTGCGCCAAGACTGCGGAGTTGAAAAGAAAAAAAGTGAAGAGAAATGGGAAGACAAAATTTTTGCACTGATGTCCACCGTCCAAGTGCCTCATCTCAAAGTGTCTCATGGGTGCGACAGTGTTCCAAAATGATTTAACAAAATTGTAAGCAGCGATTACACGGCGGGGGGAGCGCGGCCGGTGGCATGAGGTAACTTCAATCACAGCCGCACGGAATCCCTTCCACACCAGAATCGGAATTCTACGGTCAGAGTTTATTGGACAAAACTTATGCCAGGCGGGAAAATTGGGAAATGGGGACGAGAGAAAAATTATTGCGGAAAAAGCGCAATCGTACCGGCGCAGTCCAACACGCTTTCACATAGCGGATAAACATGGCGACCAAAAAATGAAGGGCAGAAATCTGCCCTTCATTTCAAACACGCTTTAATAACTGAACACGAATCACGGCCTCTGGGCCAGCGCCTGTTGGCGCGCGGCTTCAAATTCATCCCCGGGAACCCAGCTCGGCAACTGCGCCGCGTTCGCCACTTTCAAGCCGACGAGGAACATCAACTGCGCATCTTCCACCCCGCCTTCGAGATTCCAACTGTCGTTGTACTCGTCGCTGGGCTGGTGATAATTCGTGGCTTCCCATTTTTCCACTTGCTCCTTGCCCCAGCCCGCGGGTTTGCCGATGACTTCCAAACCGGCGTCGCAATACGTCGCGGGCACGCCGATCTTCGCGAAATTAAATTGATCCGAACGATAAAAAAATCCCTTGTCCGGAAATTCATCGCCTTTGACCACTCTCCCCTGCCAGGCGGCAATTTCTTTGACAATGCCGTCCATGCTGGATTTGCCCATGCCGACAATAGCCAAGTCTTTGGTGCGTCCCACAATATTCAAACCGTCAATGTTGATGTTGGCGGCGAAATACCCGGGATGGATCGGCGGATCGGCGCAAAATTTTTGTGAGCCGAGCAGGCCCGACTCTTCCGCCGCGACGGCTGCAAACATGATCGAGCGGCGCGGACGTTGATCCGCCGGCATTTGCGCAAACGCTTTGGCAATCGCCAATATCGCCGCGGTGCCGGAGGCGTTGTCCAGCGCGCCGTTGTGGATCGAGTCGCCGTCCGCCGGTGTGCCGACGCCGAGGTGATCGTGATGCGCGGAATAAACCACGTGCTCTTTGCTTAACACCGGATCGCGGCCGGGCAGTACGCCGACGACATTGGCGGTTTTCAAGCTGCGAATCTTGTTGGTCAAATCCAGCGAGAGCGTCACCCCCAACGGCACGGGTTTGAAATCGCGGCGTTCCGCTTTGGCGCGCAGCTCGTCGAGATTTTTCCCGCCGAGCAGCGCCAGTTGTTTACTCGCGGCTTCGGTGGCCCACGCTTTCATTTTCACCGTCGGCGCGTTGCCGGTTTGCGGCAATTCAAATTGCTCGCCGGTCCACGAGCTTTGCACGACTTGAAATTTGTAACCGGCCGAAGGCTCGGTGTGAATGATGATGGCGCCGGCTGCGCCTTTTTTCGCGGCGATCTCATATTTGTACGTCCAACGCCCGTAATAAAGTCGCGTCTTGCCCGCGAACAAATTCGGATCGTTCGCCGGATCGTTGTTCATCATCAATAAAATTTTGCCGCGCACGTCCGCGCCCTTGTAATCATCCCACTTCTGCTCCGGCGCTTCAATGCCGTAACCGACGAAAACGACCTCCGCGTTTTTTACGCTCACCGCCGGTTTTTGCTCGCCGGTGAAGGCGATGAAATCATCCCAGAAATTCAAGTCAAACGTTTTCGCGCCGCTTTTCAGTGTCATCGTTTTCGGCACCGTGCTGGTGACGCCGAGGATATCGAAGCTTTGATACCACGAGGGGCTGCCGTCTGCGGCTTTCGCGCCGGGCCGCAAACCGAGCGCTTCCAGTTGGCTCGCAATATATTTTTCGCCAAGCTGCCCGCCGCGCGTTCCGGGGGCGCGGCCCTCGAGCAAATCATCCGAGAGAAATTTGACGTGGCTGCGGATGGTGGTTGCGTCAATCGCCTGCGAGGCTTTTTTGTCGGCGTCGCTGACTTGTGCAAAAGCGGTGAGGGAAAGCAATAAAAATGAAAATAAGAAAGTTTTTTCGACATTTTTTTTCATTGGGTTTTCCTTAAACAAATTCATGGGGATGGTTTAAATATTCAATTGCAAGACGTTTTTAAAAAACATTTGTTCAATGAACTTTTGCCACGCGCAACAACAACGGCCATTCAATCCGTCTTTTCACTTCCGGGTCACCCCATGCCGCGGCCAGTCGAGCAGCGATTTTTTCGAGTGGGTGCAACCGGTTTTGCGTTAAGTATCGCTGCGTCGCCGACCACGTGTTCATATACCCCATCAGTTCCGCGAGGTTCCATTCGGCTTTCAAGCTGATTGCCGGCGGCTTAATTTCTGTAAATGGAAATGGAATCGTGCGATATTCCGCTTCAACATGTTTTCTTTCCGGCGGCCAATACGGGCCAACGACGCCTCGATAATATTCATTGATCACCTCATCAACCTTCGGCGCGACCAGAAGCAAATCATACATCCACACCGCCATCATGGCCTGGGGTTGCGCGACACGGCGGACTTCGGCATAGAAGCGTTCGTGGTCAAACCAATGGAGAGCTTGCGCCACCGTGATCAAATCCACCGACTGCGGCGCGATCGCGGTGTGCTCCGCCGGGGCGACGGCATATTGAATTTTCTCATGCGGCATCGCCTGGCGGATTTGCTTCTCGCTCGGATCGGTGGCAATCACCAAATCAAAAAGTGGCGCAAGTCCGAGCGCCGCTTGCCCGTTGCCGGTGCCGCAATCCCACGCCAATTTTCGCGCGGATGAAATCGACGCGAGATACGCAAATAATGCTTCCGGATAATGGGGCCGATATTTCGCGTAATCCACGGATTGTTGGGAGAAGT
>CAZVZZ010000160.1:0-2604 GCA_964631505.1 uncultured Cytophagia bacterium
TTCAAAAACGTCCCTTTCGGCAAACCGTTGGCGAGAATGAGCGGAACCAACTGCGCCGCAAATTTGGCGGCGTAAGTGAAATCCGCGTCTTTAAACGTCGTGAGTGAAATCGCAAAAGAGGGAATACCGAGAATCGTGCCCTCCGTGGCCGCGGAAACGGTGCCCGAATAAATGACGTTGATGCCGGTATTCGAGCCGTAATTGATGCCTGAAACCACCAGATCGGGCTTGCGCTCCAACAGCGCGAAATAAGCGATCTTCACGCAATCGGCTGGCGTGCCGTGGACGGCATGTCCGAAAAACTTGCCGTATTTCTCAAACGGCATCACGCGCAACGGGTCGGTGATCGTAATCGCGTGCCCGACGGCGCTCTTCTCGCTGTCCGGCGCCACAACGGTGAGATCGGCAATGGCGCTTAACCTTTCAAACAGCGCATAAAGGCCGGGCGCGAAAATACCGTCATCGTTGGTTAAAAGAATATGCGGTTTGCTCATAATAATTTTCGATTATTCTAATATTCAGCTTTCCGCCTCGGCCATAAAAACCTCAAACAAATTAATCAATTTCTGCCGCAATTCCGTGCGCGGAAAAATCGCATCGACAAAACCATGTTTAAGCAGAAATTCTGCGGTTTGAAATCCCTCCGGCAAGTCTTCACCAATGGTTTGTTTGATCACGCGCGGACCGGCGAATCCAATAAGCGCGCCGGGTTCAGCAATATTCACATCACCCAGCATGGCATAGCTTGCGGTAACGCCGCCGGTGGTGGGATGGGTGAGAATGGAAATAAACGGCAGGCCGGCATCCGCGAGCCGCGCCAGCCGCGCCGAGGTTTTGGCCATTTGCATCAAGGAGAGCGCGCCTTCCATCATGCGCGCGCCGCCGGAAGCGCTGACGACGATAAGCGGACAACGCTGCTCCAACGCCTCATCCGTTGCGAGCGCAATTTTTTCACCAACGACGGAACCCATGCTGCCGCCGATAAAACTAAAATCCATCACGGCCAGCATCGTCGTCCGTCCGCCGATTTTCCCCGCGCCGGTGATGATCGCGTCGGTGTTGCCGCTCTTTTTCGCGGCGTCTTTCAATTGATCGGCGTACTTTTTGTGCGCTTTGAATTTGAGCGCGTCGGTGGGCAGGATGTTTTTGTGGGTTTCCTGAAAAGTGTTTTCGTCGAGCAAAAATCGTAGGTAATCACGCGCCCCGATGCGAAAATGGTAACCGCATTTCGTGCAGACCTGACAATTCTTTTCGAGATCGGGTTTGTAAAGAATCTCGCCGCACTTGTCACATTTCACCCATAGGTGCGGCATATCTTTCTTTTTTTGCGGCAACAACCCGCCGCGCTCGCGTTTAAACCAGGCCATCTTGGCTTTCCTCCGAATACTCAACCTAAATTTTTGCTCATCAACAGAGCATCTTCCGCCGGGCCATAATAGGCGCGCCGCACGGTTGTTGTTTGAAACCCCAAACCCTCATATAGTTGCTTTGCTGCAAGGTTTGTCTGCCGCACTTCGAGGTGCGCGACTTTACAACCGCGTTGCTGCGCCACCTCGAAAAGATACGCCATAATCTGCCGCGCCAACCCGCGCCGCCGAAAATCTTCGTGGATGGCGATGTCGGCAATCTGCAATTCATCCACGACGAACCATGCCACGGCATAACCGACAATCCGGCCGTTGTATTCCACCACCAGCGGTTGCGAGACCGGCGTCGTTTCAATTTCCGCGAGAAACGCGCGCCGCGTCCACGGATCACGAAAATTCCGCCGCTCGATTTCCAGCACCGCTTCCACGTCCTGCGGCTGCATCCGGCGCAGTTGCGCGCCCCATTGGGTGAAGGGCACAATTTCCATCGCTTCAAACAAAATCAAGGCGAGGCGTGCCGTTCGCCTTCTTCTCGCGCAAAGTGCGTACAAGCTCGGCAAATGTCGTTAGATTTTCTATGGTGAGGGCTTTGACCACGAGTTCGTTGAGCGCGGTTATATTCAATGGTTTGAGTTGCTCGGAAAAATCTTGCGGCACTTGACCGAATCTGGCTCCTAATATAGCCAGAATGGAACGAACCACGCCATGAATTTCTCCCTCATTGCGGCCCTCCTGGCGGCCTTCTTGACGGCCTTCTGTGAGAATGTCTTGATAAGCTCCAGACTTTTTAAGAAACTCCAACATATTGACCTCCTTGAGCACTTTTTGCGTGATGCTTTGCAATTGCCTTAATCCCGAGAACAAATAGAGTGCCGAAAATGTTTCTCCGCGCAACGCCGGTTCCGGTACGTTTTGCTGCAGTTGGTGAATCGCTTCGCGCACCACGGTTTCGGCGTTTTCAGGCGGATACTTCATCAACGGAACCAGCGGCAAAAGTCCGGTAATACGGTCGCGCAAGATTGCCGTCGCCTCCAGTTCCCAAACTTTAATCACGTCAAACGTGTAAAAGCTTCGCACTTTGCCACGAATGCTGCGCGTGAAACTATTCGGCAGTTCTTTGTGACGTACGCTCTCGTTAATATAAAAAACCACGCCATAAACTGCAAGTTCCGAATATTTATCCATAATCCGGGCGGAATATTTATACATTCGCGCCGGAATGTCCTTGTCATAATCT
>CAZVZZ010000160.1:2704-5723 GCA_964631505.1 uncultured Cytophagia bacterium
TGCGCCATATTGCTCCCGTCGCCCACAGCGTTTATTTTCTTGGCCCGACCGCAAATTCCTGCAAATAGCGCGGCTCTAAATTCGACAAATCGGCGATTGCACCACGCGCTAACTTGGCCGCGCCAAGCCGCGCGATTACGCCGCCACTCAACATGGCGGCTTCCGGAACGACGGCGACCTCGGATAGGCTTTCAAAAATTCCCCTTTGCCGCAACATAGCGACGCCGCTTCCACACAACACCGCCGGCGGTTCCAGCCACTGCTGAAATTGTTCCGCTCGCAGCAACAGTTCATCACTTTGCAGCACCGGCTCCGGCCACGCATTCTGAAAACGCGCCGTATAAATTTCTCCTTCTCGCGCCTTGATCACCGGCACCACCGCATACGGTTCACTGCAAACTGAAAACGGGTTACTCGCTGCCAAAGCTTGCAATGTGCTCACCGCCACCACCGGCTTGCCGCTCGCAAACGCCAACCCCTTTGCCGTTGCCAGACCGATGCGCAATCCCGTAAACGAGCCGGGGCCGATGGATACGGCGAACGCAGAAAATTTTTGCACCGGCACGCCGGACAACTTCAGCAGTTGCTGAATGCTTTCCGCCAAAATTTCGGCGTGAATGTTTTTGATATTGAAGCGTAATTCGGCGATAACTTGTTCGCCGTCGGCGATGCCGACGCTGCAAATCGACGTTGCGGTTTCGATGCCGAGAATCACGCCGCCACCTCCGCGCGGTGCAGTTTAATTTCGCGCAACGCCGGTGAGGCGGTAAAATCAGGAATGCGCAGATGAATTTGCAAATGCTGCAGCGGCAACAGCGGCAGCGCGCGCTCCGGCCATTCCACCAATGTCACACCGTCCCCCTCGAAATACTCTTCACAGCCGAGCGCTTGCGCCTCGGCAACAGATTGCAGGCGATAAAAATCGAAATGATAAATCGGCCATTGCCGGCCGCGATAAATGTGCATGATTGTAAACGTCGGACTCGTGACCGGCGCCGTCACGCCGCAGGCTTTCGCAAAGCCTTGCGTGAACGTCGTTTTGCCGCTGCCGAGATCGCCGAATAACGCGATCACCGCGCCGGGCTGCAAATGCGCCGCGAGCTGCGCCGCGAATTGGTGCGTGGCCTCGACACTGGGCGAGAGAAAAGTGGCAGCGGTTTTGCCGGCAAGAACTTGTGTCAATTCGTTGGGAGACATCATGCTTGAAAAATTTTCGTAGTAGCACCTTCAGGCGCCACACTTTGAAGAAAGAAAAATTTGTGACTCCTCAAAACGTTTACGCCTTAAGGCGTTACTACAAACGCTATTACGGAAAATTATTTCGGCTCCAGCCGAACCACCGGCAAAATGATTTCTTCCAATGACACCCCGCCATGCTGCAGGCTATCGCGATAGTGATTCAAATAATAATGATAATTCGTCGGATAAACAAAATAATAATCTTCCTTCGCAAACAGATAATTGGTGTTGACGCCGCTCGCCGGCAAGCGGTATTCTTTCGGATCTTTCACCACGATCGCGTGCTTCGTTTCGACTTTCAAGCTGCGGCCGTACTTGTAACGCAAGTTGGTCGAAGTCTCGCGGTCGCCGATCACTTTCGCGCCACGCTGGCCGCGAATGCTGCCGTGATCGGACGTGAGAATAATCGTATTACCGCGATGCGCCAATTCCGTCAACATGCGAAACAACGGCGAGTGCTCGAACCACGATTTGGTGAGCGAGCGATACGCCGATTCATCCGGCGTGATCTCGCGCAGCACCTCGGAATCGCTGCGGCTGTGCGCGAGAATATCGACGAAATTGATCACCAGCGCCAGCAGCGGCAAATCGGCGAGCGAGCCGATTTGTTTTTCGACATTCTTCGCTTCGTTGACGTCCAAAATTTTGATATATTTCAGCTCGCGCTTCAAGCTGACCTTCTGCTCCGCCAACTGCGCTTCCAACAGTTGACGTTCGTAGCGGTTGAGACTGGTTTCGTCATCTTTGTCGCTTTCCCACAAATCCGGATGCTGCTGCGCGATGTCCAGCGGAAACTTGCCGGCAAAGATGGCGTTGCGCGCGTACGGCGTTGCCGTCGGAAGAATGGAAAAATAATATTCCTTGCTGATGTTGAAACGGTCGCGCAGCAACGGCTCGATGGTGAGCCATTGATCGAGGCGCAAATTGTCGATCACCAAAAACACCACACGGCGGTTTTGCTTGAGCAGCGGCAGCACGTATTGCCGAACCAGCTCCGGCGAGAAGACCGGTTTGTCAGCCGGGACGGCTCCGTTCGGCTTGATCCAATTTTTATAATTTTTCTCGACGTACTTCGCGAACTCGGCGTTGCCTTCGCGCTTTTGCTCGGCGAGCATTTGCCGCAAGCTCAAGTCGGGGTGGCGATCCAGCTCGATTTCCCATTCGCAAATGCGCAAATACAGATCGATCCAATTTTGCCACGACAGCGGCTCCAGCAGCTCGCGCGCGATCTGATTGAATTCGGCGATATAATCCCGCGACACCCGCGCGCCGGTGATTTTACGCGCATCGAGAATTTTCTTGCACGTCAAAAGAATCTGGCTCGGATTGACCGGCTTGGTGAGATAGTCATCGATACGGCTGCCGATCGCTTCTTCCATCAGCCGCTCTTCCTCGTTTTTCGTCACCATCACCACCGGCAGCGAAGGATTGATTTCCTTGATCTCCGCGAGCGCCGTCAAACCGTCCTTGCCGGGCATCATCTCATCGAGCAATACCAGATCAAACGCTTCCTGCCGCACCAGCGAAATCGCATCATCGGCATTGGCGGACGGGCGAACGGCATAACCTTTTTCTTCTAAAAACAAAATATGCGGGCGGAGCAATTCGATCTCGTCATCCACCCACAGAATTCTATTGCGTGTTTCGGCCATTTGTTTTTCGTAATGATGTCCTATCAAAATAAGCAACAAGACCCCGCAGCCTGAGCTTGTTCGGGGTCTATTTATCGGTTTTAAAAAGTAGCGAAGTTTGGGGAGATTGTCAACAAGGAATTTTGCTT
>CAZVZZ010000161.1:0-5721 GCA_964631505.1 uncultured Cytophagia bacterium
TCAGGCCTTCGCCTTTTTCGGTTTTGATCGGCTTGGCGAGATCGGGAAATTGCGCGATCGCCCAATTGTAAAAACCGCGTTCGTACATCAAGCAGCATTTCAAACGCCCGCACACGCCGGCGAGCTTGTTGGGATTGAGCGACAGACCCTGTTCTTTCGCCGCCTGCGTGGTGATCGGGCCGAACTCGGAAATCCACGAGGAGCAGCAGAGGCGACGGCCACAGACGCCGTAGCCGTCGAGCCGTTTCGCTTCATCGCGCACGCCGATCTGCCGCAACTCGATGCGCGTGTGATAAACCCCGGCTAAATCTTTGACCAATTCGCGAAAGTCAACGCGTTTATCGGCGGTAAAATAGAACGTAATTTTATTGCCATCGAGCTGAAACTCGCAATCCGCCACTTTCATTTGTAGATTATGCGTAACCACTTTCTGGCGGCAAGTTTCCAGCGCTTTTTGCTCGGCGACTTTGTTGGTCTGCAAGCGAATGACGTCGCTTTCATTGGCGCGGCGCAGCGCTTTGCGCACGCCATCGTTGGGCGGCGCGGCGCGCGCCGGCAACTCCACTTGATTCACGCGCCCGAGATCTTCGCCTTTTTCCGCTTCAACAATAATTAACTCGCCGAGGCGGAAAGGAAACTGTTGCGTATTTGCGTACCAACCTTTGCGTTCGCCTTTGAATTTGACTTCGATAAAATCCGACACGAGGAGTCCTCTATATTATGGCGGAGAGCCAAACTTTAGTTTGACCGCGCATTATTTTCTGCTTCCCGACAATTGATAAATTCGATGCAACAAAACCATCATGACCAGCCACGGCTGCACGTAGCGATCCAAGCATTCCATCGCAAACTCGATCTCCGTGATCACGCCGCCAAAATCGAAATTCGGCAGGTTCTTTACAAGATCGGTCAACATCTTTTCTTGATCGGTGTTGACAATCGCTGCCGGCGCGCCCGGCAGCGATTTGTAAATATAACCGTCGCGAATGAGCAACAAACAAAACTCCAGCAGTTGGCGCAGCTCGCGGCGATCATGGTCGCGCGCGAGGGCGTTGAGAAAATCCATTTGCTCGACCGGTTTGTTAAAACGAAACGCCATGCGGAGAAATTCGACCGCTTGCCGGCGGCGCGTGTCCACGTCGTCCTCGAGCAAATCCAAGGCGCGACGGAAATTGCCGTTCGCCAGTTTCGCGACGAACTCGGCGCGTTCGGCCGGCACGCCGTGTTGCTCGCGCAGCGCGGAGGCGATTTGCGCACGCGTCAAAATCAATAACCGCACCGGCTGGCAACGCGAAACAATCGTCGGCAATATGCTGTCGAGCGAGTTGGCCGTCAAGATCATCAGCGTTTGCGGCGGCGGTTCCTCTAAAATTTTCAGCAACGCATTCGCCGCTTCGGCTTTCATGCGATCCGCTTCCAAAATCAGCGCCACGAGGCCGCGGCCTTCATAGCTCGTCATGCCGAGATCGCGTTTGAGGCCGCGAATGTCGTCGATCAGCATCGTCGGATTTTCCCACGGCCGCAAACGGCGGTATGGCGACGCTCCCAAGCTGCGCAAGACCTCAAGGCGTTCATCTTCTGTGGCCGAGGCCGTGCGCGGGAAAATGACGCGTACGTCGGGATGATTCATTTCGGCGACGCGCTTGCACGTGGCGCAAACACCGCACGCCAGTGCGCCTTTAGCCGCCACCGGCGGCGCGGGTGTGGGCGCGGGATCGTCGAACATCGACATCGTTGCGGGCGCTGGTTGCGGCTTCGCCTGTCCGGCTTCGCAAAAAAAAGTTTGCGCCGCCGACAGGGCCAGGGCCTCTTTGCCCGTCCCGGGCGGTCCAAAAAACAAATACGCATGCGCGACGCGCTCATGCTCTCTGGCACGACGCAAAAATTCCTGCGCGTTTTCTTGAGCAATAATCGAGATCAACGAGCATCCAAATTTTAAACTGTTGACTGAAGCCGGCTTACTGCTTTTACGGGCGCAGCCAATCTTCAGGATTCAATGCTTCCTCGCGATTCCACAATTGAAAATGGAGGGTGGCGCCTTGCAAGGAGCCGGTATCGCCAACGGCGCCGATGATTTGCTCGGCGGCCACTTCTTCATTTAAAGCGACATTAATATCCGCAAGATGCGTGTAAACGGTGTAATAACCATCGGAGTGACTGATGATCATCAAATTGCCGTAGCCGCGCTGCCACGTGATGGCGGTGACGCGACCGGCGGCAACGCTCCGCACTTCGGCGCCGGCGCCGCCTTGCGGCGCAATATCGATCCCTAAATTGTTGGTCACGGTGTTGAGCACCGGGTGACGATACGAACCGTAATGCGAAACGATGCGGCCCGTGGCGGGCCACGGCATGGCACGGCGCAGATTTTTAAATCCGCCGTTGGTGACGGCGGGCGCGGCTTCGCGGCGCTCGGCGGAAGAAATCAACTGGCGGATGCGCGCAATGGCCTTCTGCGTTTCCGCGAGCTGCATTTGAAAAAAGTTCTTGTCATTCCGGACTTTTTTCAAAAGGGCTTGCCGCTGCTCGCGGCGTTTTTTGAGCGTTTCTTCTTCCTGCTGTTTTTCGTTCAGCAGGCGTTGTTGCGTTTGCAGCTCCGCGGTCAGAAGCGTTTTTTGTTGATCGATTTGCTCGCGTTTTTTGTTGATGCCGGTCAAGAGCCGGCGATCGTTGTCGGCAAGCTGCTGGTGATATTTCGCCCAGAGCAGCATCTGATTCAAAGAGCGCGAGGTGAGCAAGATTTCGGCGTCCTGCAAGCGGCCGTATTTGTAGAACACCACCGCACGCTGCGCCGCCAGCGTTTTCAAGCGGCCAAGCTGATCCTGCGTGCGCTGTTGTACTTTTTCCGTCTCGCCGATTTTCGTGCGTTTTTCACGTTCCTGCTTGCGAAGTTGCCCGACCAGCCGGTGCGTCAAATCGATCTGTTCGTCCAGCGCGCGCAGAAACTCTAACGCGGAGGTTTCGCTTTTCTCCTGGGCGACGATCTGTTCTTGCAAGCGGGCGATCTTCTGCCGCAATTCATTCAACTGGCCTTGCTGATTTTGCGCCAGCGCCAACCCGGGAGCCAAAAACATGAGTCCCAAAAGACGAGCGTGTAACATAACAAAAAGTAACAGATTTGCCAGAGAAAAGCAATGAAAAATTCGCCTTGCTTCGTGAAGCGAGGTTTCATATATTAAAAAGCGTTTGCCCCGTCCGCCTTTTTAAAATGTAAGGAGAAACGGGGAAAACCAGCAAACAACTCCATCTATGAGCGACAACAACAACCTCCCAACGCGATCCGGCAGCCCCTTGTGGGGCAACATTTTTAAAAAGAAAAACGGCGATGATGAAAGCATCATCAAAACCATGCGGCTGGTGCCGTTGTTCGCCGATATGAACGATAGCGAGCTGCGCGAATTTGAAAAATTGATTCATCGCCGCACGTTCAAGGCCAATGAGACGATTTTTTGGGAAGGCGAGCCGGGGGTGGGCATGTATATCATTCAACGCGGTGTGATCTTAATTTTTAAGCACGCACCGGGCGAGGGCCGCGAAGAACTGGCGACTTTGCGCAACGGCGAATTTTTTGGTGAATTGGCCTTGTTGGACGAGACCCCGCGCTCGGCGACCGCCGTGGCCAAAGAGCCTTCCGATATCATCGGCTTGTTCCGCCCCGATCTGTTTGAACTGCTCGAGCGCAAGCCGAGACTGGGCAACAAGTTTCTTTTTCAATTGGCGTCCATCATTGGCGAACGCCTCAAAAACACCAACTCCGAAATGCAGGCGCTGCGCGCACAATTGGACAAAACGGGAATCATTGTTTGAAAGAAGGCAAAAGAGAAAGAGATAAAAAGATAAAAGGATAAACTTGCTCGCGGATGCTCTTTAAAAATTTAAAAACCCCATAACGAAAACAGTCGCATGGGGTTTTTAGCTTGACAAAACCTGCCGGTCAGTTTTTTTTCGCGCCTTTTTCTTTTTTCACTTTGCGCGTCAGAGTGGTCGTGCCGCTCATTTCTTTTCCGTCGGGGCCAATACCTTTAAAGGTCATCAACAATTTATCGCCGGCGACTTTTTCGATTGTGCGGGTTGTCGGGCTGGCGCCCCCTTCCCACGTCATGGTGATTTTGTCACCCACGCGGGCGCCCTTGCCCGTGGAAATATCGCGGAACGAGCCGAACCAATAACCGACGTATTCTTTGGTTTGGGGATGCACCGTCATCATCCCGCGGCCTTTGTAAACCATAGCCGTGGCGCCATCACCCTGTTTTTGTTTGTAATGGAAATCCACAAACTGATGTTCAAGATCCCAATCGACTTTCATTTCATCGACGGCCTTGCCCATCGTGCTTTCGGTGGTGCCTTCCCACTCGCCGATCATCCAATCATAAAGATCTTCTTGCAGCGGCGCCGGCGGCGCCTGCGCAAAAAGCGGCAGCGTTAAGCTCATCAACAACAGGATGAAGCGGTTCAGCATGTTTTTTTTCATGGTGCATCCTCCGTGGTTTTGGTGTTTTGTTCTGAGTTTGGGGCGTTGGCAAATAAATTTTTCAAGAAACTCAAAACCGAAAATCGTTTGCCGGTCGCCGTATGTTGGACGATTGCTTGCTATTGGCCACCGGGCCGCGTTTGAGGTAAGTGGGAATCATGCGCAAAAATGCCGTTGCCCAAAGCAGCGGTTCAAAGAGCATATTTAAAAATTTTTCACGCCAACCGGTTTCGTGTTTACGAAAATAGCGCCCAAAAGATACATGTGAGCTCCAGATGGCCGCGGCCTGCACTTGCCGCACGCTGACGCCCTGCGTATGGATGATCTGCACGGCAGGCTCGAAACGAATCTTCCAGCCGTTTGCCCAAACGCGGCGGCACCAATCGACGTCGCTAAAAAAAATCGGAAAGCGCTCGTCCCAGCCGCCAATTCGGTTGACCACTTCCGGCCGCGCCAATAAACACGCACCCTGCGGCTGCTCGACTTCGGCGGCGTGGCGATGATCGAATCCTCCCATCTTCCACCGATTCAAACGCGGCGAATCCGGAAACAACCTCGACAAGCCGGACAGCTCGCAGAACAAATCCCAATGCGTGGGAAAGCGCCGGCAGGAAAGTTGAATTTTCCCGTCCCGATGCATGAGCTGCGGCGCCACCACACCGGTGTCGGGAAGTGCGTAGAGTTTGTTGACCAGTTCGGCCAGGCTGCCGGGCGGCAAAATGGTGTCGGGATTTAAAAATAATACCGGCGTTGTTTCATGCTCCGGCTGCGCCCAATAACGCGCCAAGCCTTGATTCACGGCGCGAGTGAAGCCGAGATTGGTTTCGTTAAAAATCAAATCGAGGCGGAAGCGCGAGGCCGGCAACGTTTTGACGGCGTGATCAATAAGCGCGTCCGTGCCATCCGTTGAAGCGTTGTCGATCAAAAATAAATTGACGCGCCGCGTGGAATCGGCCTGGTGTAAAGAGTGCAGACATTCGCTGATTTCGCGGACATTTTGGAACGTGACGATGATGATGGCGATCTGTGCCGGTAGAGGCGAAGCGGGCATTTGAACTCGGCTACCGTAGCGCGACTTGCAGCCGCAACCACAGGCGGTGAAAATTTCTAATTAAAAAATTTTCAATTGGGAAAAGTTTTGTCCGTGATTTTTTTTAAAATTCATTCCACCACAAACAACTCGCGCGACATCGGAGTCAACACTTCGTTGCCGGCGGCGGTGACGAGCACGTCGTCTTCAATTCGAACGC
>CAZVZZ010000162.1:0-5705 GCA_964631505.1 uncultured Cytophagia bacterium
GCCAGGGTTTGTTTGCGCTGAATTTTGCCGCGGCGCACCGGCGGTTCCTTAAGCAGTTGCACGTTGAAATTCACCGTGACGTATTTGCTCACTTTTGCCGCGAGCGTGTTGTCGGAACGCATGATGATGATGTCGAAGTTTTTGAAGGCGTCAAAAAGCTCGAGCTTGCCGGTGAAAAGCAGATTGGGATGCATTTGCCACGTGGCTTCGGTGACAGATTCGAGGCCACCCTCGACTTTGGTTTTTTCGCCACCAGCATAATTAGTAAATTTCGAGGTGACCACTTCACGCAACGCTGCACCCAGGCGGATTTTTATTTGCGGGATGGGTTGATAACCCAAGCCGACGCTTTGCGTCAGGTAGCCAGGATCAAAAAACTTGGAAACAACTGTATCTGGATCAGCGGCATAATCGAAACCTTTCGCAAATTGCGTTTTCAGCGTCGCCGCCACGTAGGGATTGATATAAGTTCCCATCTTGTAGGTTAAATTGCTTTCAATGTCGATCTTATCATCGGTTTTACGGACGCCTTGATCGCCCAGCTTCGTTTGGCCGAAGGCAAATTTGTAGGACGTGGCCCAATTGGTTTTTGGCTGATCCTGCACGGATTTGCCGAACAGCGAGGTGGCGTAAGCCAGCGCATTCTCGCCGCCCTGCGCCCACGTGTCGCTGAAGGACACTTGCGTCAGATTCAAGCCGCCGACCAGATTATGGGTCCACGGTTTTTTCACCTTGGCGGTATCGGCCGGCTGCGCATTGGCATTGACGGCAACGAGGGCAACAATGATTAACAATATGCTTCGCATAAATTTTCCTTTGGGTTGAATTCTTGATCTATTTTATTGGTCAATAAACGATGGCGCGCGGCATTTTTTTCGCCTGTTTGACCCAATTGCTGACTTGCGTGTGATTGGGCAATTTCCGCACGAGTTTTTTTTCATCGTTGGTGGCGACCAAATGTTTGTGCAAATTTTCGGCGTTGCGTTGCGCCAGCTCGATGACGGTATCGACGCCGGCGGCTTCCAGCAATTCGGCATATTGGCCACCCACGCCTTTGATGCGCGACAAGTCCGCGTGATTCACCCAGCGCAGGATGAACGATTCGTCGATGCCCGCTTGCGCCGCCATATCTTTACGGCCTTGCGGCGTGGCGCCTTTTTCCAGCAGCGCCTGCACCGACTTGATTCCAAGATCCTGGAGTTTCTCGAAGTAAGCATCTCCGATGCCTTCGATTTTTAGTAAGCTTCGCATTTGCGGTACCTCCAAAATTTTACGGCCAGCCCGTAACAAAAGGACAGAAAAAAGGCTCGACAATTTCTTGCCGAGCCTGGAGCTTGTTCAACCGACCAAAGCTCGCATGGCGGCGAGCAACGATCAGGTGGTGGCTTTCGCCGGAATTTTCAGCTTCTGCCCGACTTTGATTAAATCCGGATTCGTGAGAATGTCTTTGTTGAGGTTAAAAATTTCCATATAGCGCTTGGCGTCGCCAAAATGGCCTTTGGCAATTTTGGACAGCGTGTCGCCGGCTTTAACCGTGTAAACGCCGTAGATATCCGTCTTCTCGACCTTGATATCGGCGGCGATTTCGTTTTCCCAGCCGGAATACGATTTGATTTTGTCCCACAACTGATCTTTGTCGTATTGATACAGCGCCGTGCCTTTGATGTGCAGCTTGCCGCCCTCTTCTTTCACGTCGCCATTTTTGACCTGCAGCTTCACGCCGAGATCAAGCAAATCCTTGTACTTCTCTTTTAACATGGTCCTGGCTCCTTTCGGTTTGAAAAAATGAATTCAATCAAACGCCATCAACCGGATGGCAAAATTTGAAAAAAAATGTGGCTTTTGTAATATAATCGTGTAAATTAAAAAAACAAGCTACTTTTCAATCAACAGAATAAGCTGTTACTTTTAACCTCGTGAGTTTTATTATGCCCAACTTTCTCGAAGACCTGCTGGGTGCCGTCGGCCCGGAAGTGAGCAAGAATCTTTCCGCGACGCTCGGCATCGACAAAAACACGGCGATGCAGATTTTGCCGCAAGTGGCGCCCATGATTCTTGGCGGTTTGAAACGCCAGATGGAGCAACGCGGCGGCGCGCCGCGCGTCGATCACATTTTGAACAAATACGGCAGCGCCAGCGTGCTGGATGATATCGGCGGCCTGTTCGGCATGCACGCGCAGAATCAAACTGCCGATCCGCGCCTCGGCGGCTTGCTCGGTGAGTCCGGCGTCAGCGCCGCCAATCTCCTGTCGCAGCAATTCAATCTCGACAGGAATACGGCGATGAAAATTATTCCGATGCTGGCGCCGATCATTCTCGGCTTTCTCACCAAGCGCCGCGACGCCGGCGGCATGGGTTCGCAGGGCATTGCGGCGTTGATCGATCAAAACGGCGACGGCAATATTTTGGATGACGTTGCCGGATTTTTGATGCGCGGCCTTGGCGGTGCGGCGCAGGGCGCGCCACAGCAACAGGGTGGCGGTCTGCTCGGCGGCTTGCTTGGCGCCGTGTTCGGCGGCAAACGCCGTTAATTTTCACAGAACGTAAAAAAGCGGTGGCCCGAGTTTAGTGACGAGAGACGAGGGGGAGCCGTCACTGTTTGGGCACGAGGTTTTCGGGCCACCGTTGTTTTTTCATTCAGCTTTTACGAAGCCACTTCATCCGTATCCACCTGGCCGCTCAAACGCCGCGTCACGTGCGACCACGACATGCCGGTCGCCAGCACCAGCGCGACCACCAGCATCACGAGATACGAAATGGCTTTGGAGCCGCGCGGCGAGAAAACGTTGAAGTCAATCAACACCCAGATGATCCCGCCGAAAAGCGCGACCGCGAGAAAGACGCCTTTGCCGCCCAGCGAGCGTCGGGTGGCTTGAATAAAAACAATCCAGCCTACCAACAGCGCAATTCCCGCTAAAACTTTCAGCGAATTGAGTGCGTCAAAACTCCAATTCGTTGGCGGCGATTTATACAACGGCAACAACGCCCAGTGGAAAAAAGAATAACCTGCCGGGTTATACGTTGCCGCCACCAGCAGCACCGCCATTAAAAAGCGTCCGGCTATTCCGCTCCAATTGAATTCGTTTTTTACCATTCAATCCGTCCTTCAGGCTTTTTTGCGCCGGATCATCCGATAAACCCAGAGAATCACAATCGCGCCGACCGTGGCGCCGATAAATTGCGCGGTTTCACCGGCTTGGTAAAAATTGACAAATTGCCCGAGGTAAGTAGCCAACACCGAACCGCCGATGCCCAGCAAGATCGTGACGATAATGCCGCCGGGATCTTTGCCCGGCATGATCAGCTTGGCCAGCGCGCCGGCCACCAGGCCGATCAGAATCGTGTAAAGCATTTGCTCCTTCCTTTCCGGTTGAATGAACGGTTTTGCCCTATTGGTAAAGCGTAAATTGTAAAACGTAAACTTACGTCTTACGTTTTACGCATGAGATTTATTTCACCACGACCGCGCAATGGCCGCAGCGCTTCGCATTGATTGGAATCGTCATGAGACATTCGGGGCATTCTTTCGTCGTCGGCACGGCCGGCGGCGCCGCTTCTTTTTTCTGGAGACGGTTCATCGCGCGGATCATCAGAAAAATCGCAAACGCGACAATGAGAAAATTAATCACGGCGTTGATGAAAACGCCGTATTTCAGATATACCGCCTGCGCCGGATCTGCCGCTTCTTTCAGCGTGAGCATCATCTTGCTAAAATCAACGCCGCCCAATAGCAGGCCGAGCGGCGGCATTAAAACATCGTTGACAAACGAACCGACGATTTGCCCGAAGGCGCCGCCGATGATCACGCCCACGGCGAGATCGACGACGTTGCCGCGCATGGCAAATTCTTTAAACTCTTTCATCATGGACATTTTGTTTTTCCTTCCTTCCCGGATTTAAAAAATTAGTGATTCACCTGCGATTTTATCACGACGCTCCACTTTCGTTTCCGCAGTGAAAGTGGAGCGCGTGACGCGTTCCTCGCATTTTCAGGCCCGTTGACCTTGATACGATTCCGTGGCGCGGCGGCGCGGCGCCACGGGCGGGCTTATTTCAGGCGGGCAAACTCGATGCGGCGATTTTGCTGCCGTCCCTCCGGCGTGGCATTGGTCGCCACCGGCTTGTCCGGCCCGAATCCTTTGGTCGTCATTCGTTGCGCCGCGATGCCTTTTTTCACCAACCACGCTTTCACCGCATCGGCGCGGGCTTGCGAGAGTTTCAGGTTCGAAGCCTGGCTGCCTTGGCTGTCAGTATGGCCCTGAATCTCGACTTCGATTTCCGGATTGTCATTCAGCGCATTGAACGCGCGCGTCAAAACTTCTTGCGATTGCGGCGAGATCACCGCGCTGCCGGTTTTGAACACCACGCCTTCGAGCACGATGTTCTTGCCCATTTCGATCTTCAGCGCCTGCGTTTCGCGCGGCTTGATCGTTTCCTGCTTCGGCGGCACGTCGTCGCTCGCGTCATTCGGATTCGAATTGCGCGCCACTTCCGCGCCATCGTTCACCGAGCCGCGGTCCGTATCGGCTTGCAACGGATTGGTTTTGTAGCGATTCACTTCTTCGCCGTCGCTCAAATTATCGCCGTCGGTATCCGGTTTTAACGCATCCGTATTCGTCATCTTCAATTCGCTGCCGTCGCTCAAACCATCGCCGTCGGTGTCGGCTTTCAACGGATCGGTGCGATGCCGATTCAGCTCTTCGCCGTCGTTCAAATTATCGCCATCGCTATCGGCCTTCAGCGCATTGGTTTTGTGCTTTTTAACTTCATCGCTGTCGGAAAGGCCGTCGCCGTCGGTGTCCGCTTTCAAAGGATCGGTGTTATAAGTCAACACTTCTTCGCCATCACTCAAACCATCGCCGTCGGTATCCGCCAGCTTCCGATTGGTGCCGCGCGCCTTTTCATCTTTATCGAGCAAGCCGTCGCCGTCGCGGTCTTTGTTGGCGCGCAACAGCTTGGTCAATCCGACCGTGCCCGAAAGAAAAGCGTCATCGCGTCCGGCTTCGACGCCGTCGAGACGATCACGCAACGTGTAGTGATAGAGGCCGCGGAAATCCAACGCCGTGTTTTCAGAAACGCCGAGGCTGATGCCGCCGCCGAAGGGGAAACCCACAAACGAGCGGTTGTGCGCGGACAATTGGTTTTGGTCTTTCGGATCAACGCCGAGATATTCAATGCCACCGGCGAGATACGGCCGAAAACTTTCGCCCGGCACCAGTCCGAGACGGGCCAACAAGCTCAAGCCATTCAGCGTTGACTGAAAATCCGCATTTCCAGTTTCGCCCGCGAGGCGGCCGATGTTAAACGCGGTTTCCAGCGAAAACTGATTGGTGAGATAAGATTCGCCGAACACGGCGCCCAACGGGCGAATTTTCTTGGTGCCAAAATCGTTGCCTTGATATTGCGTCACACCGCCACGCACGCCGATGCCGATGGCGCTGCCCAAATCTTGGGCGATCACCGCGGCTCCGATCAAGTTGGCAACCAAGAATAGTTGCAATAGTTTCTTGTACATCCGACTTCCTCCTTAGTTGAGTAAATAATTTGATTGGTTAAAGCAATCTTCTTTAAAAAACAGCGGCCGGATGCTTTGCTCGGACCAACATACTTTCGGCCGCTGGTGATGCCGTTTATTCAGAGCCAAATGAAAGGGCTCGAAAAATTATTTTCACCCAATCTCCCGCCGAGTCGCGGGTCGAGTGCGC
>CAZVZZ010000163.1:0-5659 GCA_964631505.1 uncultured Cytophagia bacterium
CGCTTGCGATCAACGGCTGCAGATCAACACGCAGCTCGTACTCCGCGGGTTGCATAACGCGCAGCGGCCCGAGCTCTTGCACGAGCGGCGCCAGCGCTGCGCGATAACTATCGCGCGTGAAAATATACTTAATCGCAACGCCGCGCTCGGCTTGCTCCAATGCGAAGTGGCGCATGTTGGCGAGCACAAGGGCGAGCTTCTGTTTGTGATAAGGCCGGCGCGCCGCTTTCCATGTGCTTTCAACGAGCACGAGTCCCAAGCGGCTCGCCTCCTCGCGCGCGAGTGGCCCGAGGGCGTCGCTGAGTTGATCATAAGGCGCGAACAACCACCGCCGGTTATGCGGAGCGGTTTGCCGCGCCGCCAGTTCTTTTTGAAAGGTGCGCAAACGAATGGTTCTTTCGGAAGCAGGAGGTCCGTGCCGATGATGAATGCGGCGTTGAATAAAAAACGGCCCGTTACCTGAACACAAAAATTCTCAAAATAATCCAAAGCGCCACTATTCAATATACACTATTCGCGCCGATTCCGCAAGATGGCGATCTCTTCGCGCAGGGCTGCCACTTGTTGCGTGAGGCCTTGCAATTGCTGCGTGAGATTATCTTCTGCCGCGGACTTGGCTTGTTGATTCTCCGCTTCGTGCTGCGCTTGCATGGAATTGACGATGATCGCGATGAACAAATTCAACACCGCAAAGCTGGTCACAATAATGAACGGCAAAAAGAAAATCCACGCCCACGGATACGTTTCCATCACGGGCCGGACGATGCCGGAAGACCAATTGTCGAACGTCATGATTTCAAAGAGCGAATACATGGCGCGGCCGATGGTGCCGAACCACGGCTCGAATTTTTCGCCGAACAATTGATTCGCCAAAACCGCGGTGACGTAATAGACCAGCATCAGCACGACGATGATCGACGCCATGCTCGGCACGGCCTCGAGCAACGCTTGCACGACGGCGCGCAGCTTCGGCACGACGGAAAACATGCGCAGAACCCGCAGCACGCGAAAGGCGCGCAGCACCGACAAGTTACCGGTCGCGGGCATGAGCGAGATGCCCACAATGACGAAATCAAAAAGATTCCAACCATTGGCAAAAAACCGGCGGCGATAAACCGCCATTTTGGCCGTCAACTCCAAAACAAAAATCGTCAACGCCAGCCGGTCGATCAATTTCAACGCTGGCCCGAAACGCGCCATGATCGCTTCGGAAGTTTCCAGACCCAGTGTGATGGCATTGAGAATAATGACGCCGGTGATAAAATTTTGCGTGCGCGGGGATTCCACCAAAGTGCGCAAGCGTTCGATGAGTGGGTTTGAATTATTTGCGTTTCGTGAGAGTAAGTCAGGCATGAAAAATAATTGTTCTAGGTAAGAGGTCAATATACTCAAATTCAAAAGCTTTTCGCCCACTGAAATGGAAATCCCACAGAAAATCTTTTGTTTTTTTCTTTCTGTGGGATTTCCATTTCAGTGGGCGACGGTTTTTCAAGCCGCTTTGGGCATCAACAGCCGTCCGCGAATTTTGCTGCCGCTTAGGGCGGTTTGAATCATGAGAAACTCGCCGATGTTGTCCATCGTCACCAAGCCGACAAGCTGGCCGTTGCGCAGAACCGGCATGGTGTGGCAGCCGCACGTTTGCAAGCGCGTCAAAGTGGCTTCCAACATCTCGCTCAATTCGACGGTTTGAAAATCGCGACGCATCACCTCGGCCACCGAGCTATTTCCATTCGCTTTCGCCAACGCCAACAGCAAATCCGCGCGCGTGAGGATGCCGACGACTTTTTGATTTTCCACCACCGGAAAGTCCTGCTGCGAGCCGCGCAAAATCAAATCCACGGCGCGCGACAGCGGGTCGTGCACGAACAGCGTTTGAAAATCCGTGAGCATGGCCCGCGCGACCGGAATGCCGCCGAGCGCGGATTTCATTTGCACCATGCCGGTTTCCTGCGTGGCGCCGATCCACACAAAAAACGCAATGAACAACAGAAACGGATTGCTGAACAAGCCGATCAAGCCGAAGATGAGCGCCATGCCTTGCCCGCAAAACGCAGCGATTTGCGTGGCACGGGTGTATTCCAGTTTCGTCGCCAGCAGCGCGCGCAACACGCGACCGCCGTCCATTGGAAACGCGGGCAGCAAATTAAACAGCACCAGCGAAACATTCACGACCATCAGGCGCTCCGCAAACGAGCCGCCGGTGAGACTCAATTTTTCGAGCGGCTCGAAGCCGTTGGAGATTTGCAGCCAAATAAAAAGCGCCACGGCGATCACGACGTTGACCGCAGGGCCGGCAAGCGCGACCCATAATTCCTGTTTGGGATCATCGGGCATGCGCTCCAAACGCGCCACCCCGCCGATCGGCAGCAACGTGATGTCGCGGGTTTTGATGCCGTATTTTTTGGCCATCAGTGCATGGCCAAATTCGTGCAGGAGCACGCAGCCAAACAGCGCCATCACAAAGCCGAGGCCGGCCAGCGTGGCAGCTAACGTTTTGCCCGCCAGCCAATGGCTCATCCCGACCCACACGATGATGAGCAAAAACGTGGCGTGAATAAAAACGCCGATGCCCGCGTACTCACCGATTTTCCATGACCACTTCATTCCGATTCCTTTATTCTTTGAACTGTTAACCGTTTCACTATAGACTGCCGGCGGCATAATCAATTTCTTATAAATTGACCGCCCACCGCCCACCTCCAATATTTTCCCATTAGTTGTTTTCACCCCAAAATGGTCAACCAAACGGAGTGGCAAACTTGAGTTTGCCACTCCGTCGGTTTACGACTCTTTGCCCGTTTCCATCATCATCAGTTGATAGCGCAGCAAACAGCCGACGCCGCCCATCGCCATGAGCATGTCGCTGTGGTTGACGATCTCGACTTTGCAGTTGTTCTTTTCCGCGAGACGCACCATTTCTTCTTTCACGTTGACTTCGCGAATTTTCTTTTCGCCGCATTCGGGACAGACCGCGGGCACTTTGTTGTCCGCGCCCATGGCGCCGCAGCCGACGCATGCCCAACCGGTTTCCGACTCGTAAGCTTTTGCAAGCACGAGCACGTCGGCCTGTCCCCAACGCAGCGCATTCAAGCTTTCCGTGGTGCCGACCGCGGCGAGGCCGTTGGTATTGAGTTCATGCTGCAAGCGATCCACCATCGCCTGGGACTCGACTTCTTCGCGCTCGACAAAGGCGGAAATGGTCGCGGCGACGATATCGGAAATGCTGTCGCGCGGCGTCGCGGCGACGATGTCAACGACTTTCGCCGCGAGATGCTTGGGCAGGCTGCGCTGCAGGCGCGACACCATGCGCGGCTCGCCGGCGAGAATCAAATGCGTATGGCCGCCCGCCGACATCAAGCGATCCACGATCTTGATCTTTTCTTTGATGAATTGCTCGGCCTGCTCGCGGCGATGATGTTGGTAATGCTCTTTGGTCCAGCCGTGATCCACGCGGTCGCGCAGCTCGGGGCGCTCCTTCCAAATCTGCTCGGTAACCGCTCCGAGATTGACTTCGAATATGCGCGCGCTCTCTTCGTTCGTCATCACCACGACGTAGCGATGATAGGTGTCCTTCAATTCCACCAAATGATAAACGTTCGGTACTTCATCGACGGCGAGCCAATTCGGTAGCGGCACACGAAATTGCAGCGGCAAAAAGAACGGCTGTTTGCCGCCGCGCACAAACACGGCCGCGCCTTTCGCGTCCGCTTGCAATTCATTCGCGAGATACGTTTCCAAGCGGCCGAACGCTTCTTCCAGCGTGCGCCGCGTGTTGCCGCTGAAGCTTTTGCGCAATAAGGCAATGCGTTCATCCATAAAAACGCGATAACCGGCGACGCCGTTTTCCAGATTCAAATAACAACTGATGAGCGGCGCTTCACTTTTCTCCAGCGTCACAAGCTGGCGAATCTGTTGGTGCAAATTTTTCAGTTCCATGTTGATTTCTCCTTTTAAGTTACGGCGGCGTTCGTGGTGTTGATTTTGTTGTTGCTCTGCGGTCGCGCGCGCATCACCAAAACTTTGTCGACGCGGTGGCCGTCCATATCCATCACTTCGAAGCGCAGACCGTTCCATTCAAAATGATCGGTCGGCTTGGGAATGCGCTCCATGTGCATCATCACGAAACCGCCGAGCGTTTGATACTCGCCGGTTTCTTCATTCGGCAGCGCGGCCAGCAGAAAATTCTTTTTGAAATCTTCCACCGGCAACATGCCGTCCACCAGCCACGAACCGTCTTCGCGTTGCACGATCAGCGGCTCGTTCGGCGTGTCGCTCGAAGGAATGTCGCCGACGATGGCTTCGAGAATATCGTTGAGCGTGATCAAGCCTTGAATGCTGCCGTATTCGTTGAGCACCAGCGCGATATGCGTGCGCGATTGTTTAAATTGCTCCAAAACTTTGAAGGCGCGCATGCTCTCCGGCACGTACAGCGGCTGCCGCAGCGCGCTTCTGAGATCGAGCGGTTTGCCCGCCAAACTGCGCGCCAGCAGATCTTTCATTTTCACGACGCCGAGAATGTGATCGAGACTGCCCTCGCACACGGGATAACGCGAGCGGCCGCTGGCGGCTTTCTCCTGCACGGTTTCAGGCGCGTCATCGACTTCCAGCCAAACGATATCGTCGCGCTGCGTCATCAACGTGTAAACCCGCCGGTCGCCGAGTTTGAAAATGCGCTCGACCATGTCCTGCTCGGTTTTCTCGAACACGCCGGCTTGCTTGCCTTGCTCGATCATGATATTGATCTCATCTTCAGTGACGGGCGGTTCGTTCGACGGCTTCACGCCGATCACGCGCAGCACGGCATTGGTGGAATGGCTCAAGAGACTGACCGCGGGCGATGCGGTCCTGGCCAGAAAGCGCATCGGCTTGATCAACGTTGTGGCGATACGCTCGGGATTGTTGAGCGCCAAACGTTTCGGCACCAGCTCGCCAATAATGAGCGACAAATACGTGATGATCGCCACGATCAATCCCAAACTGATGGCTTTGCTGTACGGCGCCAAGAGCGGAATCTTTTCCACGTAAATCGCCAATTGCTCCGCGATGGTCGCGCCGCCGTAAACACCGGCGAGCACGCCGACCAGCGTGATGCCGAATTGTACCGTTGACAGAAAGCGGGTTGGATCTTTGGCCAAATCCAAAACGGTACGCGCGCCGTCATTGCCTTCTTTGGCCCATTGCTGGAGCCGCTCTTTGCGCGAGGACATGACCGCGGCTTCGGTCATCGCAAAGACGCCGTTGGCAAGGATTAAAATGAAAATGAACAAAACTTCCGAGGTGATCGAAGGCATGGGTGGATTCCTTTTTGCGAGGTTAAAAATAGCTGGCACATTTTGGGAAGCATATTCTCAAAATAAAAAATTTGAAAAATCATCCAAGCTATTTTTAACGATACATCAACCCAGCGCTTCTTCATGAGAAACCGGTGTTGATTTCTCCGGCATTGACAAAGCCTCAGTGTTGCGGCGTGGACGCACGAGCGAAAGAATCACCGCGATCGCCAAAATCCCAGCGACCACGCCGAGCGAGACGCCAATGGGCAGCTTGTAAAAATCCATGATCATCATTTTGATGCCGACAAAAACGAGAATGGCGGCGAGGCCGTAGCTGAGGTAATGAAACATTTGCATGATGCCCGCGAGCGCAAAATACAACGCGC
>CAZVZZ010000164.1:0-5636 GCA_964631505.1 uncultured Cytophagia bacterium
AGAGTTGATCATAAAATTGATTGCAATGAAAAGCCAGATTCAGCATAGCAAAAAAATGGCAAAAAAGCAAATGCGGAGAAACGCTCCAATGCGCGTGCATATCCCACAAACCGGGAATCAAAAATTTTTAGTCGCTTCGATCACTGGCGTGTGGTTTGGAGTTTAAACATTTAAAATTAAAGACCGCGACGCCCATTTCGTCGGGCCGAAACGGAAGAAGCGTCGTCATAAAAAGATACGATAAACTGGAGAAGCCAAACAAAAAAAACTCCTGATTTTGCGCCAGTGTCAAAATCAGGAGGCAGTCATTCATTTATTGACGAAACGATTACGGCGCCACGGCGAGGCCGCGCAATGCGGCGCTATTGTCGATATTGCCAACGAGCGTGGCCGCGCCGCTGGTCAGATTGATCGTGTAGAAACTTGAGCCGGCGCCGCCAAGCGTCAGCGTCGCATAAGCGACGCCGGTATCGCCGGCGATATCAAAACCGACGAACTCAGTCGTGTTCGGACCCAGCGTACCGACCGTCGTCATCTTGCCGTTATTCGGCGAGGGCAGAGTGACGAGAATGTCGCGGTTGGAATCGATCGCATACAGCACGGTGGTCGTGGCGCCGGCAACACTGTTGGTGTAAGCCGTTCCGGCAATGTTGGGATTGACGCCGAAATTCGTGTCGCCGGCATTATACGCGAGCAACGAATCAACCGCCGCGAGGCCGCCGGTGAGGGGATTCAAGCGCAAATCCTGTTCGGTGTCGCTGTGAACGCGAATGCGATCCGGAACCGGATTGAAGTCAAAGCCGAATGAATTGCCGTTCAGCGCGGGCGTGAAAGTCGTAATGCCGACGAGCGTTGCTGTGGCGGTCAACGTGTCGAGCGTATAAACGCGGCTGGTGCTGCCGAGTGCATACAATTTTTTATCGACCGGCCGGAAATCGATGCCGACAATGGCCTCACCGTTTTGCAAGCCGGAAATCGCGGCGCGGCGGGTGACGACGTTCGGCGATTGCGCGCCGAACCGAATCAAGTTATTGCCGGCGTCCACGGCGAACACCGAACGCCCAATCGACGGCTGCGGCTGCGGATTCATCATTTTGTCGTCATCTTCACACCCGATAAAACCGAGGCTGGAAAACAACGACCAACCGGTTATCAAAGTCAGGCGGCTTAATTTCGAAATACTGCGGAACAACATGGTGGTTCTCCTGGAAATGGTATTTTGTTTTGTTGATGCGTGTTATTACAACACGTTGAATAAATTAAAACATGTTACGAGTTATGATGATTTATTAACATGTTTTGATATCATTACGCGGCAATTACAAAAATGGATTTATCAAAATTTTAGCAAACATAATTTTCCAACTGCGCGTGCAATTTTTTAATCGCCTGGCGCGTGCGTGTTTTCACCGTGCCGAGCGGAATTTGCAGCCGGCCCGCAATTTCGGATTGCGAATAGCCGCTAAAATACGCCATTTGCAAAACTTCGCGCTGTTGCGCCGGCAAAGCCGCAAACGCGCGGCGCACATAATGCGCGCGCTCAGCCATCGACGCCTGGTCGAGCGGCGTCGGCGCCTCCTCGGCAAAAATCGCCTCGAAATCAAAATCCGGCTGCTGTTGGCGGCTGCTTTGAAACTGTTTGGAGCGCAACCGGTCGATGGCGCGGTTGCGCGTCATGGTCACGAGCCAGGTGTAAACGCTGCCTTTCAAGCCATCAAATGCATAAGCTTTTTCCCAGATTTGCAGAAAGCATTCTTGCAACACATCTTCTGCGTCCGTCGGGCGTTTTACAATCGACAGGCATAAACTGTACAACAATGCCGCATAACGATCATACAACAGCGCAAACGCTTGTTGATCGCGCCGCGCAATGCGATGCAGCAAATCATTGTCGCGAACTTCGTCGTTCGCCGGTGGGCGGTTGCCGGCGCTGCGGACAGTCGAGGCCGTTGAATGTTGCCGCGTCTTCGCCGCGGACGAATTGAACACAAATCCAAACATGGCATTTTCCTCGTGAGGCTGGTTCATGGGACAATTTTATTCCGGCAACTCCGGCAACAGCCGAATGCAGCGCAAAAACTCCGCCACATCCCAAATATATTCACCGGTTTGAATTTGCTCGCCGGTAATGGTCAAAAATGACACGCCTTTCACCGTAAACATTTTGCCGGTCGGCGGAATGTGCATCCAATAACCACGATGCGTACCCTGCGCTTTCCAGGAAATCGCCGCGCGATTCTCCTGCACAATAATTTGCTCGCAGGTAAAATGCATATCCGGCGCCGCCTCCCAGTAACGTTTAAGCCATTGCCGCACGCCGTCGTGGCCATGCCGCGGCTTGGTCTCACTGATGTCAGTGCCTTGATAATTCTGCGCATAAAATTGGATAGCTTTTTCCAAATCGTGGTTGTTGCAGGCGTTCGCAAGTTCACCTACCAGTTGCGTGATCATCGCGTTGGGTTCCGTTTGTATCTTCATCGCGTTCTCCAGTTCAATTCGTTGCTGTGCTAAAAGATAGCGCTAATTTTTATCCATCCGCCAGATCAAAAACTGCTCATTTTTTGTTCATTGTGGACAATAAAAATGAGTAAAAGCGTTCACCTCGAGGCCGGCAAATTTTCAGTATTGGGGTTTATCGAATTCTGCAGACGCAGCCATCTGGATATTGAATTAGAGAAAGATGAACGCTGGGAGGAAAAATCAAGCGTTGATTTCTTTATGCCACAATATTTCCGTGACGCGTTTGATGCTGGATTTGAGATAACGGCGGTAGGTGCTGAAGGAGAGATGGAGTGCCTCAGCGGCAAGCTCTTGGCTGTCGGCGGGTTTGAAATACGTGCGGTGCAAAACCTGATAAAGCTTCGCCTCGCGCGGGGAAGTTTCCAAAGATTTCGCCGCTTGTTCAAGCCATTCCAGCAGAACGGCGATGCGCTCCTCAACATCGGCGTTGAGGCCGCTTTGCTGAATCACCAGGCGTGATTGCAGCAGGGGACTAAGGCGTAAATTGTTGGGGCGAGAATAGAATTTCAAGGCGGCGTGAATCGCTTCCGCAAAGTCAGGCGCGCTGAGCACGACGGTGGCTTTCGCTTTGGGCGCCGCGGCGTAGTCAACTTGCTGGGACAATTCCCGCACGGCGAGAACTTCGAGCCAGGCCATCGGCGGCGTCGCGCGCCAATCATGGCCGTAAACGCCGCCGGACTGATTGCCCGCGTTATAATCAAGTTCCGGCAGGCGCGCCAAATCAGCATAAGCGGCGACCGGCGCCCACGTTTCCGGATGGGCGCACGGCAAAAAGGAGAACGCCAGACCGGGTGTAGCAAAATAATATTGTACCATATTAATAAAAATGCTGCTTTGCGTCGGTGAAAGCGCCTGGTAAGTATCGGCGGCCATCCAAAAGCGGAAATGGAGAAATCTTTCGCCGGGCCGTAGCGGGGCGTGGCGTTGCAAAAATTTCCACGCACCGGCCAACACCGGATCCACCTGCAGCATCTCGTCGGTGGCCTGCTCCAAAATCAGCGGAAACAAAAATCCCGTCGGTATCTGTTTGTCGCCGCGAAAAACCTGCACGGCATGAAGCTGCCGTTCGAACCAATAGGCCGCGATTTTTGCCGTGGCGGCGCCTTCGTGGCGCTCGACCATCGCCAGTAAAGCTGGAACATCATTAGGCCGCGCGACGTCACTCCACACGGTGCCGCCTTCCTGCCATTCAAACGCCGGACGCACAACCGGATTACGGCGGTGCAAATAAATATATTCGACGAGCACGCGGCGCTGCTCATCGCCGCGCGTTTGCTGCAAGCGTTTGAGGTAATAATTCCGCGCGCGATGGTGCAGCTCGGCGTACCAATCGGGATTGCGCCATTGCAAATCCGTGCACAGCACATCGCGCACCAGGTCGTGCGGAAACAGGCCCTCTTTGCCGAATTGAATAAACGAGAGCGAACGCAGCCAATCGAAAAGTTCCCGGCCGTCCTGCACTTGCAGAATTTCGGCAAGCAAAGCTTCCGTGGTTAAATGAAATAGCGCACAAGCATCGAGCGCCGTGCGATGCGCCGGACTCGGGACTTTTTGCACGAAGCGCTCGAGCAGCGTTTGAATCACATCCGGCGCTTCGCTCGGCGTGAAGGGTTGATCCTGGCGTTGATCCAAAACATCGGCAACCAGCGACAGCGCCAGCGGATGGCCGCGCGTGAAATCGAGCACGGCCTGATGTTGTTCAGGGGAAACGTGGCGCAGATTAAGATAGGAACGGCTTTCTTCGGGATTAAGATTGCGCAGTGGAATTGTGCGGATAAACGCGCTCAACCCGCTATCGCCGCGCCATCCGGCAGAAAGCGGCTCGCGGCCCGCCATCAGCAGCAAAACATTTTCCGGAAGCTGCGGCAAAAAAACTTCACGCAACCAGCCGTCGAGCGGGGTGAGTTTTTCGTAGGTGTCGATGCAGATGAGGCAGCGCTGATTTTGCGCCGCGAGAAAATCCAGCGGTGGGTCTTCCACGCGCAGACCGAGCGCCAATTGCAACGCGAGCATAAACGAATTCGGCGAGGCGTCAAGATTGCGCGCGTCGAGTGCAATCACATTGACGTCATGCTGCCGGCAGAGGTCCGCCAATTCCTGCAGCAACGTGGTTTTGCCGACGCCGCCCGGGCCGTACACGTGAAGAATAAAGAACGGCCATTTTTTCGCGGCTAATGCCGCTTGCAAAACCGCGCGCTCGTTTTCGCGCCCGACAAAACGCCGGTGCCGCGCCGTGCTGAAATGATCTGCGAGTCGTGAGGCCATGAGGTTAACAATCCGCTGGTTCCGTATCTTGTTATGTACGAAGCCAATCGGCGAACGGATTGCAACCGGTAAAAAAAATGTAACTATACAGCATCGCCCGCGCGCTTAGTCCAGCAAATTCAAGTAACTTGAAAATTTAAACAATTCGCAAAGAATGCGCGCCCGGGCGGCCGACGGGTTGAATCGTTACAAAAATTTTAGGCCCAGAAATTTCCGACCAAAATTGGGTGGCGTGAGGGCAGTTTTTTAGGGTATCGTAAATTATGCGGAAAGGTCGGGCCGGGCGGGTGGTTTTTCGCGCCAACGCCGCGGCGGCGATTGATTTCCAGTTTGAGGCTCTCTTCGCCTTTTGCCATTGCCCAGCGGTGGTTGGCGGAGAAAATCGGCTTGAACAACCACGACAGTGCGTTCAACAACGGCTTGTCGGCGCGAATCTGCCAATCATACGTGACGTTCACCCAATCGCCGTCTTGGTGAAATTGCCAAATGCCGCGCCCGACGAAATCTCCCCACGCCGCGAGAGAAAAACCAAATGGTTTTTTGACCTCGGTGACGCGAAATTGCCAACGCAGGGTGTAAGGCAGCCAACCCTTGGTGTACAAATCCACGATTTTGCCGACGCCGTTTTTATCGCCGGAATTTAAAACATTCACTTCAAGATATACCGACGGCCACCAGCGCGCCAAATCTTCGGCGTTGCCGAGAATCTCGAACACTTCCTCGGCCGTGCCTTGCACGCGCCAATTGGTGATGAAATGATAGAAGTTGCTCGCCATGGTTTCAATAAATTATTTTTTGGGTTCCGGCTTGGGCGCTTCTTTCATCTCGACAACCAGAATGTGCGCCTCGCC
>CAZVZZ010000165.1:0-5582 GCA_964631505.1 uncultured Cytophagia bacterium
CAGAGCAGGTGACTGTTAATCACCGGGCCGTAGGTTCAAGTCCTACCTCGGGAGCGACGATAAAAACCCAGAAATGATTCTGGGTTTTTGTTTTAGAAAGATTGCCTCTTATTTCAAATAGATTATTTGCTTTTTTTCAACAAAAGCTTTTCCTGTTTTTTCGGTGTTTGGCCATGCGGTTGGCTTATACTGTAAAATTGCAAAATACACCCCTCTGGCAATTTCTTGACGTTTCTGATCGCTCCCATCCCATGACTTCCCAAAGCGTCCAGCCGTCTTAAACCCCTCCACCAGCGTCACCACCTCGCGTCCTTGCAGATCATAAATTTTTAATGAGACTTGCCCCGCTTGTGGCAACGCGATCTCAAATTGTGTGGCGTCCCGAAACGGATTGGGATGCTGGCGCAGCGCTAAACTTGTGGGGAGCGCATCATCGCCATCATCGATCACATTCGTGATATCAATTTTCGCGTTAAATTGCACGGCTAAATCCTGGCGCGCGACGACGCGCACCTCAACCTGTTGCGAATCAGTTTTGCCGACTTGCCAGCGCGCACTGGCCGTGCCATCGGCGGCGGTGACGACAGCACATTCGTCACTAACGCAATTCGTGTTGCCCAAAATTTTTCCACCCCCGCTAAGAATTCGAAAAGCAATGGCAACATTCGCCATCGGTACGCCGGCGGTATTGAGCACCTTCACGGTCAGCGGCAGCGACAGTAGTCTCTCCGGTTTGCTAATTTGCCCGTTGCCGCTGAGTGCGATCAGCCGGTCAAATGTCGGCAAGGTCGTAAACGTCAATCTTTTCCCCAACACCGTATTGCCGTAAGCATCCGTCGATTTTACTCGAGAATAAAACGTTTTATAAGCCGCGAGATTTGCCAGCACAACCTCATGCTGGGTCACCAAATTCAAATCGGGTGAAGTCAAGTGGCCGAAGGTTGAATCCAGGCCATACTCGACCTGTGATGTGCTCTTCTCGTCCGTCGTCCACCGAATAGTCGCGGTGCTGGCGGTTAAGTTGGCCACTTGCGTGCTCAGAATAACGGGCGGCTGCCGGTCAGCCGGCGTGGTAAAAGTGGTGTCGCGTGAAACCGTGGTTTTTCCCGCTGCGTCTTTGGCGCGAATACGCAAAACATATTTGGCGTTTGCCGTCAATTCGGTTAATTGTACGGTGTGAATGGTATCACGGCAGGATTCGTTACTGGTGAGCCAATTTGCCTTCGTGCTCAAACGATATTCGATCTGTGCCGCGGTGGGTTTGTCGGTTGTCCAATTTAGCGTAGCGGTTGCCGGTGTTAAGTTGGGTATACTTAATTTGGAGAGGCGCGGCGCCGTAGTCGCCGGCACCCCGATGAACTGCACATGCAACTGATCGAGAATGAGCTGGCGCCCACTGCCGGCATTGATAAAGGATAATTTAATTTTTCGGCTACCGGCTGCGATCTCCCATTGCGTGCTAAACCACTTGAAAACGGCCGTATTGATGGTGAGGGTGTCGCGTCCGGCATTTTCAATTTCGATCAACAGCTTCGGCCAAGCTTGATTACGATATTCGCCCCGCGCCAAAACTTCCAAACGATGCATGCCGCTTTGAGGAAAAGTTTGGGTGGTCGAAAGCGAGCCGTTCTGATTGAGATTCCATCCCGTGCCCTCGGCGTAACCGGCGGCTTTCGGCGACATGGCTTCGGCTTCAATATAGCGATCCATAACCACCTCTTCAGTGAGCAAGCAATTGGCTACGGCTTTCCATTCTCCGCCAGTTGCCGTTTGCGAAGCGACCGTGACTTGATATTTAACGCCCGGAACGAGGCCATCGACGATCAGCTCGTGTTGCGTTGAGTATTCGGCGGCAATGTAAACCACCGTGGGGTTGGCTGGGCTTTGCAACTCAACACGACGGTCGGCAGGCAACGGCGTGCTCCAGCTTAAACGAACTTGCCGGATGTTCAACTGTTCGACTTGCAAATTCGTAATGGCGCCCAACTGCGCCACAGGCGCCAGCGCGCTTGGACGCAAAATGGCGACCGCATCCGTTGTGTCATTCGGCATCATGAGAACGGTTTCGGCCGCGGTTTTGAAGGTGCGCGCCGGCGTTAATTCGCCGCGCACCGGATTTAACCACGACAAAGCCAGTGTCTGATTGCTCGGCAACCGTAAACGCATGCGCCCGCCGCGCGCTTTATAGGCGATATATTCAGTTCCTGGAACCGCGAGCATTTCAGTCTCCTCATCCGCCACCATTGCCGGATGCGGCACCAGTGCCGTCCAATTGGTTTGCTCGCGAAAGAAACGATTGAAAATGCCATATTGGCGCGCCATTTCCAAATCACTGGAGTTATATAAATCCCAACGCAACGGAGGATGATCATAAGCCGGATCGTATGCGTAATGGCCATCGGGATCGATAAAAGTGCCACCGAAACCGGCAACAAAATATCCGCCCGCGTTGAAGATCGACCAGGCGCCGGTGCGGATAAAATTGGCGTCATTGCGCAGGCCATGATGCGGATGTACACTCTGCGGCACGTGATAACCGTATTCAGCGTTGACCACGGGCTTGTTGTACACCCGATCAAAACGAATCGAATCCGCCAGAAATTCGCCGGCATCGCGAAGTTGATGCATGACGTAGCCCAACCACGGCTCTTTGGCAAACTCGCGATTCACGTAATCGTCGGCCGGATGAATCGAAATCGGATGGTCGAATGGATCCGCCGCCGCCACGGTTTTGCCGATATGCCGGTACAAATCCGGTTCATAAAAGTAGGCTTGATAATCGCCTGCCAAAACCCAAAACACATTGTACGCCGCATAGCGCGCGACCATATATAATGCCAACCGCTGATAATCTTCTGACGACATCCTGGTCAGTTCATGCGCCCAAGTGAAAAATAAAATCGAAACCATCCCCGAGCTGTCGGCGTAGGCGACGCGTTTATCGACCCATTTGAAATAGTCCGGATTCAAACGATTATAATCCCGCATGGTTTCGGTAAACATCGCATAAGGCATGCCGCCTTCGTTGGCTTGATAATCATAACGGTTGTGAACGACGATGGCATGATAGGCGTTAAAACCCTGCGCGACACGCAAATTAATATACGACTTGAACCGCGTTTCAAAGCCGACGCCGCCGCTCATGCCGTCCCAAATCGTATCGCCCATCAAAAGGAAAGGTGTGCCGTCGCCGTATTCAAATCCATACGGGCGCGTTTTGCTCGGGCGCACGAAGCCGCGATGTTTTGACGGCAACACCTGGAAGCGTCCGGCGGTGATCAAATCCGGCTCGTTGCTTTCGGTGCGATAGCGCCACACGCCGGCTTCATTGGGCGCGAAACGGATTTTCCAAATTTGCCCGCCATCCCAGAATCCCTGTAAACGCTGCTCTTTTCCCGTGGGTGAAACGAACACACCGGTCAGCTCAACCTCGACATAAGGAACATGATAGCGCCGCTCCATCTCAAGGTTGATTTCAAACGGCGAAAGCCTTGGAACGCTCCGCATCGGCGTCACGAAAAGCGAATCGCGGCTCAACGCGAGATTGCCGGCGCCATCGCGCGCCCGCACGCGAAAATAATATGTCGTGTCGGGAAGCAAATGCCGCAACGTGAGTGTGTGCGTCGTTTTTAATTTGGCGTCATAATCGGAAAGCAGGCCATACCGTTTGGTCAGGCCATACTCCACCTCCGAATCGGCGTTCTCATTAGTGCGCCACGCGATAACAGCGCTTGAACTGGTCAAAACACTAACCGTGACGCCGGAAATTCGCGGCGGGATGGTGTCAGCGAAAACAAAAGAACTCCGGGCGGAACTGGAGTTGGTGTTGGGATGGCAAAAACCGGTTGAAATGAGAGTGAAAAAAAATATCCACAAAGAGGGAAAAAGACGAAATTTCATGATTCCAGTGGCTGGTGGTCAAATTCGGCCTCCTTGTCTTAAAATCAAACCGCAATCCATTACGATGTTAATTGGTCTTGTTGGCAAAAAGGTAAAACATTGGGGCGTAATCGAAACATCAATTCTTACACATTACGTTTTATTTTTTTAAATCATTTCACATGAATCAATTTCAATTTTTGCTCTTGAATTTGCAAAAGGCCGCCGGTTTCTGTTTGATGCCGCAACACGACAAAATAGGTTCCGGCCGCAACCGGAGCTTGCGCGGCATCTTTGCCATCCCACCCAATTTCATATTGACCAGCGCGTTTGATCTCATTTACTATAGTCACTACCTCGCGGCCTTGCAGATTAAAAACCTTTAACGTCGCTTGCCCGTCTGCCGGCAGTTCGATTTGGAATACTGTTAGAGCATTGAATGGATTCGGATACTCACGCAGGATTAACGAAGCCGGTGGCGTTTGTGACGTCACACTGGAATCCGGCTCCAAATTGGCGGCGTGAATAAACTGTACGTGGACGCGATCAATAATCAATTGGCGTTCATCACCGGCATTGATGAATGCAAGCTTTAATTCGTGTGAACCGGTTGTTACTTGTTTTTCAAAAACGAAATCTTTGTAGACGGCCGAATTAAGCTCACGGGCGGCCCATTCGGCGCCATCAAGTTGCATGGAAAGCCGGGGCCATTTTTGCCGGTACTCGCTGCGGCCACGAACCGTAAAGCGGTACGGCCCGGATTGCGGAAAATTTGGCGAAACTGCCACATAACCATTCTCATCCAAATTCCAGCCGGGCCGCTCACGGCGGCCAACCGTGCGCGTTGGCAACGTTTCGGCTTCGAGCCATTCATCCATCACCACTACGTTGGTGCGCAACGTATTTGCCACGGTTTTCCATTCGCGCCGGTTGTCACTTTGCGAAGACACGGTGATTTGATAATCGGTGTTGGCAACAAGGCCATCCAGCATTATGGCGTGTTCGCGCGCGAATTTGTTGTCAAAAAATTGCACGCGCGAGCCATCCGGTTTTTGCAAGGTCACGCGGGTGTCCGCTAATTCCGTGGTTTGCCAACGATAACGTACCTGCCGGGTATTAAGACGCTCGCGGGTTAAGTTGCGCACGTTGCCGGCGTTAACCATGCTTGCCGCAGCCGCCGGCCGCAAAACGGCGACAGCGTCGAGCGTGTCCAACGGCATGATTAAAACCGTTTCACCGGTCGAGAAAAAATTTCGCGCCGGTTGTAAAATTCCAGAAATCGGATCGAACCACGCCAGAGAAAAATATTGATTGGCGGGCAATTGCAAACGCATGCGGCCGCCTCGCGCGTTGTAAGCAATATATTCCGCGCCGGGTTTAACCAGCAGCTCAGATTGTCCATCGAGCACCAGATCACGGCGCGGCTGCAAATCTGGCCAGGCGGTTTGCTCGGTAAAAAAATTGTAAAAGACGCTGTACTGCCTTGCCGCTTCGAGATCTTTGGCATTTTGCAAATCAAAATAAACCGGCGGCAAATCAAAACCAGGATCGTAGCCGTAATGGCCGTCCGGATCAAAAAAAGTATGTTTAAAACCCGCAACAAAATAACCACCGGCCGCAAAGATCGACCACGCGCCGGTGCGGGTGAAATGCACGTCAGTGCGAATGCCGTGATACGGATGCACGCTTTCCGGAACGTGATA
>CAZVZZ010000166.1:0-5579 GCA_964631505.1 uncultured Cytophagia bacterium
GGTGTTTTCGGCGCGGAGTTTTACGCAATGCCCGCTCACGCTCGATTACGGCGTGTTGATCAACTTTCTCAAAAAAGTCGAGGTCGGCATGATCAAGGAAGACGGCACGGCGATTGGATTGGGCGTGGCCACGGCGGTGGATCGGTTGCGCAACAGCAAAGCCAAAAGTAAAGTGATCATCTTGCTGACCGACGGCCGTAACAACGCCGGTGAAATCGATCCGCTCACCGCGGCGCGAGTGGCGCAAGCCTTCGGCGTGCGCATTTACACCATTGGCGTCGGCACGCGCGGCGAGGCTATGTATCCAGTGCAAGATCCGTTTTTTGGCAAACGTTACGTGCGCATGCCCGTCGATATTGATGAAGAGACGCTGACGCAAATCGCCGATCTCACCGACGGCCAATATTTTCGCGCCACGGATCGGCAGAGTCTCGAAAAAATTTTTGCCGAGATCGACAAGCTCGAAAAAACGAAAATCGAAGTCAAACAGTTCACGCGCTATCGCGAGTTGTTCGTCGGCTGGCTCGTCGCCGCGCTAGGATTGATTTTTGTCGAGACGGTGCTGGCGAACACGAAGTTTAGAAAAATTCCATGATCCGCTTTGCCAACAATTTCGCGCTTTATTTTTTATTGCTCATTCCGCTCTTGCTGATCTTTTTCTATTTCGTCTTTCGTTGGAAAAAGCAGGCGATGCAGCGTTTCGGCAGCTTGCTCTTGTTGCAACAGTTGACCCCGGCGCTCAGTAAGAAACGGCAGATTTGGAAAATTGTGCTACTTTCAGGCGCGCTGCTCTTTTTAATTTTGGCGCTGGCGCGACCCCAGCTCGGCACCAAGCTGGAAGAAGTCAAACGCGAGGGCGTCGATATCATGGTCGCCATCGACGTGTCGGAGTCAATGAATGCGCAGGATATCAAGCCGAGCCGCATTGCAAAAGCGCGGCATGAAGTCGCGTCGTTGATGGAAAAACTCGAAGGCGACCGCATCGGCATCATTGCGTTTGCCGGTGAAGCGTTTGTACAATGCCCGTTGACGCTCGATTATGGCGCCGCGAAAATTTTTCTCGACGTGCTGGAACCGGGATTGATCCCAACGCCGGGAACGAATTTAGTTGCAGCAATTCAGACGGCGATGACGAGTTTTGAAACCGCCGAGCGCAAGCATAAAGTGTTGGTACTCATCACCGACGGCGAAGACACCGGCGGTGATGACGTGATGAAAATGGTGGAAAACGCCGAGCGCGAGGGTGTGGTCATTTATCCGGTCGGCCTCGGCTCGCCGCAGGGCGTGCCCATTCCGTTAGTCGACGAACGCGGCGTGCAAGTTGGATTTAAAAAGAGCCGTGACGGTGAAGTGGTGGTGACCAAGCTCGATGAATTGACGCTCGAAAAAATTGCGTTGCAAACCGGCGGCAAATATTACCGCGCCTCTTCTGCGGAAACCGAGCTGGAGCGGATTTACGAAGCCATTTCCGGCATGGATAAGAAAGAATTGGCTTCGTTGAAATTTTCACAGTATGAAGAACGTTTTCAATATTTGCTCGGCCTCGCCTTACTTTTGCTGATCGGCGAAACATTGTTGAGCGAACGGCGCAAGGTCAAAGCCGAAGCACGCCGCCGCTTTGCCGCTGAAACCACGGAATGAATTTTATGAAGCTCTCAATAATTAAGAGCCTCTGCTTGGTTTTGCTGTTGGGCGCACTCACTGTCGCTGCTTTGGCGCAGGGTGCCGGGCGGCGGCAAGTCGCCGAAGGCAACAAACATTACGCCGAAAATAAATTTGACGAAGCGAACGACAAGTATCGCGATGCGGAAGTAGCCAATCCGGAATCGCCGATCGTGCACTTCAATATCGGCGACGCCCTGTATAAAAAACGCAAATACGAAGAAGCGTTGCAGGCCTATCAAAAAGCGTTGCAGAAAAGCGACGATCCGCAGTTGCAATCGCAAGCGTATTACAACAGCGGCAACACGTATTTTCGTTTGAACAAATGGCAGGAAAGCTTGCTGGCATATCAGGAGGCGTTGAAGCTGAATCCGAACGATCAGGACGCCAAATACAACCTGGAATATGTGCGCGCCAAAATAAAAGAGAACGCACAAAAGCAGCCGCAGGAGCAGCAGCAACAGAATCAGCAAAACCAAAACCAACAGCAAGAGCAGAATCAACAGCAGCAAGAGAATCAGCAACAAGAGCAACGGCAGCAAGATCAACAACAGCAGCAACAGGCTGAGCAGCAAAAACAGGATGAACAACAACAGCAGGCGAAGCAGCAAAAAGCCGATAAAGATCAAATGAAAAAAGAAGACGCGGCGCGTTTGCTCGAAGCGTTGAAAAACCAGGAAAAAGATGCGCAAAAGCAGCGGCAAATGAAAGTGCAAGGCCGCGCCCGCGTGGACAAAGATTGGTGACGCTTCGGCTTCGCTCAGCGTGACAGTTCAAGAATATACATTTAAACTACAAATGAAACTGCGTCATATAAAATTTTGGCTTTTCGTTGCAACGACTTTTCTTGCCGCTTCAATGCTGCAAGCGCAAGTTAACGTAACCGCCACGGTTGATCGCACGCGCATCGGCCTCCACGAGGAATTTTTTCTGGTGGTGGAAATTTCCGGCAGCGGCGGCGAGCCGAAATTGCCGGACATGAATGCTTTTGCGAATGTGACGGGGTCAAGCACGTCCACGAACATTCAAATGATCAACGGGCGGTTTTCGCAATCCGTGACCTATCAATATTCGCTCATGGCGCAGACCACTGGAAAATTCACCATCGGTGCAGTGGAAGTCGAAGTTAAAGGCCAAGTTTATCGTAGCCAACCCATTGAGATCGAGATTGTGGCCGGCGCAGCGGGGCAACAGTCGCCGGGCCAACCGGGTGCGGGACGCGGCCAGCAGGGAGAAGCGCCGCCGGATCTTGAAGGCAGTCTTTATCTCGAAGCGAAAGTCGATCGCAACCGGGTTTATCAAAACGAGCCCGTGGTGGTACGGTATCGCATTTACACGCGGCTCAACATCAGCAGCTACGGCATTGCGGCGCTGCCGAATTACAGCGGTTTCTGGACGGAAGAATTTCCGATGCCGCAACAGCCGCAGACGCGCCGCGAAGTGATTAACGGGCAAACATATTTGGTGGCGGAGATCAAGAAAACGGCGCTGTTTCCGCAAACCGTCGGCAAAAAGAAGCTGGAGCCGCTTACGATCGAATGCGAAGTGCAGGCGCCGCGCCGGCGCTCGCGCGATATTTTTGATCAGTTCTTCGACGATCCGTTTCTCTCGCGCACGACGCGCCAGCGTATTTCCTCGCGGCCGGTCGAAATCGACGTGTTGCCGCTGCCGGAAGAAGGCAAGCCCGCAAATTATGCCGGCGCCGTGGGAAATTTTTCGATTACTGCCAGTGTGGACAAAACGCAAATCAAGGCCAATGAAGCGATCTCTTTAAAAGTGCGCGCCAACGGCGTTGGCAATATCAAAGTGTTGCCGAATCCCAGCATTACATTGCCCTCGGATTTTGAGGTTTACGATCCAAAAATTTCGGAAAATCTCAATCACGACAACGATCAAATTTCCGGCAGCAAAACGTGGGAATACGTTATCGTGCCGCGGTTTCAGGGCAGCCACGAAATCAAGCCGATCGCGCTCAGTTATTTTGATCCGCGCGCAAAAACGTACAAAACCGCCGTAACCGCGCCGATTATGTTAACCGTGGAAAAAGGCGCCGGCGATTTCTCGCCGGCAATTGGCGGCGGCGTTTCCAAAGAAGACGTACGCCTGCTTGGGCAGGATATTCGGTTTATCGCGACGGCGCCGCTGCCGTTTGCCAGAGTTGCTGAAAAAGTTTATACCGCCCCGTGGTTTGTGCTGTTATTGGCTTTGCCGGTGTGTGCTTTGTTGGCGGCGTTCGTTTATCAACGGCATCAGGAGAAGCTCAGCACCAATGTCGCTTATGCGCGCAGCCGCAAAGCCGGTAGCCTGGCGCAGAAGCAGCTTGCGAGCGCGCGAAAATTTTTGCAAAAAAATGATGAGAAAAATTTCTACGCTGAAATTCAACGGGCGCTGCGGGGATTTCTGGGCAACAAACTGAACCTCGCGGAAGCCGGTTTGATCACCGACGACGTGGAACGCATGCTGGCCGCGAAGAATGTGCCTCCGGAAATTATTCGCGACTATCTCACTTGTTTGCAGACGTGTGATTTTGTGCGTTTTGCGCCCACCGCGAGCAATGGCAGGGCAATGCAAGAGTTTTACGAACAATCCCGCCACGCGTTGGAGACGCTGGAGAAAGCGTTGTAGCGGTTTAAAACTTTGAACACGAACAGCGCCTGTAAGAGGACGCGGATCGCACGGATCGACGCGGACCAAAACAATCTTTGCATGGTTATGATTCACTTCCCCAAAATATACAGCCTTTTTGCTTTCGGCTTTTTGCTTTTTGCCGTTTGCCTCACCGCCGACGAGGCCACGAGTCTTTTCAATCAGGCCAACAAATTCTATGAAGCCGGCGATTATCAGCAAGCCACGGCGGGATATGAAAAAATTTTGGCGGCCGGGCAGGCGAATTGGCAGGTGTATTATAATCTCGGCAACGCCTATTACAAACAAAAACGCTTTGGCAAGGCGATTTTGAATTACGAGCGGGCGCACCGCTTGAACCGCGACAACGAAGACATCGATTTCAATCTTGATCTCGCCAATTTATCGGTGGCCGACCGCATTGCCATCATGCCACGCTCGCTGGTTGTGGTGTGGCTGGATAATGCCATCCACTTTTTTACACTCGAAGCCGCCGCAACGGTAATGCTAATTTTCTGGGCGCTGTTATTTGCCGGCGCCATTATCTGGATGCTGGCGGGCCGCGAGTTGATACAAAGCTGGGGACGCCGCTTGACATGGATCGCCGGCGCGGGGTGGCTGGTTTTCATGCTGATCTTTGGCGTACTCGCCTATGAAAACGCCACCGTGCAGGAGGGCATTGTGCTCGCTTCGCGCGTGGTGGTGCGCAGCTCGCCCGCGGAAGACGCCACGGAAATGTTCATTTTGCACGAGGGCGTGAAAGTACGTTTACAAGAAAGCAGCGGGGAGTGGCAACGCATCAAGCTCGCGGATGGCAAAGTGGGATGGCTGGAAGCGCCGGCGGTTGAGAAGATTTGATTTGAATCAAAAAAGAACGTCGCAAAAAAATGTCATTCTGAAAGAATCTTTTTCGTGTCAACACCGATCTTGATACAAACAAAATTCTTCCAGAATGACATTTCGTTTTTTGAGAATCTCGCCAACTCCTTATGGGGCGATCTTCCATTTTCTTAATTCTCCCAAAACCGCATGATTCGTTAAATCATAATGTATCGGCGTGATCGAAACCATATTTTTTTCAATGGCGCCGTCGTCAACGTCTTCGCCATCTTTGCATTCGAATTTAGAACCGGTCAACCAATAATAAGCGCGGTTGCGCGGATCGATGCGTTTGTCGAATTTATCGTCATACGCCACCATGCCCATGCGCGTGATCGCCACCCCACGAATCTGTGCTTCCGGCACATTGGGCACATTGACATTCAAAAACGTCCCTTTCGGCAAACCGTTGG
>CAZVZZ010000167.1:0-5541 GCA_964631505.1 uncultured Cytophagia bacterium
GGGCGGTTAGTTCCGAGGAATCGAGGAGCCAATCAACTTTATACAACTTCCAACGCAACCGCCCGGACGGTAAATTTCACCCCAACAACTCCTTCGCTTCCTCCACCACTTGTTGTACCACCTGTTGAAAATTGCCATCCACCAGCGCGCCGGAGGCGTACGGATGGCCGCCCCCGCCGTAGCGGTTGGCGAGGCCGTTGACCACGATTTTGCCTTTCGAGCGAAAGCTGATTTTTGCCTGCCGTTTTTCGGTTTCGAGAAACATCAGGCAAAGCTCGACGCCGTCGATGCTGCGCGGGAAATCGGCAAAGCCTTCGGTGTCGCGCGGCTGCGTGCTGGTGGCTTTCATCAAATCTTGCGTGACCGTAAACCACACGAGCCGGCCATCCGGCGAAAAATTCAAATTCGTGAGCACCTTCCCGAGCAGGCGGATTTTGCTCGCCGATTGTTTCTCATAAATTTCCTGATAAATGTGATGCGGCTTGACGCCGCGCGCAATCAGCTCGGCGGAAATCCGGTGCGCCGCCGGATTGGTGTTGGAAAAACGAAAGCCGCCGGTATCGGTGAGAATCGCGGTGTACAAGGCCTCGAGCATTTTGCCGTGCAGTTTCGCCCCCAATTTCGCGAGCAGCTCGTACATCATTTCCCCGGTTGAAGAAGCACCGGTGAAAATCCAGTCGAGGTCGCCGAACTTGCCCTCGAGCGGGTGATGATCGATGCAAACTTTGGTGACGCTGATTTGCTGCAACAATTTGCCCAACTCGCGCAGGCGCAGCCAGTCGCTGATGTCGAGAATGAAAACGGCGTCGGCTTCGCGCACGATCTCGGCGTGTTTGGCCGCGTCAAACAATTGCAGCTCATCGCGCCGATCCAGAAATTCGAGATTCTCCGGCGTCGGATTGTGGTTGAACACGTGCACGTCCTTCCCCAACTCGCGGAGATAGTGCAGCAACGCCACTTCCGAGCCAATACCGTCGCCGTCGGCGTTGACGTGCGTGGTCAAAATGAATTTTTTGCCGTTCTGAATAATGGTTTGAATCTTTTGTAGCGTCGCCGGATCAATCATGGTTTGCCTTGCTCGAAATACGCGTTGTCATCAACCAAGCTCAAAAAACAATTTTTCACACGGATGCAAAACAGCACACGGATATATGAGATTCTCGTAAAAAGTCACCGTCCGGACGCTTTTGTGCGAGAATATTTAAAACTTACAGGCTCCAGCGTCCGGACGGTTTTAGTTTTTGCGAGGTACACATATATCCATCCGTGTGGAATATTGCTTTGATATGGATTTGATTTTAATTCTTCAGTAACACTTTCCCAAAACTGCTGTTTCCACTGGCATCCACCACTTTCACCGCGAGAATGCTCGACGCGTTCGCGCCGGAAACCGTGAATTGATAGGTCTCGCGCCGTTGGTCGGAGACGCTGTCGGTCGGGTAAATCAATTGCCAGGTGTTGGCATCAACGGCATACCACGCTTCTTTAAGGCGCGAAAGCTGATCCGTCGCTTCAAAGCTCGCCTGCCATTGCGCGCCGCTCTTGGACGCGAGCAGCGCTTTGATCTCCGGCGGCGTGTTGTCGATCACTAAAATTTCGCTGATCTTCTCGCTTTCAAGCGCGAGCGCGGGCGGATTGCTGCGGCGATCCGACGCGGTGAGGCGCATTTGATATTCGCCGTCCGGCAGCGCTTGGCTGTCCCACGTGTAAATCGTGCCGGCATAATTTTTTTCCAACTCGCGCCACGCGCTTTCGCCGACGGCGCGGATTTCAATGCGGTAAATGAGCCGGTCATTATTCTCATCACGGCTCTGCCAGCCGATCGATTGCGCGCCTTTTTGAAACGATTTGCGGCCGGCTTCGGGCAACGGAATATTTTTGACCGCCGGCGAGCCGCCATCCTGCCCGTCGCTCAAATGATTCGCCGACTGCTCGCGCGCTTCCGGAAATGCGTCGCCCGGATTATAAATGTTGATCGCGGTGATTTCGGGCGCGACATTTTTCTGCAAATAAGAAACCTGAACGCGCTTCACCGTCGCCGAGTTTTTGCCGTTGCTGGCCAATTCCAATTTCCATTGTAAGAAACGCGCCAGTGGACTGCCGATGGCGCCGCCGGTCGCCGGGCCTTGCACGGCGGCCCATTCGCTCCAAGTTTTGTCCGGCTTGCCGGTGTTGCCGCTGCGCGTAAAAAACTGCGCCTGGCCGTCGCCGGATTGCAGCCAATTCACCGCGCCCCATTGTGCCGGCACGTTGGCGTCGATCACGTCGGAAAGATACTCGCCTTTGACGCGGCCGGCCGCGCTCAGCATTTGCAGCGTGCCCGCATTGGCGGTGGTCAAATAATAATTCTCATTCGCCGCGCCGTTGATCGAGGTAATTTGCGACGATTCCAACTGGCAAAGCAGCGTGCGGCTGCCGTCATCCGCGAGGCGATACAAGCGGCCGCGATCACCGGTGCCAATGAGCAGCGTGCCGCTGGTTTCGAGCAACATCGCGTGAATACGATCCTGCCGCGAGTTCCACAGCACTTTGGCAATACCATCTTTATTGAGGCGATAAACCGCGCCCATACCTTTGCCGCCCGGGCCGGAGGGGAGGCCCGCGACCGGCAACGTCGGTTGATCATCGCCGGACGCCGTGATAATAATCGCGGGGCCTTCTTCATCCGCATCCGCTTCAGTGCCGGCGAAATTGGCGCCCGGTGTTGGGGTGAGGCCCGCCGGCGTTTTCGCCTCGCCGGCCGCGGCGGCATACACCACGCCATCGCGGCCAAGCGCAATTTGATGAATTTCCGGATGCGCCGCATCATACAAAACGCTGGCCGCACCGGTGGAAGTCAGCCGATACAAATAACCGTTGCCGCTTGAACCGGCATACAACACGCCCGAAGTTTTATCCAAGGCGAGACTGCGAATGTGTTTCTCTTCGCTTTGAAAAAACACCTCAGCTTTCCCGTTCGGCTGCACGAGATAAATGCGGCCCGGCTCGCCGGTGGCAACGTACAACGCGCCATCAGCACGTGGAATGAGGCTCCAAATATATTTCGCTTCCGGTTTGAAAAAAGGCTGCGCTTTGGCATTGCCGCTTTGACGATAAATTTGGCCTTCCGGCGCTGCGGCGATATAAAGCGTATTTTGTGACCACGCCAACGCAAAGATCGCCATTTCGGTGCTGGTGAAAACCGTGTCGGGCTTGGATTTTTCGTTGAGGCGCAACACCAACGCCGGATTGCCGCCACCGACATAAACGTTGCCAGCGGCGTCGCTTGCCGCGCACCACAAATACGGCACGGTGGCGCGGAGCCGCTCATGCACCGCCGGCGCGAGGCGTAATTGTCCGAGCGCGTCAATAGAAACGCCCAGCGCTTTGCCGTTTTCCAACTCGTCTTGCGTGAGAAAGGTTTTGAATTGCGGCGAGGCGGCGAAAAGCGCGAGGGCGAAAATTAATGTGGTAACTAAGGTAATTTTTTTCAGTGTCATGTTTCCTATTTCCGTGAAACGTAAAACGTAAGAATTAAAACGTAAGGCGTAAAACGTAAACAGCAAAGCATTACGTTTTACGCCTTACGTTTTATTTAAGAACGTAGCTTGATCCGCAACGTCTTCAAACCTGAAACGGCAAAAGCTTGGTTATTCATCGCGGCGGATTTCGTGGCGGGAATGGCAATCGGTTGCTGCGTTTCCGCCAAAAGCTGCTCGCGCGCGAATGAGGAGTTGCCTTTCAAGTTTTGCGATTGTAAGACGGAATAAACCGACGGCGGCAGCGACGAGAGTTCTTCGCCGTCGATGATCAAGCCTTGATCGGGCTGGCGCAATTGATAGTACAGCGCGTCGTTGCGCCGGCGTTCCCGCAAAATCGCCATCAATTGCGGAAAACTGCGCACGGCAAAACGGCCCGGCGCGGTGCGCAATTCCAACGTGGTAAGGTCATCGCCGCTGCCCACATGAATCGTGAGAAAGCGGCCTTCCGCATCGCGGGGAATCAACAGCTTTTGTTGCACTAATTTTTCCGGCCCTTGAAAGGCTTTGAGCCGCGCCAAGACCGTGATCGTGTCACCCGGCTCCGCTTCGCTGCGATCAACCCAAACTTGATCCAGCGTGGCGCTGCGGCGGCCGGGAATCGAAACAAAATTCAGATCAACGCGGCTGAGCTTGGCCGGCTGAAAATTGTTGGCCATCACCGCGCCGACCGTCGCGGCAATTTCGCCGGTTGATTTCAAAATACCGTTCAGAAAACCGAAACCGCCCATCGGCGTGAAACCGGGATAAAAATCATCCAACGTGATCTTCTCGCCGCTTTGCAATTGAATGTTGCCGGTGAGCTGCAAACTGTTTTCGCCGGTCGCCAAGCGTCCTGATTCCAGCGCATTCACGAGCACGAAACGCATCACCAGCGGCATCAAGGTGTTGAGGCTGCGTTCTTGGGTGAAGCGAAATTCGAATGACGAGGTTTTGCCGGCTTCGTCGGTGTATCGCAGCGTCATCGGCGTCAGTGCCGCCGGCGCGCCGATCACGCCGTAAATGCCGGTGGTGCGATCCTGCCGCAGGGTGCCGACTAAACTCGAAGTCTCGCCCTGCTTGAATGAGCCGAGATCGCTCGGAACGATGAACAGAATTTTCGCCAAGGAAATCGGCAGCTCGACCGGGCCGTTGTTAAAAAACGGATGGCCGAACGCCAGCACGCGATTGTCTTGGCGATAACTCACCGTGCCGATGGCTTCAATGTCGGCATCGCCGGTCATCAATACCGCGCCGATTGCGGCGCCGGGTTGAAGCAACGCGGCCGCATCGGAATTGTCTCTTGCTTCAATGCTGCCGCGGCCGCCGCCGATGATTTGAAAACCCGCGGGTTTCAACAGGCCCGCAGCCAGCTCAATGAATTGCGGTTGTAACCCACCCAACGCCAGCGGCAGATCAATCGGGCGCAACGTTCCCATCATTGCCATACGGCGTTGCAACAATTCCTGCGGTACAAAATTTTCCCACGTCACTTCCGCGAGACCCAGCGACATTTCGAGAAACTTGTTGGGTGCCGGCGGCACAAACGCCGAAAGCTCACGCTCGCGCGTATTTTCGCGCTCGAAAATTTCCAGCATTTCTTCAATCGGCGTGACGCCGGCCAGCGGCTCGCGCACGAACTCCGCCAGCGAATACGACAGCGCGCCGATCATTTTGCCGTTGATATAAACCGGGCTGCCGCTCATGCCGGCGGCGACGCCAGTATGCACGGCTTTTTCGCCTTGCAAGCGAATAATGATGAGACTGCGCTTTGGATAAAAATTGCGCATGATCTCGACGACTTCAATCGGGAATTCCTCCGGACGCTCGCCTTGAAACACGGTGTGGCAAACGCCTTTCATTCCGGGTTTAATTTCCACCAACGGCATGATTTCCTGCGCGCGCAGCGCGAAGGGAGGGGCGGCAAATAGAATTGCAAAAAGAAAAAACCAACGACGCATGTTGAGGTTCCGTAAAAGTTAAGCTTATATAATACGGTTTTCACGGGAAAATTGCAAGCACCGATTTTCTCTTTAACTTTTTT
>CAZVZZ010000168.1:0-5500 GCA_964631505.1 uncultured Cytophagia bacterium
TCATTGCCGCGGCTCACAGCGCTCGAGCTGTCGGTGCTCGAGGCTTCTGCCGGCTTGTTCAGCGCGAAGTTGGTGCCGCTCGACGGAATCGCGCTCGCCTCGTTGGAGTAAGCCGAATTGCCGCCGAGATTGAAAGCACGCACGCGATAAAAATACGTCACGCCTTCGGTCAAACCCGTGCTTTCATAGTTGGTCACATTCGGCCCGACCGTCGCCACTTGCGTGTACGTGCCGTCGGCGCCGAGTTTGCTTTCGACTTTAAAACCGTCTTCGTCATTCGAATTATCCTGCCACGCGATCGTCACTTGATCGCCGCCGGCCACCGTCGCCGCCAAAGCGGTCGGCCCTGCCGGGGCGTTCGGGAAGGTCTTCGCGTTGGCTTCATTCGAGTAAGCTGAATTACCGCCGGTGTTGAACGCCCGCACGCGATAGAAATACTGCGTGCCGCCGGTCAACGTCGTGTCCGCAAACGTCTTCACATTGGTATTGACCGAACCGACCTGCGCATACGTTCCGGCCGCGCCGGTTTTGCGTTCAATGCGGAAGCCGGTTTCATCGTTGGAGCTGTCGGCCCAAGCCAGATTGATTCTCGTTTTGCTCACTGCGGTGGCCGTCAGTTTTGCCGGCGCTTTCGGCGGATTCGGCAACGTCGTCGCCGTCGCTTCGTTCGAGTACAGCGAATTGCCGCCGGTGTTGAACGCCCGCACGCGGTACGAATAGGCCGAGTTCGCCGTCAGAGTCGAATCGGCATATGTCTTTACATTTGCATTAACCTGCGCAATTTGCGCGAAAGTTCCGGCCGCGCCTTTTTTGCGCTCGATACGGAAGCCGTTTTCGTTGTTCGAACTATCGCCCCACGCCAGATTAATGCGTTTGTTGCTCGCCGCAGTCGCCGTCAAATTTCCCGGCTTCTTCGGCGGATTGGGTAGCGTCGTTGCATTCGCTTCATTGGAATAACCCGAATTGCCGCCGATGTTGTGCGCGCGCACGCGATAAAAATATTGCGTCGCCGGCAGCAAGGTCGTATCGGCATAGGTTTTCACATTCGCATTCACCGTGGCGATTTGCGAATACGTTCCGGCCGCGCCTTTTTTGCGCTCGATTTTAAATCCGGCTTCATTCTTCGAACTGTCGGCCCACGCCAGATTGAGGCGCTTATTGCTCACCGGCGTCACCGTCAAACTCACCGGCGCTTTCGGCGGATTCGGCAAGGTGATGGCCGTCACCTCATTCGAGTAACCCGCATTGCCGCCGGCATTGAAGGCGCGGACCCGATACACATACTCGATGTCCTGGCTCAAGCCGTTATCCTGATACGTCTTCACGTTCGGCGCTACTGAAGCGATTTCCGTAAAGGCGCCGCTGCCGTTTTTGCGCTCAATCTTGAAACCGTCTTCGTCATTGGCGTTATCGGTCCACGCCAGATTGATCTGCGTCTGGCTGGCCGTCGTGCCCGTCAGGTTGCTCGGCGCGGTCGGCGGTTTGACCAACGTCGTCGCCGTCGCCTCATTGGAATAACCCGAATGGCCGCCAAGATTGGAAGCGCGGACGCGATAAAAATACTGCGTCACCGGACTCAACGCGCTGTCCACGTGGCTCGTCGTGTTTTTCGCTATCTTCGCGATTTGCACGAACGTGCCGCCGGCGCCTAACTTGCGCTCGAGCCGGAAACTATCTTCGTTCGCTGATTTATCCTGCCAGGTCAAACTGATTTGCAAATTGACCATGGGGCCAGCCGTCAAACCCGTTGGCGCGGTTGGAGGCTGAGGAAATGTTTTCGCGGTCGCTTCATTGGTGTAAGCGGCGTTCGCTGTTACGTTGTAAGCGCGCACGCGGTAAACATATTCGGTGTTGGCCACGAGGCCGGTGTCAGCAAAACTGGTTGCATTCGCGCCGGCAATTCCAACCTGCACAAAAGCGCCCGCGCCGGTCTTGCGTTCGACTTTGAAGCCGGCTTCGTTAGTGGAATGATCCGTCCACACCAACGCGATACGCGTTTGATTGACAGGCGTTGCCGTCAAACCCGAGGCCGGATCCGGCGGGCCGGGGTTGGTCGTTGCATTGCCTTCATTGGAATAGGGCGACAGGCCGCCGGTGTTGGAAGCGCGCACGCGATAGAAATACTGTGTACTCGCCGACAAGCCGGTGTCGCCGAAAGCAACCGCGTTGGCCGGAAGTTTTGCAATTTGCGCAAACGTTCCCGCGGCGCCAAGCTTGCGTTCGACCATAAAGCTGTCTTCATTCGCCGATTTATCCTGCCACGCCAAATTTAACTTGGAAAAACTCACGACCGTCACGGTCAAATTGGTTGGCGCGACCGGCGCTTTCGGCAGCGTTGTCGCTTCGGCGTTGTTGGAATAAGCCGAATTGCCGCCGGCGTTGAACGCGCGCACGCGGTAGAAATATTTCGTGTTCGCATTCAAATTGCCGTTGGAAAAACTCAGCACATTCGCGCCGACAGTTGCAACTTGCGTGAACGTACCGGCGTTGCCGAGTTTGCGCTCGATCTTGAAACCGCCTTCGTTCGTGGAATTATCTTGCCAGGAAAGATCAATCTGGCTGCTGCTGCTCGTTTTCGCCAACAGCGCCGTCGCCGCCGCCGGCGGGTTGGGCAGGGTCGTGGCTTCGACCGCCGCCGAATAAGGCGTATGGCCGCCCGTGTTGAAAGCGCGAATGCGATAAGCATATTTCGTGCTCACGCCCAGGCCGGTGTCAGCAAAAGCGGTGGCGTTTGCCGGCACCGTCGCGATTTGCGTGAAATTGACGGCTGCCCCCTGACGGCGCTCAATCTTGAAACCAGTTTCATTGTCGGAGTTATCTTTCCATGCCAGATCAATCCGCTTTTTGCCGGGTTTGGCTTTGAGGCTATCCGGCGCGCCCGGAACGTTGGGCAGCGTCGTGGCGTTCGCCGTGTTGGAGAACGCCGAATTACCGCCGGCATTGAAGGCTTTCACGCGATAGAAATATTCCGTGTTGGCGCTCAAACCCGTGTCCGCCAGCGTTTTGACGTTCGGCGCTACCGAAACAATTTCGGCAAACACGCCGGCCGCGCCCGCTTTGCGCTCGACCTTGAAACCGTCTTCGGCATTGGCATTGTCGCTCCAGGCCAAATTGATTTTCGTATTGCTTTGCGTCGTCGCCGTCAGATTAACCGGCGCATCCGGCAACGTGGTCGTTGCCGCTTCTGCGGAATAAGCGGAATGGCCGCCGGAATTGAAGGCACGCATCCGATAAATGTATTTCGTGCTCACCGCCAGGCCCGAATCGACATAGGCCGCGGCATTTGCCGGCAGAATCGCGATCTGGGTAAAATTGGCTTCCGTATGCAAACGGCGTTCAATCTTGAAACCGTCTTCGTTGCCGGAATTATCCGACCACGCCAGATTCATCCGCTTGTAGCCCGGCGTCGCCAAGAAATTGCTTGGCGGCAGCGGCGTATTCGGCTGCGTCGTCGCGTTGGCTTCATTGGAGTAGCCCGAATGGCCGCCCGCGTTAAACGCCCGCACGCGATAGAAATAATCCGTCACCGCACTCAAGTTCGAATCTGCATAAGCTTTCACATTCGCGGCAACCGTCGCAATTTCCGCAAAGGTTCCAGCCGCGCCGGTTTTGCGTTCGATCTTGAAACCATCTTCCGCGTTCGGCGAATCCGACCACGCCAGATTGATTTTCGTGTTGCTCACCGCGGTCGCGGCCAAATTAACCGGAGTATCCGGCAGCGTCGTTGCCGCCGCTTCCGCCGTGAAAGCGGAATTGCCGCCGGCATTGAACGCGCGAATGCGATAAATATACTTCAAGCTCACGCCGAGGCCCGAATCGGCAAACGCCACCGTGTTGGCCGGCAGCGCTGCAATCTGCGCAAAACCGGCTTCCGTATCCAAACGGCGTTCGACTTTGAAACCATCTTCGTTGCCGGCATTATCCGACCACGCCAGATTGACTTTCTTGTAACCCGGCGTTGCCGCGAGATTGCTCGGCGCCACCGGGGTGTTGGGCAGCGTCGTCGTGTTAGCTTCATTGGAGTAGCCCGAATGGCCGCCGGTGTTGAAGGCGCGCACACGATAGAAATAATTCGTCACGGCGCTCAAGCTCGAATCCGCAAAGGTTTTCACATTCGCCGCCACAGTGGCAATTTCGGCAAAGGTTCCGGCCGCGCCGGTTTTGCGTTCGATCTTGAAACCATCTTCATTGCTGGAATTATCCAACCAATCCAGCTTGGTTTTGGTGTTGCTCAACGCCACCGCCGTCAAATTGGTTGGCGGGTTCGGCAAAGTGACGTTCTCCGCAGTATTGGAGAAAGCCGAATGGCCACCGGGGTTGTACGCGCGTACGCGATACACATAAATCACATTTGCCGCCAAGCCGGTATCGGCAAAGGCTTTCACATTTGCCGCTACGGTTCCGATTTGCGCGAAAGTTGCCGTGGTGCTGGGACGGCGCTCGATTTTGAAACCGGATTCGTTCGTGGCATTATCCAGCCACGCCAAATTGATTTGCTTTGAATTGACTGCCGTCGCCGTTAAATTGCTCGGCGCGCCCGGCGGATTCGGCAGCGTCTTCGCCTTGGCTTCATTCGAATAAGCCGAATGGCCGCCGGCGTTGAACGCCCGCACGCGATAGAAATATTCCGTTACCGCGCTCAAGCTTGAATCCGTATAGGTTTTCACATTCGCGGCGATATTCCCGACCTCAGCAAAGAGGCCCGTCGCGCCGGTTTTGCGCTCGATTTTAAAGCCGTCTTCATTGGTCGCCGTGTCCGTCCAGTCCAGCTTGATTTTCTTGTTGCTCAACGCTTTCGCCGTCAAATTGCTCGGCGTGCTCGGCAAGGTGACACCTTCAACTGCCGCGGAAAAAGCCGAATGGCCGCCGGTGTTGTGCGCGCGAATGCGGTAAAAATATTTAACATTCGCGATCAAACCGGTGTCGGCAAAAGCCGTCGCATTCGCCCCGAGCGTCGCGATTTGCGTAAAAGTCGTCACCGTGCTCGGCCGGCGTTCCAACTTAAACCCATCTTCATTGTCGGAATTATCCGACCAGGCTAAATTGATTTGGTTCGGGCTAACCGCCGTCGCCGTTAAATTGCTCGGCGCATTGGGCGGATTCGGCAGCGTCGTGGCATTCGCCAGATTGGAAAATACCGAATGGCCGCCGGCGTTGTAAGCGCGCACGCGATAAAAGAACTGCGTCAACGCGCTCAAGCTGGTGTCCGTAAAAGTTTTCACGTTTGGCGCAACCGTCCCGACCTCAGCAAAGAGGCCCGTCGCGCCGGTGCGGCGCTCGATCTTGAAGCCCTCTTCGTTGCTCGCGTTATCCGTCCAATCCAATTTGATTTTCGTGTTGCTCAACGGCGCCACCGTTAAATTACTCGGCGCGCCCGGTGGGTTCGGAAACGTCTTCGCGCTCGCCTCATTCGAATAACTCGACTGGCCGTCGGCGTTGAAACCGACGACGCGATAAAAAAACGTCGACAACGCCGTCAAACCCGTATCCGCAAAAGTCG
>CAZVZZ010000169.1:0-5482 GCA_964631505.1 uncultured Cytophagia bacterium
CCGTCCGGCAGTTGCAGCCAGTCGCCGCTGCGGGCATTGTCGTGGTTCATTTTGGCGAACACTTTTTCGACCTCGGAAGCCGGCGCGCTGGAATTGATTTCGGTGATGCGCTGCATGATGATTTGCCGGTCGCGGTTCTCTTCAGCGACGATGTCTTCGACCAGCTTGTGATAATTGGCATCGGTTTGCAGGCGCGGCAGCGGGCGAATCTCCAGCAGGCCGCGCGCGTTTTCGCCGACGGCGCCGTCACGCTTGAACTCTTCGACGTCGTCCTTGTTGAACTCGCGGTTTTGAATGGCGGTGAGCACGGCGCGCTTCTCCTCGGAAAGCGTGATCTGGCTGTCGGGATTGGCGGCGCGCACCGAGGCGACCATCCACACGTCTTCGCGGACTTGATTGTAGGTGCCGAGAATCTGATTCTCCAGCGCGGTTTTCTCGCCGGTGAATTTCATTTCCGGCGTGTGAATCGTGCAGGCGGCGAGGCTCAAGATTAAACACCAGAAAACGGCGGCAATGGCAAAATCGCTTTTCATATCATTCCTTTAAAAATTTTAGTCCCACTAAAAATTACCGCTTTCGTCCGAGATAGTCAAGGTGAAACTAAATCTTCGACCGGTCGATGCGCATCTTGACTTTTCAACAAGATTTTGGTATCTTGGATCAACTTCGACAATTGACAAGTCAGCATTTTATATCATCATGAACAAAAGCAATCAACAAGAGAATCTCCTGATTAATGGCCAGCGCGTGCCGGCGTTATCAGGTAAAACCACGACGCTGATCAATCCAGCAACGGGCGAGCCGTTCGCGATTGTTGCCGAGTCCGGCGTTGAAGACGTTGACGCCGCCGTGCAGAGCGCGCATCGCACGTTTCCGGTTTGGCGAAAAATCAACAGCCGCGAGCGCACACGCATACTCTTGCGATTGGCGACCCTGCTTCGCGAGCACGTCGAAGAACTGGCGCAATTGGAAAGCCGAAACGTCGGCAAGCCGATCACCGACGCGCGCGACGAAGTGGGAACCGCGGCCAACTGTTTCGAATATTACGCCGGCGCAATCAACAAAATCGGCGGCAGCACCATTCCGGTGGCCGCGCCCGGCGTGAGCCTCACGTTTCGCGAGCCAATCGGCGTGTGCGGTTTGATTCTGCCGTGGAATTATCCGCTGGTGATCGCCGCGTGGAAAAGTGCGCCGGCGCTGGCGATGGGCAACACCATCGTCGTTAAACCGGCGGAACAAACGCCGCTCACTGCGCTGCGTCTTGGCGAACTCGCATTGGAAGCGGGAATTCCGCCAGGCGTTTTCAATGTCGTTCCCGGCGAAGGCGTTCCCGCCGGTGAAGCGCTGGTGCGCCATCCGCTGGTGCGCAAAATTTCTTTCACCGGTTCGACGGAAATTGGCCGGCATGTGATGCGGCTGGCGGCGGATGACGTCAAACGCGTGACATTGGAACTCGGCGGCAAATCGGCGAACATTGTCTTTGCCGACGCCAATTTTGAGCGCGCCGTTGCTTCCGCGGCCTCGAGTCTTTTGGGAAATACGGGACAAGATTGCTGCGCGCGCAGCCGTTTGCTCGTCGAGCGTCCGATTTACGACCAGTTGGTGGCGCAGCTTATCGACGTTTTTCAAAAAGTGAAAATCGGCGATCCGCTCGATGAGAAAACCGAAATGGGGCCGCTGATTTCCCTGAGCCATCGCGAGCGCGTTTGCGGTTACATTGAAAGCGGCCGCAGCGAAGGCGCAGAACTGTTGTGTGGCGGCAGTGCGCCGGAGACGGGCGCGCTGGCGGTCGGCGCGTTTCTCTATCCAACGCTTTTTGCCAGCGTTCGCCCGGAAATGAAAATCGCGCAAGAAGAAATTTTTGGGCCTGTGCTTTCCGTTATTCCATTCGAAACGGAAGTCGAGGCGGTCGCGATTGCCAACAACAGCCTTTATGGTTTGTCCGGCTCGATTTGGACGCGCGATATCGAACGCGCCTTGCGAGTCGCTCGCGCGGTGGAAACCGGCGTGCTCTCGATCAACTCCGGCAGCAGCGTGCATCTCGAAGCGCCGTTCGGCGGCGTAAAGCACAGCGGCGTGGGACGCGAGCTGGGATTGGCGGCGTTGGAGCATTATTGTGAATTGAAGAGTGTTTTTATTTACACGGGAAATTAAAAGCAGTCAAGCAAAATTCGCTTCTATGGCATTAGCAATAAAATAGCGTTTTGCAAACAAGAAAGGAGCTGTTATGAAGTGGGTGCTTATAATCTTGGGCGCTGTAATAGGCGTCGCCGCCATCATGTTTATAGCCGGCACATTGTTGCCGGTGGCGCACACGGCCTCGCGCCGCGTGGAGCTTAAAGCCACGCCGGAAAAAATCTGGCAATTGCTCACCCAATTTGCCGATTATCCCAAATGGCGCAAAGAATTAAAACAAGTCGAAGTGGTCAACGAAAACTCCTGGAAGGAAATCGACAGCCACGGTGAAAGCATCACCTTTGCGCTTCAGGAGGCGCAGCCGTTTGAAAAAATGGTGACGGTGATCGCGGATAAAAATTTGCCGTTCGGCGGCTCATGGACGTTCGAACTGCAAGCCGGCGCTGCGGGCACGACGCTGACCATCACGGAAAACGGCGAAGTGTATAATCCACTTTTTCGTTTCATGTCCAAATTCATTTTCGGTCATACGGCGACGCTGGAAAAATACCTGGACAATGTAAAAATGGCGTTGGGTGAAAATTGAGTGCTGTGATCAACGAGGGAAAACTTATGTCAACTGCACCAATTCGCGGCAAGCTCGATATCGAAACGCTGAAAAAAATGGTGGCGAACGAACAAATCGAAACCGTGCTCACCGCGTTTCCGGATATGTACGGGCGGCTCATGGGCAAGCGCATCAGCGGGCATTATTTCATTAACGACGTGCTCGCGCATGCGATTCATGCCTGCGATTATTTGCTCGCCTGCGATATGGAAATGGATCCGGTGCCGGGCTATGCGTTCACAAGCTGGGAAAAGGGCTATGGCGATTTTCGACTGGTGCCGGATTTAAAAACGCTGCGGCTGGCGAGCTGGCTGGATAAAACGGCAATCGTACTCTGCGATGTTTATAGTGAAGAAAAAGAGGATTTGGTCGAAATCGCGCCGCGCAGCATTTTGCAAAAACAAATCGAGCGCGCCGCCAATAAGGGCTATCTCGCGATCGGCGGCTCGGAATTGGAGTTGTACGTTTTCAAAGATTCATACGCCGAGGCGGCGAAGAAAAAATATGTCGATCTCGAGCCGCTCGGCAATTATATCGAAGATTATCATCTTTTGCAGGGCACCAAAGAAGAGTTCATCATCGGCGCGATTCGCCAGCATCTCGACCGCTCGGGCGTGCCGGTGGAATTTTCCAAAGGCGAATGGGGGCCGGGCCAGCAGGAAATCAATTTGCGCTACGCCGATTTTTTAGAAATGTGCGACCGGCACGTGATCTACAAGCATCTCGCGAAAGAAGTAGCGTTGCAACAAAATTGCGCCGTGACGTTCATGGCAAAATGGGATGAGCGCTACGCCGGCTCCGGCTTGCATATACACGTGAGCTTGCGGGACAACAATAATCAACAACCGTTGTTCCCCGGCAACACTGAGTTGGGGCCGGTGCAGGCTTCGGCGTTGTTTCGCTGGTTTCTTGGCGGGTGGATGGCGCATTTGCGCGAGACTTATCCGTTTTACGCGCCGTATCCCAGCTCGTACAAACGTTATCGTGCCGGCTCGTTTGCGCCGACCGCGATTGCCTGGAGTTATGACAATCGCACCGCGGGCTTTCGCATCGTCGGGCACGGCCCGTCGCTCCGCATCGAATGTCGCGCGCCGGGCGCGGATGCCAATCCCTATTTGGCTTTTGCCGCGGCGCTGGCCGCCGGGCTGGACGGCATCGAAAAACAAATCGAGCCGCCGCCGATGTTTGCGGGCGATGTTTATGCCACGCGCGAATTGCCGCAGGTGCCGCGTTCGCTCAACGAAGCCGTGGCAGAATTGGAAAAAAGCGCGTGGGCGCGCGAAGTGTTTGGCGAGACGGTGATCGCGCATTATTTGCATTTTTTCAAAACCGAACAGCGCAAATTTGATGACGTGGTGACGAGTTGGGAGCGCGCGCGGTATTTTGAGCGCGCTTAATAAATGCCAAATGCTTGATTTTACACGAAACGCTTGCCGGCAATTACTAAAAAATTGTAAAATCCCTTGCTTTTATCATTTTTTTTCGTACATTGCAGGCAACTTGAAAATGGAATTCATCCGGAGAAGATGGCATGAATGAGCGCGTGGTCGAGATTCTGGTTTATATTATGAATGAAATTCAGGGCGAGGCAGCGGCGCCGGGGCACATGGAAATGATTTCGCGCGATTTGCGGCAGCGCGGCTACACCGAAAACGAAATCAGCTCGGCGTTCTCATGGCTCTATGAGCACCGGCAATATCAAAATGAAGAGATGGTTCGGCACACCGGGCCGACGCTGCCGGGAACGTTTCGGGTGTTGCATGATCTCGAACGCCTGGTGATTGCGCCGGAAGCGTACGGCTATTTATTGCAGCTCAAGCATCTGGAGATTTTGAGCGACGCGCAAATCGAGCAAGTGATCGAGCGGGCGATGATGATGGGCGCGCCGCGCCTGCCGATCGAGGCGATTAAAACCATGGTGGCCTCCACGTTAGGCCACGAGGGCGGTTGGAGCGACGAAGCGTTTCTCATGCTGAATCATACTGCCGCCGTGCATTGAGGGTAAAGCGTAAAACGTAAGTCTAAAACGTAAATATAAAATCATAAAGTGTTACAATGATTTTACGTGTTACGTTTAACGAATGAAAAATTATTTTATTATCGCATGACAGGAGTTTTATCATAAAATATGTCGAAGGCGTTAGTCATTGTTGAATCCGTTGCCAAAACGAAAACGATCAATAAATTTCTCGGAAAAGATTATACCGTTAAATCTTCGGTCGGCCACGTCAAGGATTTGCCGAAACAGCGGCTTGGTGTGAACGTCGACAATGGCTTTGAACCGGAATATATCACGATTCGCGGCAAGGGGAAGGTGTTGACGGATTTGCGCAAAACCGCGGCAAACGTCGAGCGGGTATTTATCGCCACCGACCCTGACCGCGAAGGCGAAGCAATTGCGGCACATCTCGCGGAGGTGATTCAGCCGCATAATAAAAATATTTTGCGGGTCCGTTTCAATGAAATCACCGAGCGCGCGGTAAAGCAGGCGCTGGAGCACACGCTGCCGATCGATGAGAATTTAGTGGTGGCGCAAAAAGCCCGGCGCGTGGTGGACCGGCTCGTGGGTTATCAGGTCAGCCCGATTTTGTGGCGCACGATTTATCGCGGCCTCAGCGCCGGCCGCGTGCAATCCGTGGCGTTGCGGTTGATTTGCGAGCGCGAAGCGTTGATCGACGCGTTCATTCCCGAAGAGTATTGGAGCATTGCCGCGGAATTTAAAGGCAAGCGCACCGATCC
>CAZVZZ010000170.1:0-5467 GCA_964631505.1 uncultured Cytophagia bacterium
GTGCGCGGCATGAAAGAAGTGTTTCGTTTCAAAGATGTCTGGGTGGGTTTGATTAAAGCGACGGTATACGGCGGCATTATCACGCTGCTCGGCAGCTATCTGGGCATGGAAACCGATCAGGGCGCCAAAGGCGTCGGCATGGCGGCAACGGCCACGGTGGTCGCCTCGTCGTCATTTATTTTGATTATGGATTATGTCTTGACGCGCACCTTGTTGAAGTTTTATTAATCGACTTTTTATTGGCCGCCGCGAGGCTGGGCGAGGGCCATTTTTCTAAATTTTGTAGCGATTCATGATCGAGTTCAAAGACGTTTACAAATCGTTCGACGACAAACACGTTTTGCGCGGCATCAATCTCACGGTGCAAGAGGGTGAGTTGATCTCGATTCTCGGCCCCAGCGGCTGCGGCAAAAGCGTAACGCTGAAACACATCATTGGTATTTTGCAGCCCGACCGCGGCGAAGTGTGGGTGGACGGCCAGCTCGTGCCGAAATTGTCGCGTACGGAAATGCAGGAATTGCGCAAACACATCGGTGTATTGTTTCAATCGGCGGCGCTGTTTGATTCAATGACAGTCAACGAGAATGTCGGCTTCATGCTGCGCATGCACACCAAAATGACCGCCGGCGAAATCGACCGGCGGGTGGCCGAATGCTTGGAGCAGGTGGAGTTGCATGGGGTCGAAGAGCTGAATCCGGACGAGTTGAGCGGCGGCATGCGCAAGCGTGTCGGCTTGGCGCGCGCCATTGCCATGAAGCCGAATTATATTTTGTACGATGAACCCACCACCGGACTCGACCCCAAAACCGCCATCATCATCGGCGATTTGATCGTGCGGTTGCAGCGGCAGTTGAAGATCACCTCGATCGTCGTCACCCATGACGTTAAACTCGCGACGGAAATTTCCGACCGCATCGCGCTGTTTCACGAAGGCAAAGTGGCCGCGGTCGGCGCGCCGGATGAAATTTCCCGCAACGATAGCGACATGATCCGGCGGTTTATGGAAGGACAATTGTAATAACACGTAAAAAATAAAATGTAAAACGTCATAAATAAAACGTAAAGCGTAAAACGTACTGTGCGCATTACGAATTGCGTTTTACGCTTTAATCGTGAGGGCAATAACAGCGTTATGAAAACTCGTTCGATGGAGGCGGCGATTGGCATTGTGTTTTTTATCGCCAGCCTCATTCTGGTTATCGGTCTGATCTGGCTCAGTGAAAAAACCGTGGGTTGGCGGAATTATGAATTGAAGGTTCTTTTTACGACCGTGCAGGGCCTGAAGCGCGGTGATCCGGTGTATCTCGTCGGCGTAAAAATCGGCCGGGTGGAGAGGCCGCCGGTTTATCGGGGCGGCTTTGCGGAAGTTTCGATTTTCCTGCTCGACGAACAGCGCGTGCCGCGCGGCTCGCGATTTTTGCTCGGCAGCGGCGGGTTGATCAGCGGCAAAGTCATCAACATCGTTCCCAGCGACAGCAGCGATTATTATGTCGATGGCGACGTCGTGTACGGCGAGTTAGTCGGCGGCTTGGAAGATTTGACGCCCGCGATTGCGGGCTTGGAAAAGCGCATTCATACTGCCGTTGACACGCTGTTGAGCGATCAAAACGTTGATCGCATGCAAGCGACGCTGCGTCACGTGCGCGGCACCACGGCGATCCTGGAAGCGATTCTGGCGCAAAATCAAAAGAACATCGATTTGACCATGGCGAATCTGCGCGGCAGCTCCGAGCATTTGAACAAAATGTTCAATCACAACTCCAGCCAGGTCGATTCCACGGTGGCAAATCTCGCTGCTGCCACCGCGCGATTGGAAGCGGCATCGAATGATCTGGCGACCACGGCGGCTACGCTCAAAAAAACCTCACAAGCGCTGGAAAGCCGCGAAGGCACGCTCGGCGCTCTGGTTTATGAACGCAGCTTGCACGACAGCCTCGCCACGACCATGCGAAATTTGAACGTGCTCATTGAAGACATCAAAAAGCATCCGCAGAAATACGTGAAGGTGACGGTGTTTTAAAATCATCTTGCTTATGCCGCAAGAGTTGTTAAATTTTGAAGAGTTCAGCACAACAATGCCAAAACGTTCGTCCGCCAAGCCGCCGTTCAAGTGGACCACGGCAAAAATCTCCGCCATTTTGGATCGGCTGGAAAAAGCTTACCCGGCCGCGCATTTGGAATTGGATTTCACGTCGCCGTTGGAATTGCTGATTGCCACGATCATGGCGGCGCAGTGCACCGATAAATTGGTTAACCAAGTCACGGCGAAATTGTTTAAAAAATACCGCAAGCCGGAAGACTATGCAAGCGCCGCGCCGGCGCAATTGGAAAAAGATTTGGTTCCAATCACGTTTTATCAAAACAAAGCCAAACTCATTCAGCGTTGTTGCCAGCAGCTCATTGAAAAACACGGCGGCAAAGTTCCCGCGGATCTTGCCGCGCTCGTTGACTTATCCGGTGTTGGCCGCAAAACCGCCAATGTCGTGCTCGCGCATGCGTTCGGCGAGCAAACCGTGGCGGTGGACACGCACGTGAAACGATTATCCACCGAACGTTTATATTTTTCCGCGCAGACCGATCCCGACAAAATTGAAATGGATTTGCGCCAGTTGTTGCCGCCCTCGCGATACACGCGCGGCACGATTCTGTTGCAATGGCACGGCCGCTACACGTGCCAAGCGCGGCGGCCGTCATGCCAACCGTGCGTGATCGCCGCGCTTTGCCCGTTTGAAAAGAAAACGCTTTAAGCCGTACAGTTTTTTTAGGACACGAAGAAATTATATTCAAGGACATCATCAGATGACTGACAAATTGCAAATTCCTCGCCGGCATGAGGGTGAGCAAAAAAAGAACTCCCCGCCGGCTTGGGCAACGTCGCCGCCGGCGTTGACGACGGGTCTTGAAAACGTTTCACTCGAGGCCGTTATCGAGGTGCTCATTAAACGCGGTGTTTGCACAGAAGCCGAATTATTATCCGCGGAAAATAAACTTCGAAACGCGGATTTTCAACCCCAGACTTCGGATTTCCGCTCCCGGACCATGGAAACCGCGCCCTTTAAGCCGGTGCAAACTTATAGCGCGCGTGAAGAACACCGCCATCATTATCATCATCATCACCATGATGGCAATCGAATTCGGCGCTGGGCCGCGAAATATAAATGGTCACGAAAATTAGGCGGTTTGCTTTTTGGCTGGAAGTGGCACCGGAAAAAAGGCGAGTAAAAATTTGATCTCACGAAATATTCTATTCATTATACTGTTCGGCATGGCCGGCGCCGGCGCGCAGGATTTTCCCGAAGCCCGCGGCTTTGTCAATGATTTTGGCAATGTGATCTCGCCGCAGGCCGCGGCAAAAATTGAAGCGCTTTGCTACGAGCTGCGCGAGAAAACCGGCGCGGAAATGGCGATTGCGACCTTTTCAACGATCGGCGACGAAGATCCGGATGAATTTGCCAACCGTCTTTTTACGAAATGGGGCCTTGGCAAAAAAGGCAAAGACAACGGTGTTCTGCTTTTTTTGGCATTGGGCGAGCGCAAAAGAGTGCGCATCGAAACCGGCTTCGGACTTGAAGGCATTTTGCCCGATATCACAGCCGGCCGCATTCTCGATCAGTATGTCATTCCGCAATTTCGCCGCAATGATTATGGCGCGGGCCTGTTGGCTGGAACGCAGGCGATTGCCGGCGTGATCGCCGCGGATGCCGGCGTGCAAATCACCGGTGCGGTGCGTCCCAATTTTCGGCGGTCACAACGTTCCGAAGGGGAGTTTTCTCCTCTCGCCATCATCATTCTTTTTATCATCATCATTGTTTTGGCACGTTCGGGCCTGTTGGGGCCGCTTTTATTTTCCGGCATGTTCGGCGGCGGTCGCGGCGGCCGTGATCATTGGGGCGGCGGCGGTTTTGGCGGAGGCTTCGGCGGCGGTTTTGGTGGCTTTGGCGGCGGCGGCAGCGGTGGCGGCGGGGCAGGGAGGAGTTGGTGAAATAGCATCGCGCCAAAGGCGAAACGCATAACTTTGGCGTTTCGTGCGTTGTAAAACAACAGGACAGAGGAAAACATGAAAAAATTCCCGGCAGCGCCGGAAAGTATTTTTAAAGAATACGTCACCGACTGGCAAACTGCTTTTGGCCGCGAGGTGGAGTCGATCATTCTGTACGGCAGCGCGGCGCGCGGCGAGTATGTTGCAGGAAAATCCGACATTAATTTTCTCGTGACGCTAACGCCGGCCGGCATGGCGAAACTGCGAGAGGCGGTGGCGATCACTGAAAGATGGCGATCCAGCGGCGTCGCCGTTCCGCGGGTGCTCACGCGTGATTACAGTCGAGCCTCGCTGGATAGTTTTCCCATCGAATTTCTCGACATGAAACTGCACCACCAAGTCGTATTCGGCAGCGATCCGCTTGCCGATTTGCAAATTTCGCCGCAGAATTTGCGTTTGCAATTGGAACGCGAGTTTAAAGGCAACCTGCTGCATTTGCGCGAAGGTTTATTGGGAACCGGCCACGACCGCGACGGCTTGCGCAATTTATTGTTGCGCACGATTCGCGCTTTTGCGGCGCTTTTTGAAGCGTTTCTGTTTTATAAAAATGAGACCATTCCCGATACGCATAAAGCGATCTTTCAAAAAATTGCCGACTTGACCGTGCTGGACAGCAATTTTATTGCTCCGCTATTTCGCTTGCAGGAAAAAAATGAAAATTTGTATCGCGAAGAATTGTGGAAACTCATGGAAGATTATATCAACCAGATTGAGAAACTGACCAATTATATTGACCGGATGTAGCCGTTTGTTTGCCGGATCATCTGTTAACCGGAAAGCTGACTAACCGTTAACCCTTTTATAAACTAAACCCTAGGAGGATTGGAAAATGAGTCGTGGTATCAAAATTCTGCTGATTGTTGTCGGCCTCGCCGTTGTTTTAGGCTTGTGGGTGCGTGGAAAATATAACGGCCTCGTCAATCTCGACGAAGGTGTGAAGCAGGCGTGGGCGCAGGTGCAAACCGATTATCAGCGCCGCGCCGATTTGATTCCCAATTTGGTCGCGACCGTGCAGGGCGCTGCCAACTTCGAGCAAGAGACCTTGCAAAAAGTTATTGAAGCGCGCGCCAGCGCGACGCGCCCGGAAATCAACGCCGGCGATTTGCTCAACGATCCGCAGGCGTTTCAAAAATTCCAGCAAGCGCAGGATAATCTCGGCGCCGCGCTCGGCCGTTTGCTCGTCGTCGTTGAAAAATATCCCGATTTGAAAGCGAACCAGAACTATCGCGATTTGCAAACGCAGTTGGAAGGCACGGAAAATCGCATCGCGGTGTCACGCCGGCGTTTCAATGAAGCGGTGCAGGGGTACAACACGACCCAGCGCTCGTTCCCCACCGTTCTGTTTGCCAATATGTTTGGTTTTGCGCAGAAACCGTATTTTGAAGCCAGCGCGCAAGCGCAGGAAGCGCCGAAAGTCGATTTTGGCGG
>CAZVZZ010000171.1:0-5404 GCA_964631505.1 uncultured Cytophagia bacterium
TTATGGGGTAATGAATGAATTTGGCGATCGGCCACAAAAACTTTTCCCGCGTCCCTGAGAGGAACGGCCGATCCACCGTTAAAGTAAATTTAAAAAAGAGGTTTGCTGATTTCCCGAGGTAGCTATCAGAAAAAAAGCGCTCGTCAACGAAGCTGCCATCACTCCATTGATGAGCGCTTTTAAACTGCGAAACGAAAACAGCGCGGCGGGCGTCGCCTTTAATTTGCCGTCAAAGGCGAGGCGCCCGGCGCCGAAAAATCAAACCAACACGGTTGCAGCCCGTCCTTGTGTTGCACTCAAATCCTTTGAGATTCGTCCGAAACCCGCGTTAGATTCGTCCTGAATGATTCCACATCCTTGAACGAGAAATCAAAACTACATTTACACCTGCGTCTTTTTCTTTTACAAAGTCTGTGCCAGTTTCATCTGGCGTTTGCTGCCGTTGGCGCGACTGGCGCCGTCCTTCGGATAATCAGTGAGTTAATCTTGAACCGCTTGACGCCGCAAAAGCCTCGCGGCTTTTTTGTCTTCTGCCGCCGGGGGTGGCCGCAAAAATTTTTCGCAGCCGATGTGAGAATTTTTAGCGGAGCGATTACAAATGAGTTCGACAAAATTACGGTTTGGTCAGATCGATGGCTTGCCGCAACGTATCGCCGCGCTCGATCTGCACGGCGAATTCACGCGTTCCCAGGCGCGGATGTTCAATCACCAGCAGATAATTTCCCGCCGGCAATTCCAGCGGCTGCGCCAGCGGGGTTTTGCCCAGCGTTTCCCCATCGATACGCACGACGCCCCACGGCTTCACCTGCAAATCGAGATAACCCCTGGCACGCGGCGACGGCGCATATTGCAAAGGCGCCGAAACCACGTTCCCGGTGGCCGCGAGCTTGGCCTTGCTCTCCATGCGATCTTTTAAAATTTTAATGTAAACCACCCCCGCTAAAAACATCAAGGCGCTCACCACGGCGGCCGTGCCCCAACTTAAACTCGGCGTTCTGGAACGTTTCGTTGCAATGGTTGACGACTCCCCTGCAATGTTTTGTTGCAACGCCACCTGGCGATAAGCCGGCGGCGCTTCGATGAACCCGGCTAAATTTTTTGCCGTGGTCATCCAGCCGTATCGCCGCTCCAGCCGGCTCAAATGCTCGAGCACCGTTTTCGCATCGCGAAACCGTTCAGCAGGATTTTTCGCCAGCAATTTCTGGCAGGTGGAAATCAAATCGACGGGCGTCTCCGGCCGCAACAAGGCGATCGGCACCGGCTCCCAATTGACCACGTGGTGCAACGTCGCCGACAGCGTGCGATCGGCAAACGCCGGCTCACCGGTCAACATTTCATAGAACACGGCGCCAAACGAGAACAAATCGCTGGCTTCGCTGACTTCCTGGCCCAACACCTGCTCCGGCGCCATGTACGCCGGCGTCCCGGCAATGGAGGTCGTTTCCTCTTGGCGCTCCTGGGCCAGGCCGAGATCGCCCAGCTTGATCTCGCCGCCGAAGGAAAGAAAAACGTTTTGCGGTTTGAGGTCGCGGTGCAAAACTTTGTGTTGGTGCACCGCCACCATGCCTTTCGCCAGCTCGCGCGCAATGTACAGGCAGATGTCCAGCGGCAGTTTTTTATTTTTTTTGATCAGCTCAAACAGCGTCGGGCCTTCGACGAACTCCAGCACGATGTACGGCTCTTCATCCACCACGCCGGTTTGAAAAATACGCCGCAAATTCGGATGGGCCAGGCGCGCGCTGATCTTGCTTTCTTTGCGCAATTGCTCGCGCCACTGCGGCTCGGCCGCGGCATCGGCCGGCAAGCGCTTGATCAGCACGAGACGATGGTTTTGAAAATCCCACGCCTTGTAAATCGTCGAGCCGGGGCCGCGCGTCAATTCCGCAAAAATTTGATAGCCGTCAATTCTTTGCATGAGCCCATTGCTTTTGCTTGTATTGAATCCAGCGGCGCGACACGCCCAGCCGCTCGGCGGCATGCGTCACGTTGCCCTGCAATTCGCGCAGCGTTTGTTCGACGAGCTGTTTGGCCATTTGATCGAGCGTCATGCCGGAAGGAAACGAAGCCACGGCATGGCTGTTCGTTTCCGGCAGCCGCAATTCCAGCGGGCTGATCAATGCGCCTTTCGCCAACACCACGGCGCGCTCGACGGTATTTTCCAATTCCCGCACGTTGCCGGGCCAGCCGTGGCGCGTCATCATATTCAGCGCCTCCGCGGTAAAACCGTGAATATTTTTTTTATATTTGGCGGAAAACTTCGTCAGAAAATGCTGGATCAACAACGGCAAATCTTCGGCGCGCTCGCGCAGGGAAGGCAACACGATATTGATGACGTTCAAGCGGTAATACAAATCCTCGCGAAACGAGCCGTCTTTGATTTTCTCCTGCAAATTTTTATTGGTGGCGGCGATGATGCGCACGTCCACGTGGCGCACGTGATTTTCGCCGACGCGCTTGATTTCGCCCTCCTGCAGCACGCGCAACAATTGGGTTTGCAGGCGCGGGCTGATGTCGCCGATCTCGTCGAGAAAAAAAGTGCCGGTGTCCGCGGTTTCAAACAAGCCTTTCTTGTCGCTGATCGCGCCGGTGAAGGCGCCCTTCTTGTGGCCGAACAATTCGCTTTCCAGCAGCGATTCCGGCAGCGAGCCGCAGAACAGCGCCACAAACGACTTGTCGCGGCGCGCCCCGTGATAATGAATCGCGCGCGCCACCAGTTCTTTGCCGGTGCCGCTCTCGCCCTGAATCAACACGGTCGCATCCGAATCGGCGACGCTGCTCATGATGTCGAACACTTGCTTCATCTTCCAGCTTTGGCCGACGATGTCGGCGAAGCCGTGCACTTTCTGCGCTTCTTTGCGGAGCTGCTGATTCTCCTCGCGCAACTGCTGATAAAGCTGCGCGTTCTCAATCGCAATGGCCGCCTGGTTGGCAAAGGTCGAAAGAAATTGCGTGCTGCTTTCGGTAAAACCGCTGCGGCGGTTGATGCTGTCGAGATAAATCGCGCCGATCGGCCGCTCTTTGATCTTCAGCGGCGCGCAGACGATGGCCTGAATCTGGTGCATGACGATGCTTTGCATCTCGCGAAAGCGCGCGTCGCTTTGGGCATCGTAAGACAGCAGGGTTTCGCCGGTTTGCAGCACTTGGCGCACGACGCTGTTGGAAAAATTGGTGAGATGCTCGATGTTCTGCTCCGAGATATTGCGCGCGGTTTGCACGGTGAGCGCGCCGGCGGTGTCATCGCTCAAAATCAGAAAGCCGCGCTCCGCGCCCACCGTTTCCACGGCAATGTCCATAATGCGCTCCAGCAGCACGTCCGGCTCCTGCAGCGTGTTGATCGTGTGGCTGATGCGCAACAGCGCATCCAGCATCGAGCCGCCGTTGTGGTTCGTTTCCTGGGCCATTGGTTTCGGATAGATTTTCGCCTCGTGAATCAGATGCTGGTGAGGCGTGCTGCGATTCGGTATTGTCACCCGAGCGCCCGGTCGGGAAAGTGTGGTTTGCATAAAATAAAATGCGTTTGGCCGATGACCGCTCAGAGAAAATTTTTTGCCAACAATAAAAAAAGGCCCAATCGCTCCCCTCCCTTCTGCCAGAAGAGATTCAACGATTGCGCCTTCGACTTGCGGGCCGGTGGTCCCGCACGACAAGACTCTTTTGAATAACTGATCACGTTGAGGCGCGGCGCAGAAGTCCGCGACGTCGATACTTGTATAATTACAAACATCGCTTCCTGATTGCGTAAACCTGATTTTGCAATTTGCTAACAATGCGACGGAAAGGCCCGGAGCATTTGTAAAAATGCCGCACGGGATCAGGGCTGGAGATTGCGCAACGCCACCGAATCCGGATAGACACTGAGGGTTACTGCAAAGAATCCTCGCCGGTGGTAATACCCACGACACTGAAACTATGGGTTTGGCGGTCGCGCAGCACATAAGTGCCGTTGGCGTTGACCGAATCGAAATTAATCGCCGCAAAAGAGAGTTTGGCAAAGGAGCGCTCGCCGCCGCTCAACTCGTCGGGCCGGCGAAACCAGGCTTGCGCCAGGTTGGCAATCGTCAGCAAGTCCTGCGTTATGACAAGCTGCTGGGCCCGTTCGGCGTTTTGCTGAAACATGTCGATGCCCACGAGCAGCGCCACGGCGACCAGAATCGCTACGAGCGTGAGCAAAAGCATTTGTTGCATCGGTTGCGCTCCAAATACACAACCCGGACTCCAGCCGCTCGCCGAGGTCCGGAATCAAAACAAAAGCTTAATGGTCCACAGAATCAGAGCGCTCGCACAGAAGTGATAAAAGAAATTTATCTGTGGGCGTACTATTTCTGTGAGCAAAAAATCTTTGCTTATTTGCATCTTTCACTTTTTCGAGAATAGCGATTCACCTATTTGAAGTACCGCTAAAATTTGCGGTTGCGGAAAGTTTTTGCCGGGCAAGCTTCTATCTAAAAACAAAAAGCCCGCATCTGAACGCAATCAGATGCGGGCTTTAATTTTTTGCCGGCGCGAAATCAACCGAGATACTTGCGCAGCGGCTCCAGGCGCGAACGATGGCGCAGGCGGCGCAACGCTTTTTCCTTGATCTGGCGCACGCGCTCGCGGGTGAGCTTGAAATGCTCGCCGATCTCTTCGAGCGTGAGCGGGCGGTCGCCGTCCAGGCCGAAATAAAGGCGAATGATCTCCGCCTCGCGCGGCTTCAGCGTGGAAAGAACTTTGTCGATTTCCACTTGCAGGGATTCCTGCATCAGCGTATCGTCGGGCGGGGCGTAACGGTCGCTCTCCAAAATGTCGAGCAAGCTGTTGCCTTCGTCTTCTTTGAACGGCTCGTCCAGCGAAAGATGGCGCGCCGAAGTTTTCAGCACGTCGGCCACTTCGTACGCGGTCATTTCCATCTTTTCGGCGATCTCATCCATGCTCGGCTCGCGGCCGAATTTCTTTTCCAATTCTTCCAGCGCGCGGCCGACCTTGTTGATGGCGCCGACGCGGTTCAGCGGCAGGCGCACGACCCGGCTCTGCTCCGCCAACGCCTGGAGAATCGACTGGCGAATCCACCAGACCGCGTAAGAAATAAATTTAAAACCACGCGTTTCATCGAAACGTTGCGCGGCCTTGATCAAGCCCAAATTGCCTTCGCTGATCAAATCCTGCAGCGGCAGGCCCTGACCTTGATATTCTTTTGCCACGCTAATCACGAAGCGCAGATTGGCTTTTACCAGCTTATCCAATGATCGCGCATTGCCTTTGCGGATCAGGCGCGCCAATTCCACTTCTTCTTCCGGCGCGAGCGGTGAATAGCCACCGATCTCTTCGAGATACTTTTCGATCGACTGCTTCGTGCGATTGTCGGTGGTCTTGCGTTTTTTGGCCATTTGCTTTTCTACACCAAGCCCTAACTCAATTTGATTCA
>CAZVZZ010000172.1:0-5376 GCA_964631505.1 uncultured Cytophagia bacterium
GGATTGGCCACCAACAAAATTTTTCCCGCCGTCATATTATTGAGATACGTTTCAACGCCTTGCGCGGCGGCGGAGAGCGGCAAGCGCTGATGAATGGGCGATTGCAAGTCGGCGGCCAGCAGGGATTGCGCTTGCCGGGAAAGGCGCAGCGCGTTGAGAAGATTGTTGGCGCGCATCCAATTCCCGAGGAACCAGCCTTCGAAGCGCAGATGCTTGATCAGCGCCGTGCGCGCATCGATCACGCTGTTTTGCGCCGACAAACGCGAATACAATAGAATGGTGCTGCCAAACGGCGCGGCCGCCGCGAGTTGCTGCGTCATATCGCCGCCGATGGCGTCGAGCCAAAGCGTCGCCTGTAATTCGCGCGCCGTGGTTTGCAACTGCGCGACAAAATTCGCGGCGCTGCTGTTCAAAACATATTCGCCGCCGCGCGCGCGTACCAAATCTGCCTGGGCCTCGCGCCGCACAATATGAATGATGGGAATGCCGTGCCGCTTGCCCAACCGCAAAATCATTCCACCCAGCGCGCTTGCCGCGGCGGTGCTGACGAGGGCGCGATGCCGGCCGCGTTTCGCGATGGCAAAGATTGCTAATGCGCTCAAAGGATTGATCAGCAGCGTCGCGCCTTGCTCCAAACTCACCTTCCTGCCGAGCGGCACACAGAGTTTCGCGGCGGTGACCATATATTCCGCCCACGTGCCGTTGCCGTTCGTCAACGCCGCACACGCAACGCGGCGGCCTTTCAAAAAGCGCGGCAGTATTCCTTCACCCACAGCAACGACAGTCCCGCTGCCTTCCATTCCCGGGGTAAAGGGATATTGCCGTTCGCCGCTGTAGCTCAAGCCCGACAACGCGCCGATATCGGAAGGATTGATCGGCGCCGCGGCCAGGCGAATCAACACCTGTCCCGGTTGCGGGCGCGGCACCGGAATTTCACGCCAGGCTAATTTGCCTTTGGGTTCATCCAATTGCACGGCGTGCATCATCACTGGAATGGGTTGGCTCATCAACAAAGGTCTCCAATCATGCAAATAATTCAACCAGAACTTTCGCCTCGAAATATAAATGGGGCGGCGACGAAAGTCAAGCGGGATTTCGGGGGCCGCGGAATTTCCCCGGCGCGGGCAAAATTTTTTCCGCTGGACGCGCAGATGTTTGTAAGTATTATCGAATGAAAGAAAACTATTCCGTTGGCCGCCTTGCAGATACGCCACCTTGCGGCGCTGTCATTTTTTTGTGACACTGCGCCCCTGGGCATATTATATCTGCCGGAATATTTTCCGCTGTAACTCGCGAGTGCATGTAAGTATAACGCAGTAAAAAGCACATATGAAGTTTATATGAAGTTTTGGCGGCCATGTTCTTGCCGAAGCTAACCCAAAATGGCGCGCGAAGAATTAACCGGGACCATGAAGAACCGATGTTGATGATTGTTCGTAAACACCTCGCAAAATTTTCATTTGGCTGTTTGTGTATAGGGAGTCTGTTGCTCGGGGGCTGTAGCAGCACCCGTCCATCGTTATCCGACGCGGGCAATGCGGCTGAGGCCGCCAACAACGCGCAAAACTTTGTGACCACCAGCACCGCGCTGGCGCCCTTGCCGCCGGCCATTTATCGCATTGGCGCGCTGGATGAGCTGGAAATTCGCGTGCGCTATCACGAGCGGTTGAACAACCTCGTTAAAGTCCGTCCGGATGGACGGATCACGCTCGAAGATCTCGGCGATATTATGGCGGCGGGCATGAAGCCGGCGTCGCTCGATAGTCTGATCACCGAGTTGTATTCCGGTATCATTCACGAGCCGGAAGTCACGGTGTTTGTTCGCAATTTTGGCGATCTGTCGTTATACGTGGTCGGCGAAGTGCGCGATCCGGGCACGGTGGTGATGAAACCGAAGATGACGGTTTTGCAGGCGCTCGCCGCGGCAAAAGGGCCGGTGCGCACGGCGAAAATGAACAGCGTCATTTTGCTGCGGCGTAACGCCAACAACGAATTGCAGGCGACGCGCCTGGATTTGACCGGCAAGATGATGAAGAACGCCGCTTATCAAGATTACTATGTGCAGCCGGAGGATATTATCTTCGTTCCCAAAACGTTTATCGCCAGCGTCAACAATTTCCTCACGCAAGTGTACGATGGCTTGTTTCCGCCGGTTGATGTTTATCTCCGGGCTTTGCGTGAATATAACCGCAACAATCCATAAGCGAGGCGCGCGGCAAACATGACTTTGACGAAGCAACTAACGGCTGAAAAAGGGAATCACGAGCTGCAATTAAGCGAAACACCGCTGCCGCAACCGGCCGGGCGTCCGGCATTGACGGTAAAAGACGTGGTGGCGATGCTTTACCGGCGGCGCTGGCTGGCGTTGGCGTTGTTCGCCGCCATCTTCGCGATTATTGCCGCGGCGACGATGATGCAGAAATCGCTTTATGTGGTGCGCGCCAAACTTTTATTCAAAAAAGAGCGCGCCACCGCGGTCGTTTCTGCCGGCGGCAGCGCGGTAACGGAAGACAAGCCGCAAGTTTCCGAAGAAGGCTTGAATTCGGAAATCGAAATTTTGCAAAGCACGACGCTGCTGCGCGAGGTGCTGCGCACGGATCAGGCTTACAAAGAAATCATTGGCGAGGAAAAAGCTAAATCGCTGGACAGCACCGCGGCATTGGAATTGGCGGTGGCCTTGTTCAAGGCGGATATGAATTGCATCGTCGTGCCGAAATCCAACATTTTGCAAGTAACGTACGAATCGTATGATCCGCGCCAGGCTTCGGCGATTGTAAACGAATTGTGCCAACGCTACGTCGAGCGCCACCTGGAAGTGCACGAAAGCAAAGGCGCCTATTTGTTTTTTCGAAAACAAGTCGAAACCCTGCAGGACTCGCTGTACAATTTGCGCGCCCGTTTGGAACGCTATGAAATCGAGAACAATCTGATCGCGCCGGAGCAGCAACGGCAACTGTATTTGCAAAAGCTGACCGAGTATGAAGTGCAGCTCAGCGCGTTGCGCGCCAGCTCGCGCGCCGCGACACAACAGGTGAGTTTTCTCGAAAAACAAATTGCGGCGGAGCCGAAACGCCTGCAATCGCAAAACCAGGAAGTCTCCTCAACGGTGATCGACGGTTTGCAGGATCAATTGGCTTCGTTGAAAGCGAAATATGCCGAAGTGGTTTCCACGGAAAAAAGCCGCAGCGAGCCGAAAGGCCAGCTCGCGCGCAGCTTAAAAGCGCGGATCGCGAAAATCGAGGAAAGCATTCAACAGCACGAGCGCACGCAACAACCCGAGGTGGCCAGCGACATCAATCGCTCGATGATGGATTTGACCACGGAGCTGACCCGCGCGCGTTTTGACATGATCGGCTTTCAAACCAAAGAACGCGAATTGAAAACGGCCGCGGCCGAGCTGCGGCAAGAGCTTAAAAATCTCGAGCGCGCCAGCTTCGCGCATGAGGCGATGCTGCGCAAGCTGCAATTGATGCAAAATAATTTTGAGCTGTACACCAAGAAGCAGGAAGAAGCGCGCATCTCGGAAGCGCTGGATCGCGAAAAATTCGCGAACGTGACGATTATTGATCCGGCCAGCGTGCCGTTATCGCCGGTCAGCCCCAACCGCAAGCTGAATATCATGGCCGGATTTTTCCTGGCCCTCTTTGTCAGCGTCGGCGCCGTTTTAGGCCTCGGCTTTTTTGACGGTGTCGTTCATGCCAGCAGCGACATCGAGCGGCAACTCGAGATTCCCGTCATCGTGTCGATTCCGGAGGGCGAATGGCCGCCCAATTTATTGCCGGAAACGATGTTTGAATCCGGCAGTTTACCCGCGCATACAAAATGAACGCAAGCCGCTAAATCACCGATTGGCTCGCGACACGGCGATTAAATTAAAGAGAAAATGAACATAGCGAAGGACACGTTGCCTTTGAGCGGGGAATTCGACCTGCATACGCCGGCGCCGGATTACGCCGCCGCTTCCGACCTGACGCAGCCGCGCGTGGCGCGCGACGTGCCGCGCAACGGCGTCGAAACGGAACCGTTGGCTGAGGCCACGCCCCGGATGATTCCGGAGTTGAGCCGCGAACAATTACGGTTGCGCAACAACCTGTTGCTCGCGCGCGAACGCCAGGGCGTTCGTTCGCTGGTGGTGACCGGAACCGGCGAAGGCGTCGGCGTGACGGCGGTAGCCACCACGCTCGCGCTCGGGTTGAGTTTGGATCAAAAGAAAAGAGTGCTGTTGATCGAAGCCAATTCACGGCGCCCCAAGCTGCACAAACTGTTTGATTTGAAAAGCAGCCACGAAATGGCGACGGAAGACCTGCTCGGTTTTTTTGATATGGCGGCGGTAAACGGCATTCCCAATCTGCGCGTGATGCCGATCGAAGGCGTTCCGGCCGGCGCGGCCTTTGATATGAAGCGTTTTGTCGCGGTGTTGCCGGCCTTGCGCGAGGCGTTTGATTTTATGATTGTCGATGCGCCGCCGTTGACGTTAAACTTTGAGGTTTTAATGTTGAGCCTGCACCTCGACGGGGTGATGGTGGTCGCCGAAGCGAATCGCACCCGGGTGGAAGAAATTCAAGAGTTGATGAAGGAGTTGCGCCGCGCCGGCAGCAATTTTCTCGGTTTGGTGCTCAATCGCGAGAAAAATGAAATGCCGGGCGTGTTGAAGAATTGGCTTTAGCGTGTAAATAATTAACTCGTGATTCTGGCTTAGGAAGATTGAATCCAATGCGACTGGTGAAGGACTGATGAGCTTATTCGTTGAAACATGGGTGATCGGAATTGTCGTGGTTAGCGCCGGCCTTTTTGTGATGGGTTTGATGTGGCGCCGGCGCAAAGTCAATTATGCCGTGACCAAAGGGCTGTACGGAAATTGGCACACGGCCATCCCGCGCTATCGCCGCTCGCTGCACCGCATGACGGCGGAGTTGGAACGCGCGCGGCGTTACGGCAACTCGTTGACTATCGCCGTGTTGTCGGTTGATCAGGAGCAATTGAAGCATAAAAAGCGCAATCTGTTGCAGGTGACCGAAAATACCGAGATCGCCTCGTACTTTTTCTTTTCGCTGATTAGCGCGCTGCTGCGCGATAATTTGCGCGCCTGCGACTTGTTGACCTATGATGTGACCAATGATTATTACGTGATCTTGATGCCGGAAACTTCTTCCGCACTGGCGGAGCAGGGCATCGTGCGTTTAAACGAATTAACCACCGCGCGCATCAAGCTCACGCTGCGCGCCGGTGTGGCAGAATTTCCCGCAGATGGCTTGACCATCGAAGATCTTGTGAGCCAAGCCCATACCAGAAGCCATCGGAAGGCGACTGACCCTCCCCCGCAAAAAGACGCTGCCAGATCCAGCCAGGGTGCGCAGCGCAAGGAATCTCTGGCAA
>CAZVZZ010000173.1:0-3254 GCA_964631505.1 uncultured Cytophagia bacterium
ATGATATCCGGCTCGTACCAACCGGCGGCGAGCAATTGATTCAGGATATTATTGACTTGCATGGCGCGGTTCCAATACTCTTCCCAGCTTACTCCTTCTGAAGCCGTGACGCCTTCAAAAAAGCCCGGGCCGGAGACTTGCAAATCAGCAAGAGCCTGAAAAACCAAACTGTCCGTCATGGCGCTGGAAGGCTCATCAAGAATTTCCAACGTGCGCTGCACGGCCTTTTCGAGTGAAAATTTTGACCGGTTGATTCCGTCAAACTGGGGATCGTATTCGACGATTCGAAAATTTCTGATGTCAAACGGCAGTTGCTCTTTGTCTTGGACGATCAGGATCGTGCCGTTTCTGCGTAACGCGTGCCGCACCCCAAGCTCAAAAAATACATTCGGATTTCTGCCGGTCAGATCGACAATCGTGATGTACGATTTGGCAATATGCTCGATGATCGAAATCGTAATATCCCCGGGCGATCCTTCTTCAAGCTCCCGGATAACCTCGGGTTCGTATTCATGGCGAATGTCTTTTTTCTGATTGAACTTCGCAAAGGCCGATTCTACCGCCGGTTTAATAATATCATAAAAGATGAAATCCGACTCGCGTTTCCTGCCGGCATATTCTTCGCCGGTGCCGAAGGGCATGGCCACAAAACACGTTTTTTTCATAGGCGAATTCGATTCATGAGTCGTTCGTAAAAAGTCACCGTCCGGACGCTTTGGTGCGAGAATATTTCAAACTCACAGGCTCAGCGTCCGGACGGTTTATAATTTTTACGAATTACACATACAAGCTTCGCGTTGATTCGCCGGACAATCAGAAACAATGAACCTGCTGCGCCTGCCAGGATAAGCAGAAGCGTTGTTGTGCCAACTCGGGATTTTCATCGACAAAGCCGCGATGCAGCCCAAACGCCCGCGCCCACCGAATCGCGCGCTGATATTCCCGGGAAGTGAGGCGCCGCGACAATTCCGGCAAATGGTGCGCCTTAAACGCCGGATGGTATTGCTCCATAATATTCACGTAACTGTCCGGTGAAATTTCCCTGGCAATGAAGCGCAAAACGGCTTCGGTGCCGGCAACGTCGTTGGGCAAAACCAGATGCCGAATCAACAACCCGCGCTCCGCTACGCCGTAGCGATTGACTTTAAGCTCGCCGACTTGCCGCTGCATTTCTTTGACCGCGGGCCGCGCGTGCTTCCAATAATCCTTCACGCCGGAGTAACGCCGGGCATTGGCATCGTTGGAATACTTGAGATCCGGCATGTAAACGTCGATGATGCCATCCAGCAAGCGCAGCGTCTCGACGGATTCATAACCGCCGCAATTGTAGACCAGCGGAATTTGCAAACCGCGCTCAGCGGCCAAACACAGCGCCTCGACGATCTGCGGCACAACATGCGTCGGCGTCACCAAATTGATATTATGGCAGCCCTGCATTTGCAGCGCGAGCATCCGCTTGGCCAATTCTTCGCTTGAAACCAGCAGCCCCATTTTCAAATGGCTGATCTCATAATTTTGACAGAAAAGGCACCAGAGATTGCAATTGGTGAAAAAGATCGTGCCCGACCCGCCCAATCCCACCAGTTCCGGTTCTTCGCCGAAATGCGGGCCGGCGCTGGAGATAACGACTTCTGCGGTCGAGCGGCATTTGCCCACTTCGCCCTCTAAACGATTCGCCCCGCACCGCCGCGGGCAAAGCGTGCAATCCGCCAAAATCGTCCGCAGTTTTTGTGCTCGCGCTGCAAGCTCGCCCGTCGCGTGCAAAGCGAGGTAGGAAGGAAGTTGCATGGCCTTGATCTCTCCTTCGTGCCGCTAATTAGCAGCGAACGCTAAAATACGCACAAAAAAATCGCAACGTTTTTTGCCGTCGTCCTCAGAGAATTTGCAATTTGGCCTGCGCGAGCTGCACCACCATGGCCGCGGCTTGTGCAATGCTGACATGCCCGGTGTTGATCACCACGTCATACGCGCACGGGTCGTCCATTTTGCAGCGGAAGTGATACTGCAGAAAATCGTGGCGTTCCTTGTCCTGCGTGGCAATTTGCAGTTTGGCATTCTTCTCGTCATAGCCTTTCCACTGCATCAACCGTTGGTAGCGCAGCTCCAGCGGCGCCACCACCCGCACGCGCAAGCCCGCTTCCGGCGGCAAAATAAAATTCGCGCCGCGCCCGAGAATCACGGCGTTGCCGTATTGCGCGATGCCCAGGAGCACCTGCGTGAGATGGTGCAAATAGTGCGTGTTGTCGAGTAACTGTTTCGTCACCAGGTTCTGCAGGTACGTATCCATCGCATTTTGAACTTGCTCGTCGAAACGCGACACCAATTCTTCGCGCACGTGAGATTTGCCGGCAATGGCCTCGATGATCTCGCGATCGTAATGTTGCCAGCCCAGGTTTTCCGCCACCTGTCGCGAAATCTCGGCGCCGCCGCTGGCCAACTCTCGCGAGAAGCAGATATAGGGACCGAGCTTTCTCTCCGGCGGCGGCAATGAAGACGTCGTCTGGCGCTGCCACTCCTCGCGCCGCGTTTCCCACCATTTCATGTGTTTGGCAATCTGCTTTTCCAGCGGAATGTCATGCAGAATTTTAGTCATGGCAACCTCCTCGAGCGACTGCGCTCATTGGGCATTAGCTTTTGCAAAGATAAACCTCGAATGACGACAATTTAAAAAAGTTACACCCACGGATGAAAAGCCTGCGGCCGTAAGCGACCCACCGATTTAACGGCCTTTATCGGTGGGCAGCTTTTAATCCGTGGGACATAAAAGCGCGGAATTTATTTCCATCTTTTGCTGCGCTATGACCGAACCTCCAAGCTCACTTCGGCAACCCGCCGGTCACCTTCAAGATCCAGCGCATGCACTTGTGCCCGAGATCAACCGGCTGGCAGTACATCATCGGACAGCCGCCGGCAATCACGGCGATCTTGTTGGCCTCGCAAAATTTTGTTGCCGCCGCGGAAACGCTGCCCGTGCCGAACGAGCGGTGCATCCACACGCGCCGCACACCCAGCTCGGCGCATTCCTGCACGAGTTGCTCGGCAATCTCCGGGCGCGTCGCGATCACGACGCCATCAACCGGCGGCGCAATCGCTTTCAAATTCGGATAGCAGCGCTCCCCTTCGATCATTTCTGCATTCGGATTAACCGGAAAAACTTCGTAACCACTGGCGCGCAATTTTTGGTAAATGAGATTCGCTGCTTCGCCTTTGGTGTTTCGCGACACACCGGCAACGGCAATACGCTTTTGCGCCAA
>CAZVZZ010000173.1:3354-5359 GCA_964631505.1 uncultured Cytophagia bacterium
ATCAAATCATGCCAATCTTCGAGGCCGATGGCGAGGCGGATGCCGCCGGGTTCCATGCCGAGCTTGCGTTTTTCTTCATCCGGCAACGCCGAGTGCGTCATCGAATACGGACTCTCAATCAGCGTTTTGATTTGGCCGAGGCTCACGGCGAGGGTAATCGAATACGCGTGATCGGCAATGTAATCGATGAATTTCTCGCCGCGCGCACCGGCGCCGCCGTTCGCGCCGTCTTTGAGCACGAAATAGATCATCGCCCCCGGTGAAAATTTGCCTTCATGATTGAGCATTTGCCTTTTGGCCAATTCGAACTGCGGATGCGATTCCAGGCCGGGATAAACAACGCGCGCCACTTTCGGATGCTCGCGCAAGAAACGCGCGACGCGGTGCGCGGTTTTCTGCTGGTTGATCATGCGCGTCGACAGCGTCGGCAGGCCGTACACGAGAATGTTCCACGCATTCTTCGGCGAGAGCACGCCGCCGAAATCTTTGCGATACAACATCAGCGGGCCGTAAAATTTTTGCGGGCCGATCACCGCGCCGCCCATGTCCGTGCCGAAGCCGCCGATGTCTTTGGTCAAGCTGTGCACCGCGAAATCCGCGCCCAGCGCAATCGGCCGTTGGCAATGCGGCGTTGCAAAGGTGTTGTCCACCACAATTTTAATTTGCTTCTCGGGTGGCCGGCTTTGATTGAAACCTTCGACGACGTTGCGCACCGCCGCAATATCGATCAAGCTCAAATCGGGATTCACCGGCGTTTCAAAATACACCACGCGCGTTTTCGGCGTGATCGCTTGGCGCAACTCTTCGGCATTTTGCAGATCAACGAACTTCGTTTGAATGCCCCAGCGCGGCAGCCAATGCGTGACCAGACTGTACGTGCAACCATAAAGAATTTGGTGCGCCACGATCTCGTGGCTGTTTTCGCAGAGCATGCCGAGCACGGCGCTGATCGCGGCCATGCCGGTGGCGAAGGTGACGCACATCTCGCCGCCTTCGGCATACGCGAGATTTTCTTCGAGCATGCCGCGCGTCGGCTCATCCAGCCGGTCGTAAATGTAAATCGGCACGTGCTTGGCAAAATCCGTGGACTCGCCGGCAAACTCGAAAAAGCCCTGCGCGCCGCGGTGCGCCGAGCTTAAACGAAACGTCGCGGATGAGGACATCGGCGGCACGACGTGGTGATTGTAATCCCATTTTTTGCTGTCATAATTGCCGTGAATCAAATGCGTGCGCATCCGATAATCAGCTTTGGGGCGTTTGCGATTGGGGTTTTGGGTGGACATGCGATTTATTCTCCATTCGGGAAAAAATGATCACAACTTTGGTTCACTGATTTGCATCAATTCAAGCGTGCGACAACTCTTCTTTCAGCGCCGCGATCGCCTGGCGGATTTCTTTTAATATCGCCGGAAACTTTTTGGTCAACGCCGCCGAAAATCCTGCGTGCAAGCCCGAATTTTCCGGCACTGAAATGCTGATGAAATAAATGGGCGGGAGCGCATAGCCGGTTTCTTGCGCCAATTGCACAACTTCGAAAACATTCAGACTGTGTTCGGAAACGTCATACGCTTCGACCGGCAACGGTGCATTCGTCTGCACCTGAAAACCCGTGAGGCTCCCCACCGGCTTTTCGTCTGCGCAGGCGTCGATAAAAACAATGGGCGTGCGCTCGCGGAATTCTTCCAGCAACTCGATGCCGGGAAAAGGGATTTTCCGGAACGTGATATCGGCCGGCAGGAGATCGGGCAGCCGTTTGACGATTTCGAGGCCGACAGCGTCATCCTGCGCGTCCGGCGCGCCGAGACCAATGATTTTAAGACAGGGCTTCATGTTGTGCTCGCCCGAAGATTTTCCGTCACGACAAGCTCGTGCCGCGTGGTTTACAATTTCCAAGCTGCCGTGAAAATGGCACACCTATCCCTCCCGGCTTTTTCAAGAATCGTACCGCAAATCAGCATGCCCCGGACGGAAATTGGTGAGAATTTTCAAGGAGTTATTGGATGGC
>CAZVZZ010000174.1:0-2477 GCA_964631505.1 uncultured Cytophagia bacterium
TTTTTTCCGTGAGCCGTTCCCAACGGGCGCAGCCACTTCCGTGCTCCATTCCTCCCTACCGAAATCTCTCGCGCAATTTTGCTTCGCTCAATTGTTTCTCGCCGCCTTCACCGATCTGCACGAATTGGCCGCGAAACTTGAAAATCATTTTGCTGCCGAGCTTGCAAACTTCGCGCGCCTCGGGAAAAACGCGCAGGAAGGTAAAATAAGCTTCCGACGCGAACGCCAGCTTGAGAACCGCAACATCGGTTTTATGCTCGACGTCCATCCACGTGCCATCGCCTTGGCGCCGCAACGTGATTCCTTTGATCGTCACGAAGCCGGCGCTGGGCGATTCGGTCTCGGGCGCGGCCTCGGCGCCTTTCATGGCGCGAATGGATTTGCTCATTTGCACCGCGCCGGCGCCCGAGGCTTGGTTCATCGCGTCCATCGTGGGCGCGGCAGCGGTGGCCGGCGCTTCCATTTTGTGACCGGTCATCATTCGCAGCCGCTCATCGCGCGGTTCGCGCCACGTCACTTGCTCTTCTTCCTGCACGAGATACGAGGTGTACGGCGTCACCAGCCCAAATTCTTTGGCCAGCGCGATCACTTCATTTTTCAATTCGGCATTTTCGCCCTGCAAGCGAATGTCATCGAGCAGATCGCCGACGCGGCGCGTGGCCCACAATCGCGCCACGAAATCACGCTCGCGTTCCTGCCGCGGAAAAGCAAAATCATATTGCCATTCCTGGCGCTCGTTGCCGACTTGTCCGCGCAACACCAGTGTCGCGCCTCCGGCGTCGCGGTAACGTCCGGCGAGAATGATTTGGCCGCCTTTGAAAAGATCGGGCAAACGATTGGGCGAAAGCCCGTGCGCCTCGACGCCGCGAAACGAGTATTCGATATGGCTCATCACCGGATAGCGGACTTTCTCATAGAACGCCGAAACCTTCTCCTCAATATTTTCCTGCGGCGAAATATAATCGGAAAAAGCGTTGCTCTCTTTCGCCAGCCCGTCCAGCAACCGCGTGTTGACGTCAAACCCGACGCCGAAAGAAAACACGCGCACGCCGCTGCGATTGGCCTCTTTGACATTGCGACGAATCGCGCCTTCATCCTGAATGCCGGTCGACGGCAAACCGTCGGTTAAAAAAATGATCATGCTGTTACCGCGCTCGCTATTCCGCAGCAGATCCGTTGCCGCCAATAACGCCTCGTTAATATTCGTGCCGCCGGTGGCTTCGAGACGATCGACGTGATAAAGCGCGTCGTCGCGGCCGCCCATGTCGGTCAAGGTCTCGCGAAATTTCCGCGTCTCCGAGCTGAACGTCACGAGTCCGAAACGGTCGCGATTGCCGAGACGCTGCAAACAATAGCGCAGCGCGGCTTTCGCCTGCTGCATTTTTTCACCGGCCATGCTGCCCGAGGTGTCGAGCACAAAAACCAAATCACGTCCCTGCACCTGCTTCGCATCGGGATTGACCTGCGGGGAGATGAGCAGCAGAAAATATCCGGACTTGTCGGTGTACGGGCGATGCGTCAACACGGTCGCGCCGATTTCATTGGGATCGAGCGAATAATAAAGCAGAAAATCACGGCCGTCCATGGCATTATTTGCTTCAAATGTGACGGTGGCGCGGCGGTCGCTTTCCTGCCGCACTTCGAGGCGATGCGACGGCGAGTAAATATTTTTTACGGCGGTCGCCGTGTTGATTTGAATTTGAATCGTGCTTTGCTGTGAACGGACTTGCTCCGGCTCACGGCGCTGCTCACGCTGTGATTGCGGCACATGAGGCAGCGGCAACGGCGGCGGGGTATTGACGCCGCGATGCGACAGCGCGCCCTGCAACGGATATTGCAGCGTCACGGTTTTTCCGTCGCGCGGCAGGGTGGCGTCATAGCGCAGGGTCAAGCGGCGTGTGGCTTTCGGTGGGATCGGAAAAATGCGCGCGCGAAACGTGCGATAATCCGCCATTTCGAGCAACGCCGGATCGAGACTGCGGCGCACGATGTCTTCGTAAATGCGCCGCGCTTCCTCGGCGGTGAGCAGCTCGCCAGCCATCTCTTTGCCGTCCACATTCATCGAAAAACGCGAGACCTGCGCATTTTGTGGCAGTGGAAAGAGAAACGTGCCTTCAACGGTGGTCGCGCTCGGATTATAAAATTCGTGCTCGACCGTAACGACAGCCACCTGCTCCTGAATATCGGCATTGACGCGATGCTGGCGCAATTCGAGATCGGCGGGCTGGAAATCGGGACGGATGATGACGCCCTGGGCATGGGCTTGAATGGCGGCGGTCAAGAGAAGAATAACGAATAAAAATTTGCGAGACATATTTCGCACTCCTAATTGCAAACGAATCTTTTTATATCCAGGCCGGCCACCGCGGCTTCAGCGAGCTTAGCCGGGCAACCGGCCTGGTATGGTTGAGTATGAAGTGGCTACTTATTCTACATCCCAAGCCCCAAAATATTCCCGGCAGGAGATAAAATTTATG
>CAZVZZ010000174.1:2577-5352 GCA_964631505.1 uncultured Cytophagia bacterium
GGAAAATCGCGGTGCGCGGTGGTTTTCTACCTTTTACTGTATTTTCTATTTGAATGAAAAGTCTGTCATTTCGAGCGCAGCGAGAACTCCTTTGCCAAAAAGATTCATCATCGTTTCGATCATCAAAATGACATTTTTACTCATTTGCACAATGCTTTAAATCTCGCATTATTTGGTTTTCCATAAACCGCGACGCATTATTTTCCATCCTCGCCGTCACCTCGCGCGCGATTTCTAAATACACGTTTTTCACCGCCAATTCATACGCGCGTTTTTCTTTCCAGATCTGCCAATTCCAACTGTTGGTTTTAAACAAGCCGGTGCGATGCACCCAGCCCATTTGATTGACGTGATCCGCCGACACCGGAAAGTCATGTTGGTGAATGACTTTTCGCGCGCCGCTTTTAGCGCGCAAATCAGCCTCCCATTTCTGTGACTGCACCGAAACCAAGCCGTCGTTATCACCTTCGTGGTCATAAGTCACCTGCCAACTTTTTTGAAAAGGCAAAAAAGTAAACTCGCGCCGGTGGGAACTGGAATAAACCTGATAAACCACGCCGTTCGCCGCTTCCGCGTCACGCGCCTTGTCATTAAAAGCGCGGCAGGCGGCGGTGGTCAAATCTTTGAATCCCTCCAAATTAATGACGCGGCCGAGCGCGCTAAAAATTTTATGCCAGCGCCCGTTTTCGATAAACCAATCCGCCACGCTGGCGCCCAAATGCGGTGTGCCCAGCGTCGTCACCGATGCGACCTTCTCCGCCATGCCGTGGTTGACGATCATGTGTCGCGCGTCCAACCCGCCCATGCTGTGGCCGATGATATGCACCTTCTCCCGGCCGGTGGTCGTGAGAATGCGCTGAATCTCACGGGTGAGATCCTGCGCGCGCTTTTCAACGCCGGCGGCAAAACTCACGCTGGTGTGATAAACTTCAAAACCGTGCTGCTTTAAATAGCTGGCAATGCCTTTGAAATAATGCAGATGATCATAAACCTGGCTGTAATCCCGCAAATTTAATTTTCTGGCGACGAAGTCAACCAAATAATCCGGGCGCGTAATGCCGTGGGCGAGGATGAGGGGATAATTTCGATAGTTTGACATATTCATCTCTCGAAACAAATATCACTGTCTGGTTGAAACATTTCCACTAATATGAACTGTTTCCGATCACGGCTTTATTTCTGCCTTTACCATTCCAAATCGCGAATACAACACCGGCATCACCAACAAATTGAGTATAGTCGAGCTGACGAGGCCGCCAACGATGACGACGGCCATCGGGTGCTCGATTTCGTGGCCGGGCCGATTGCCGCCAAGAATGATAGGGAGCAATGCCAGCGCCGCAGCGAGCGCAGTCATGAGAATCGGCGCGAGGCGTTCCAGTGCGCCGCGCATGATGAGATCAAAGCCGAACGACAGGCCTTCTTCTTTCTCCAAATGACGATAGTGGCTGATGAGCATGATGGTGTTGCGCGCGGCGATGCCGAGCACGGTGACGAAGCCGACAAGCGAGCCGAGCGAGAGCACACCGCCGGTGATGACGACACTGAAGATGCCGCCGACGAGCGCGAACGGCAGACTCAACAACACGAGCAGTGCGAGACGCAACGAGGAAAAATCCGTGTACAGAATTAAGAGAATGCCGATGACGGCGAGCAGCGACAGCATCAAGATGCGATTCTTCGAAGCTTGCTGCGCGGCGTACTCGCCGAGAAATTCCGGATGATAGCCGCGCTCGAAATGAACGGTGGCCACATTTTTCTCAATGTCACGCGCGACGCTGCCGAGGTCACGACCACGCACGTTGCAGGTGACTTCGGTATAACGCGAAGCGGCCTCGCGTGTGATTTGATTCGGCGTGGGCGCGATGATGATGTCGGCCACATCGCGCAGCGGCGCCATCCCTCCCGTCGGTGTGGTGATCATCAAATCACGCATGGCTTCGACATTGTCGCGCACTGGCGGTGCGCCCCACACGACGACGTCGAAAACTTTTTGCTCTTCATAAAACTCGCCGACTTTCATGCCTTTCACTAATACTGTTGCCGCGCGGCGCACTTCGCCGGGCGTGAGGCCGAACCGCGCCGCCGCTTCGGGACGAATGTGCACTTCCACTTGCGGCACGAGAATTTGCGGCTGCACTTTTAAATCGGCGACGCCTTCAATGGTCGCGATGGCCGCGCGAACGGCTTCTGCTTGCTCGCGCAGCACGTCGAGATTCTCGCCGTAAATGCGCACGACCAGTGTGGCGCTTGCGCCGGTAAGCACTTCTTTGATGCGCTCACGCAAATACGTGAGCAGATCGCGATAGAGGCCGGGATAACCGTCGACGACTTTTTGGATTTTCGCGACGGTTGGCGCGTAATCAACTTCAGGATCGAGGCTGATCCACAGTTCGGTGAAATTCGGGCCGACGACTTCATCGGCCACTTCCGCGCGGCCAATGTGCGAGCCGAAATTACGCACGCCGGGAATCGCGCGCAGTTCTTGGCTGGCGCGTTCGGTAATGCGTTCCATCGCTTGCAGCGAAGTGCCGGGCTTCTCGACCCAGTGCATCAAAAAATCATACTCTTTAAAATGAGGAAGAAATTCTTCGCCTAAAAAAGGCAGCGCGAGCAACGCGACGACGATGGTTCCGGCAAGCGAGGCGATGACTCGTTGCGGCTGCTGAATCAAGCGCGGCAAAATTTTTTCGTAGCGTAATTTTATCCAACGCACCAACGGCGCATCAGTTTGGTGAGGCGTTGCTTGCGGCAATAACAAAAGTGACAGCGCCG
>CAZVZZ010000175.1:0-5334 GCA_964631505.1 uncultured Cytophagia bacterium
AGTCACCACAAAACTGATCAGCGCGCCAAAGAGCAGAAAAACCGCCAGCACGGCATACCCGATCGCCGCCCAGTCGCCGCGCTTGCTCCGCGCGATGATCCCAAACGTCACGCCACCAACCAACATCAGCAATGGCGCCAGGTAGCAAATCAAAACGTTATCTCGATGCTGGCGCGCCACGAAATACACATATAGTAACGTCAAACCGGCGGCAATCAAGCCCACGACACTAAACATCACCACCAAGCTCGAGTTCGAGCCTTTGGCGTAATGTTGCAGCGATTGGCGAAAATCGTTTATCATATCACACCATCTCTTCTTATCGATTTACAGCGGCGTTTGAGCAAAACCTTGCAAAGCCGTAAAAATTGCCGGGCCAAAATTTCCAATGCCTGATTCCCTTTTTCACCGGCTTGGGTTTTCTTTCGCCATTCGTTGATTGCATTAAAAATTTCTACCGCACGAAAACCGGCTGCACCCAAGCCACCCCGCCGCCGGAATCAAAAACTTTTGCGCGCACGTAGGTCTCGCAGCCTTCGAGCCGATAAATCGCCGGATTGCTTTCAACCCGGGACAAAATTTTTCCGCCGCAGCCGATAAACTCCGTGCGAAATTTAAAATCGCGGTTCGGCGCAATGTGAATTTCGAGGCTGTCCGGTTTGACGATCATGTTCGTCAACATGACACCGGTGCTGGCATAAAACAAACCGCTGTCGAGATTCGCGGTGATTTCATGGGCGTCTAAATTTTTCGCCTGCACCACGACCCAGCCGCGCCCGGGATTGGAGCGCTCCGGCGCGAACTCGCCTTGAAAATGATGCGCGTCATCAACGGCAATGCCGTAAATTTTTTTGCCGTTCGTGAGCAAATGATCCCACACCTGCTCCATGCCCGGCCAATTGCCGCCGCCAAAATTATTCACCAACGGATGACCATTGAAAATTTCGAGCAGATTGTCGTTTTTGATTTGCCGAAGCTCGTTTTGCGAAAAGGCCCAGCGAAAATTCGGATGGTTGATGTGCGGAACGGCATTGGCCGCGCGAACGGCGTCGACGTTTTTTTGAATCGTGCCCACCAGCGAAGTATCAATAAGCGGGGTGATGACTTGGGAAAGATTCAAGCCATTGACGTGAACCGGCTTGTCCTGAAACTTGGCCGTGATTTCTTCGCCGGGAATCAGCAGAAAAGTCGAATCCACCAGCGCCGATAAAGGCGCCGGATCGGTAAAAACATTATGGTCGGACAGCACCAGAAAACGATACCCGTGTTCTTTATACCAGCGCGCCACCTCCTCCGGCGACGAATCGCCGTCGCTCATCGTCGTGTGCGAGTGCGTGTTGCCTTTGAACCAGCGCATGCCGGCCGTATCAGGAATTTCAAACTCAACGCGACGCGCGCACGCCATGAAGCCCAGCGCCGCCACCACGCCGATCAAACGATAAAAAGTCTTTTCGTTCAACTCGCCTCCGCTAAAATTAAACTCGACTCGTTTTGTGGATAGCACAATAAAACATTTGCAAAACGCAAAGTCAACCATTATTTTAAAACACAAACTTCAATAAACAGAATACTCAACGGAAAATAAAATATGCTACTAAGCTGGTTGAGCAACTGGGTGATAAATTTTTTGCTCATGATTTTGCTACTTTGGAATGGCCGGTTATTCGCACAACCTTCCGAACCGTATGTCATCGTTCTCGGCATCGCGCAAGACGCGGGAGTGCCGCAGGCCGGTTGCCAAAAAAATTGTTGCCGGCATCGCTGGAATGATCCGAAGCAGCAAGAACGCATTACATGCCTGGCGATCGTTGATCCGGCCACTTCCGAACGCTGGCTCATCGACGCCACGCCGGATTTCAAAGCCCAACTGCGCATGTTGGATGAAATTGCGCCGCCCAAGCCTCTCGCCGGAATTTTTCTCACACACGGCCATATCGGACATTACACCGGCTTGATGCAGCTTGGCCGCGAAGCGATGGGCGCGCTGGCGATTCCCGTTTATGTCATGCCGCGCATGGAAAAATTTCTCAATCATAACGGGCCGTGGGATCAACTCGTGCGGCTTAAAAATATTGTGCTGCGGCCAATGCCAAGCGACTCGACGATGGCACTGAATACGCGTTTGCAAATCACGCCCTTTCTCGTGCCGCATCGCGACGAATACACCGAGACCGTCGGCTTTCGCATTACCGGGCCGCATCAATCCGTCTTGTTCATTCCGGATATTGACAAATGGGAAAAATGGGAGCGGCGCATTGAAGACATGATTGCGAGCGTCGACGTGGCATATATTGACGGAACGTTTTATGCGGATGGCGAAATCCCCGGGCGGAACATGAAAGAAATTCCGCATCCATTTATGGTGGAAACCATGGCCCGGTTGGCAGCATTGCCGCTGGCGCAAAAAAATAAAATTCGCTTTATTCACCTCAATCACACAAACCCGGCATTGCGCCGCGGGACCAACGCCCGGGCGGACCTCAAAAAAGCCGGCTTTCGTGTTGCGGCTGAAAAAGAGCGTGTCGGCCTATAAGGATGGCCCCCGTTTGCAACCCTCTTGCTTTTAAAAAGGTATTTTCTTAGATTGATAAATTGCAATTCGGTTGAACGGTTTTTATCAAGGAGAAATTGTGGCCATTTTTCAACAGCGGGTGATTTTCTGCATCGGTTTCTTGCTCTCGTCTCTGCTTCCAACCGTGGTCTCGGCGCAAGCCAACAAGTTTATCGAACAATATCAAGCGGCGCGCCATATCTGGCAAAACGATTCGTTGCAAACGGCATTGCGGCCGCGGCTTTTACTCAACGGCCGCTGGCAGGCCGTCTGCAAAAAACCCGTGTTCAACGGCGAAGTCGAAATTCCCGGCGCTTTCATGTTCGAGGGCGAAGTTGAATTGCAGCGCCCGTTTCACCTCGACTCGACTTTTCTCAATCGCCCTTTGCGGTTGGTGATGCAGGGCGCGCATTATGCGACCCAAGTAAAAATCAACAACGAGCTGATCGGCTCGCATCAAGGCGGCTACACCCCTTTCATACTCGATTTGCGGCCGGAGCGCCTGTTCTTCGATAAAGCGAACGTTCTGCAGCTCACGGTGAGCAACGTGCTGTCGCCGCTCCAAACTTTACCACCGCGTCACCGGCCGTGGGGCTGGTTAAACGAAGGCGGCGTCGGCCGCGAAATTTATCTCGAAGCGCTGCCGGAAATCTTTATTGAAAAGAACAAACTCAACTATACGCTTTCCCCGGAGTCCGCCGCGCTCAACGCCGAGATCGAGCTGCGCGCGCAAAAAAAATTTTCCGCCGCCGAAGTGGCCGGCCATACGGTCGTGCTGGAAATTTGGGATGCGGCGCGCGCCCAAAAATTAGCGGTGAGCGCACCGTCGCCGCTTAACAGCAGTGAGCGCTTGCAACAGACACTCACATTGAATTGCCAGCTCAATCAACCGGCGCTGTGGTCGCCGGCAACGCCGAATCTTTATGCGCTGCATCTCGTATTGCAGCGGCAAGGCCTGGTTCTCGATGAAATTTGGGAACACGTCGGTTTTCGTAAAATTGAATTGATTGACCGGCAATTGCACGTCAATGGCGCGCCCTATGTTTTGCGCGGCGTCAATTGGATTGAAGATTATGGCCGCCAGTCGGCTTTGTTGGATACTTCCAGCTTAATCAAGTTGATCGCTGAGGTGAAAAGCCTCGGCGCCAATACCATTCGTGTTGTTGGACATCCGCCTCATCCCCTATTGCCCAAACTTTGCGATCGCGCCGGCATTTTTCTTTTGGAAGATTTGCCGCTGTATTATTTAACCGCCGCCCATTTTCTGCAGCCGCAATTTTTTGATTTAACCTTGTTACAAGGGCGCGAGCTGATTAACCGTGACGTGTTGCGCCCTTCCGTGCTGGCGTGGGGCATTGGCGTGAACGGTGATATTCGTTTGTCCGCCGCCCGTACCAATATCAAAAATCTTTATGACGCCCTGAAGCAACTCGATGATCGTCCGCTTTACGCCGTCATGCCGCCAGCTTGGGCCGATGACTGGGATGACTTTGCCGATCTCCTTTTGCCGGATTTGTTTGAAACCACTCAGCTCGAGGATTTTCGCGCCGTGCTCACCCGCACCGGCAAGCCGGTATTACCGATCATCGGTTTTTGGGTTCGCCACGAAAATGCTCCGCCCAACGACGCAACGGCGGAAGAACGGCAAGCGGAACAATTGAATGAAATTTTTAAAAAATTTGACGATACCCCAAAATTCGCCGGATATTTTATTCAAGCGCTGCGCGATTGGCCCGCGGCCATGCCGGCGTTGGTCTTGGGGCCGAATGCCGGCCGCATTGCCGCGGTCTCCAGCGCAACGGCCACGGCTTCGTTTGTTCATCCTGCCGGACTGGTTGGCCATCACGGACAACGGCGCATGGCGTTTCAATTGGTGCAAGCCTATAACCGCGGTGACCGGCGCCCGATGATGATTCCGCCGAGAGCGACGCAAATTTTTCCCCAAGAATATCCAGTGGTCGGCCTCGCCGTGATTTTGATTTTGTTGTTTTATTTGAATCGCGATCGCCGGTTGCGCGCCAATCTCCAACGGATGTTCGTGCATCCGCATGGCTTTTACGTTGACCTCAACGAGAACCGCAAAATGCCGGCGTTTTTAAGCGCGTTGCTTGGGCTTGCCGAAGGTTGCATCATGGCCATCCTGCTTTCCGGCTTTTGCTATGCCAACCGCACCAACCTGATTTTTGATCAGTTTATCAATTTGCTCATTGCCGACCCGGCCTGGAAAGCACGCCTCGTTTGGCTCATTTGGCATCCCGCGTGGTTCATTGTCATCGTGACCGGCGCGTTCTTTATGCTCGGGTTGCTGGTCGCACTCTTTTTGCGCATCCTGGGATTTTTTCTCGGCCGCAGCTTGCCATTGATGCAATACGTCACGTTTGTTTTTTGGACCGCGACCAATCTGCTCATTCTCGGCATACTTGCGCCGTTTTTCTACCGGCTGCTGCTTTATAAAAATTTTACCGTGCCGTTGCTGCTCGCTGTCGGCGTGATTTTATTCTGGTTGATCGGGCGTTTCTTCCGCGGCCTGCGCGTGGTTTATACCATGAGCATTCCGCGCACGATCATCATCTTTACCGTGCTGGTCGGCGGCTCACTCGTCTGGCTGGCGTTGCATTACCAGCGTACCGAAGCCATTTATGAATACGGGCAATATTACTGGCAGTGGTTGATGGCGGGAAGGTGAATTGGGATGAATTATGCGTCGCGCCGACAGGCGACAACTGAATTACAAACAAAAAAATTTTGAACACCGCTTATTCTAAACATTTTGGCTGGTTCAC
>CAZVZZ010000176.1:0-5276 GCA_964631505.1 uncultured Cytophagia bacterium
TGGATTCGATTACACTTTCATTTATATTCGCATCGCGCGTGCCGCCAACATTGACACGTTTGATTAGTCGCGCAAATTTGACTTCACCGAATGACAACTCGCCCGCCAACAATGCCGCGAGTGACACCATTCGCGTTGTGATTCCGCCGGCGATTACCGATCTCGCGCTCACCTTCAATTCGCGGACGAACAGCACGGTTGTGGAAAACGGCAGAATCGTCAATGCCGTGAAACCCGGTGAGCCGATTGATTACAAAATCCGCGTGCGCAACCTCGGCCCGGAAACTGCGAGCAGCATTCGCGTGCGGCAATTGCTTCCGGATTCAATTCGGTTTGTGTCAGCCTCAAAGCCGCCGACGAGCACCAGCCGCGATTCTTTGATTTGGCAAATTCCAACGCTCACTTCCGGCCGGGTTGATTCGATCACGATTTCGTTTGTATTTGCTTCACGTGTGCCACCGACATTGGCGCGTTTGATCAGCCGCGCGAATTTGACTTCACCGAATGACATCTCTCCAGCGAACAATTCAGCAAGCGATACGATTCGCGTGGTGCTTCCACCGCCGTTGCCGCCGACAGACTTGGCGGTGACGCTCATTTCGCAAACCGGACTCCTGACATTTGAGAATGGCCGCAACGTCAATGCAGCCAAACCGGGTCAGCGTTACGATTATCGTTTGCGCGTGCGCAATTTCGGCCCGGCCCGCGCCGAAAATATTCGCCTGCGCCAATTGTTGCCGGATTCGGTGCGGTTCGTGAGCGCCACCCAAACGCCGGCGCAAGCGACGCGCGATTCACTGGTTTGGAATGTGGCGAGCCTCGATAACGGCGGTGCTGACTCGATCAACGTAACCGTGCAATTCGCAGCGAGTGTACCACAAAATTTGACGCGATTATTGAGCCGGCTTGATCTTTTTGCGGCGAATGACAATACGCCCAATAACAATGCCGCGCGCGACACCGTGCGTGTGGTGATTCCGCCGCCACCCGGCTCGCGCCCCTTGATCGAAGCCAATCCGCCGGAAGTTACCATCGGCGACAGCGTGCGCGTGCGCGTGCAAGTGCTCGCCCCGGTGGCGGCGTGGGATTTGTGGGTTTATTACGCGAACGGCCAAATCGATTCTTCGTATGCCGATGCCTATATTCGAACCAGGCGATTGACGCCGAACACTTGGTTTGACGTGACGCCGATTTTTACCAACACGCGCTTGTTCACCGCGGCGAAAGAAGAAGATATCCGGTTTGAAATTCGCAGCCGCGATATTTTCGGCACGTTTGCCACGGCCAGCGACGTGGTGCTGGTGCGCAGCAGCAACGACATGGTGTTGGATCGCAACGTTTACGAAGCCGACCGCCAGTCGCCGCTCGGCATCAATTTTAAATTAAGCTCGAACCGTGAAGCGCGCTTGGATGTGTATGATCTCAACGGCGTGTGCATCACCAAACTCGTGCAAGCGCCGTTCAACGCCGGTTGGAACACGTACAACTGGAACGGCTTGACGGAGACCGGCCGTCCGGTCGGCAGCGGCGTTTATATCATCGCGCTGCGCTCGGGTGAATTTACCGCGTGGAAAAAGTGCATTATTGTGCGATAAGGTTGCGAGGCGCAGTGCTGGATATTTCAGCACGATTTTTTGAACGCGGACTGCGTCCGTAGGATGACGCGGCTTGGACGGATTGCCGCGAACTGCGCCTGCAAGATAAAACCCACAATCTGAAAAGTGCAGAGTTTGCAAAAACGAAAAAATATGAAAAGTAATTACTCGTCACCGCAACGGACGATCTATTCAATTCTGCTGGCGATTTTTATTTTGCTAGCGACATCGCCGCCCGCTTCCGCCCAAATCCGGCAAGGCGCCTCGTTTCTGCAATTCACGCCGGGGGCGCGTGAGCAGGGCATTGCCGGCAGCTTGAGCGGCGTGATCGACAACGTGCATGCGATTTATGCAAATCCGGGCGCGGCGGGATTTCTGCGCGAGTGGCAATGGTCGGCGTCGTATGCGCAATGGATCGCCGACGTGTACACCGCGTCGCTGCTGTACGGCAAACGCATTCGCATGCCGTGGAGCGCGCATTCGCGTTTCGCGCTGGGGGTGGCTTATCAAGGCGTCGGCGAATTCAACAGCACGGCGGTGCCGGGCGTTACGGTCTCGGCCAATGATCTGGTGGCGGCGTTGAGTTTCGGACAACCGCTCAGCCGGCGCGTGGCGTTCGGCGTGAACGGCAAATATTTTCGCAGCAAACTGGCGCAATACGACGCCTCGTCGTGGATGGTCGATGCGGGTTTGTTGATGCGCACGGCGCGCTTTCGTTTTCTCAACAATTTTCTCGATTACGGCATTTTTTCCGCCGGCATTGCGGTAACGGAGCTCGGCCAGCCGTTGACGTTCATTGCGAACGCGACGCCGTTGCCCCGAACCGTGCGGGGCGGTGTGGCGTTCAACACCGGCTCCCATGACGGTCTGCAATTGCATTTCACCGTGGATTACAAGAAGCCGCGCGATCAGCAGGGCTTCGTAAGCTTCGGCTCGGAGATTGCCTGGAACCAAATTCTCGCGGTGCGCGGCGGCTATGATTTCAATGAGTGTTTGCTCAGCCATTTGAGTTTCGGGTTGACGTTGCGTTTGGATGACCGCAACACGTTTGCGCGCGCGCTGCCGGGCCAAAACAAAGCGTTGCGTTTCGACGTGGCGACAGTGGAAGATAATTTTCTTTTCAATCGCACCTATCGCGGCAGCGTGACGCATTATGCGATTGCGCCGGAGGGTTTTCAATTCATCGGTCCCGGGCAAAATGCGTTCATCAAAGCCGACAGCGTGCGGCTGACCTGGGAAGCGACGCAGGATCCGGATTTGTATGACGACGCCCATTATTGGCTGCTGGTGGATCGCGACAGTTTGAAGCTGGCGGAATTTTCGCAACTGGCCAAGCGCAACGACGCGGCTTTATTCAACACGCTGGAAACCGCCCACGTGGTGCTCAGCCAAAAGCTGGAGGGCACGACGAAGCTGCTCACCGATCTGGAAGGCGGCGATTATTTTTGGATGGTGATGGCATACGATCGCGACCGGCACGTGCGCTTCGCGAGCAAGAACCATCGGCAGATTCAGCATTTTCGCATTGCCGCGCCGGATTTGGAAATCACCAACCTCACGTTCGATTATCACCCGTGGATCACCGAAGATGATTTGCAGGGCGGGCTGAAAATCGCCGTGCAAAACCGCGGCGACGGCGCGGCGAAAAATATTTCGTTTGCGCTGATTGATTCATTGGATGGCGTGGCGGTCAACCACGCGCGAGTTATTCCGCTGTTGAATGCGGGCGCGGCGGACACGATTAAACTGGAATGGCGCACGCCGCACGCCGGTTTGCATCGTTTGATCGCGCAGCTTGATACGGAAAATCGTTGGCGCGAGCCGGATAAAAAGAATAATTTGCGCCGCGCGGCGTTTTACACGATTCCGAAAGGCCGTTTCACCACGGCGGACACGGCGCTGGTGTTGAAGCAGGTACGGCTCTCGTATGAAACGCCGTTCATCGCCGAAGTTTGTTTCGATTCCAATAGCGCGGCGATCAAAGCGGATTATTTGCACAAAACGATTTTGGAGCCGCCGCTGGTGACGCTGGCGCAGCGCTTGCGCGGCCACCGCGATTTGAAAATTTATTTGCAGGGCCATGCCGATCCGAACTCCGGCGAGACCGACGTGAAACTGGCGACGGCGCGCGCCGAGGCCGTGCGCGATTCGCTGCTCGCGCTCGGCGTGTATGGCGAGCAAATCAAAATTTTGCCGGGTAAAGTGTTGGCGAGACGCAACCGGCCACGCGACGCCACGGATGCCCGCTGGGTGATGCAGGAACGCCGCTACGTCAGCATCACCGCGGATAATGCGAGCGAGTCAATGCTGTTTCAATTGGTCGCATTTAATTTGAACGAGCCGGTACCCTCCCCGGTGATTTTTAATGCCGCGATCAACGGCGCCGTACCGCTCAGCAACGGCGTACTGATGCTGCAGCTTGAATCCGGCGCGCTGCGCAAGCGCGTTGATTTGACGGGCATGGCAAAAGGCGCGCAGTTGCAGCAAGATTTGTCGTGGCAGCCGGATACCGAAATCGGCGCGTCGTGGGTGGGACACAATGCCGAGTACATCATTGCGCTGACGGACGATTTGGGGCGGCAATTTCGCACGCCGCCGCGGCAAACCTATCTCGCCGCACAATCTTTATTGCGCGAGCAGCACGTGGCGTGGCCGATCAAATTTCGCGGCACCGAGCCGCTGTATGATTTTTATTGGACGAGTTTGATGGTGCATGTGAATCGCATGCTGGAAGACAAAAATATGCGCATGCGCTTCGCCGGCCACGCCTGCGCCATCGGGCCGGAGCCGATCAACATGGCGCTATCCAAACAGCGCGCCGAAACGTTTCGCGAGAGTTTCGTGCAGCACATTAAAACGCGCTATCCGGAAACGTATCGACGCATCATGGAACGTCTCGACGGCGCGATCGGCTACGGCGAAACGCAGCCGTTGCGGCTCGAATACCTCAACGGTACGCGCCAGTTGATTGGCGATCACGAAAAGCCGCTGGGCCGCAAACTGAACCGGCGGTTGGAGATCGAGTTTTATTATCCCAAAGAAATGTTGTCGCGGTTTAGCGACGCCGGACGGTGAACCAAAGAATGAGCCGGGCACTGCCGTTTAGGAAAAAGTGATTTTGCCGAGCGCCAAACTTGTTTTGGCGCTTTTTATTTCCTGGTATAGATTTGTGATCTTCCTCTGCTACTTCTACAAGGGTAATTGACCTTTCTTCGAAATCTACATAAAACCCACTTTACCAAAATTCCCTGAAACATTTCCCATCTTTTCTCGTCTTAATATTGACTTCAACCCGGTAGATTGAAGTCGTCATGCGTCGAAAACGTGGCTGGGTCACTCACGCGGAGAGGTGCACCTTGCAGGCGACAGGTGCGATATTTCCTATACACAAACATTAATCGGAGAGCTTGAACATGTCGAAGAAAAAATTAATGATCGCTTCGGGTCTTGTCGTGTTGATTGTCGCCGCGGTCGTGGCTGGTTTCATGAAAAAAAATAAACGCCAGGACATTGAAGTGCAAACCGCCGCGGTCAAAAAGCAACGTGTGGTGGAGACGGTGACGGCCACCGGCAAGGTACAACCGCATATTCAGGTCAAAATCAGCGCCGATGTCAGCGCCAAAATTACCAAGCTGGCGGTGAAAGAAGGCGATTGGGTCGAGAAGGGCGATTTCCTGCTCG
>CAZVZZ010000177.1:0-5229 GCA_964631505.1 uncultured Cytophagia bacterium
CAGCGGACTGGCTGAAATTACGCGATGCCAAATTTTTCCAAACGATAACGAAAGGTATCGCGGCTCAAACCCAGCAACGTGGCGGCGCGGGTCTTGTTGCCCTGCGCGCGTTGCAATGCTTGCAGCAGCATGGATTTTTCCAAATCTTCGAGCACCAAGCCCTCGGCCGGCAGTTGGAAAGGATCGGCCGGCGCGGCGGCGGCCATGCCGGGCAAAGACAAATCCGGCGCGCCGACTTCCGGCGATTCACAAAAAATCATCGCGCGCTCAATCACATTGCGCAATTCCCGCACGTTCCCCGGCCAGGGATAGGCAAGCAACAACCGCCTGGCCTCCGCCGTCAAGCCGGTGATTTTTTTCTTGAAATCTAAATTGTAAATGCCGATGAAATTTTGCGCGAAAGCAAGCACGTCATCGCCCAGCTCGCGCAGCGGCGGCAACGCGAGGTTGACGACGTTGATGCGATAATACAAATCTTCGCGAAATTTTCCTTCTTCGACTTGCTGTTTTAAATCCTTGTTGGTCGCAGTAATGCAGCGGATTTGCACGCTTTGCTCCTGATTGCTGCCCAGCCGGCGGAAACGCCGCGTTTCGAGAAAATTCAGCAGTTTGGCTTGCAGGCCCAATGGCATCTCACCGATCTCATCCAGAAACAGCGTGCCGCCGTTGGCGTCTTCAATCAAACCTTTTTTGGATTTGATGGCGTTGGTAAACGCGCCTTTTTCATAGCCGAACAATTCGGCTTCGAGCAAATTTTCCGGGATCGCCGCGCAATTGACTTCCACGAACGGCGCGCCGGGCTCAAAAGATAAATAGTGAATCACGCGGGCCACGTGGCTTTTGCCCGTGCCGCTTTCGCCCTGCAGCAAAATGGTCGAGCCGGCAACTTGCGAGATTTTACGCACCAATTCTTTGAGCCGCACAATTGGGGGCGAGCTGCCGAGGATACTATTGGAAAGAAATTGTTGCCGCGCGCCGAAAACGGCATTCAATAATAATGATTCGTGGCGCTGCTGCATGAGTTGCTGCTGCAAACGATGCGGCTCGGTTTTATCCGTCACCATGAACAGCAATTGCCGTTGCGCCGCGTTTGGTTCCGGCAGCGCGCAAACTTTCAAATCCAGAAAACAAAGCTCGCCGGAAGCCAGTTCGCGGTTGACCCCGGGCAGCTCAAACGCCGCCTCCGGATGATCGAATAACGCCAGCAGCGCTTCGTCGCAGCCGAACAGCTCCGGATAAAATTCATCCAGCCGTTCGCGCGGCCGTCCGGCCTCGGGCGTTCGGGGGGGGAAACGCCCAACGCGCAAAAATCGCACTGCTGGTTTCGATGCGCAACTGTGCATCCAGCACGGCAAAGCCCACTTGCTGGGCGTCTAAAATTTTTTGCAGGAATTTATTCATCATTTTCCAAAATCGCGGCGGCGAGCGCTTGAAAAGCTTGTTCAACATTCTCGCCGGTTTTGGCGCTGGTCAAAAAATGCGGCGCCGCCAATTCGCCGATTTGTTTTTGAAAGCCCATCACGTCGAAATCCGCCCCGGCCAGCAAGTCGGCTTTGTTGCCGGCAAACACCAAGCTGGCCAGCGGCGCGGCTTGGCGAAAACTGGCGCAATACTGGGCCAGCCGCTCCGCGGATTCGGGCCGCGTCAAGTCATGCACCACCAAAGCGCCCGCCGCCCCGCGAAAATAATTCAACACCGCTTTCTGCGGATCATCCTGGCTGGCGATGTCCCAAATCAACAGTTCCATCACTTGCGGCGTTTGGCCGGTGGCCACCGTGACCGTTTTATAATCAACTTTGACGCCGAGAGTAGAAAGGTATTTTTCTTCAAACTCATTTTTGATAAAACGCCGAACCAGGCTGCTCTTGCCGACGCCGAACATGCCGAGAAGGCAAATTTTTTTTCGCAACATCATCTTTTCCAGGTTGAATCGCGCTTGACGCTGACGAGGCCGTCTGCGTTGATCAAAACGTCAAGCGGCTCGTTGATTTGCGCTTCGATTTTTTTATAGCGGCCGTCCAAAAAAAGCCGGGTAGCGCCGGCGTTGCCGATGCGAAGATGGAACAGGCTATCGGCATGCCAGGCATAAACATCGCCTTGTTTAAAAGTGAACTCCGTGGTGTCGACGGCGTCCGTGATTGCCTTCAGCCAAACGCGCCCGCTAAACTGCGCTTCCAAGCGCAGTTGCGGCTTGACCGGCGTCAGCGTGATAATGGGCGCCGTTGCCGCCGGAGGCTGGGCGGTATGGTCAGCGGGATTTTGGGGCCACCACCAAATGCTCGCGGCCAAAGCCAACCCCAGCGCCATGCCCAAGGCGATTTTTCCTGCGGTTGCATGGCGAGAACCGCTGCGGGGTCGCGGTGTTGGTTGCGGCGCTTCACGTGTTGTTGCTGTGGCGCTAATGAATTTCCGCATCGGCTCATGCGTTTTTTCCAATTCTGTGGGATCACCGTTGAACTCCCGGAACTCGCGATGATAGCTGTTATGCAGGCGGCGCAGCAGGCCGCGCAGGCGCTCGGAAAATTGTGCCGGCGCGGCGCCCATCGTCACCGCCGCTAAAAACACCGGCGGGCTGGATGCCACAAAAATCATGCGTTCGCCATATTTGACTTCGTGCAAATCATCCGTCGCGCTGCCGCCAAAAGCGTCGCGCGTAAAATCCTGAATCGCCGTTAACATGCCGCTGACCATTTGCGGTTTGCCGGTGTCTTCGGTGGCCGGCGCCGTTTTGCCGTTTACGGCGCCATTCGGGTTGGCAGCCGTATGCGAAATGAGCAGGCCCGTACGTTGATCAATCAGGAAAAGTTGTTCGATGGCGAAAGGAAAAACTTGCGGCAGGACGGCAATCGGTTCGGGAATGCCGGTGAGTTTGGCGCGGAGCCGGAGCCAGAGCGTTTTAAACTGAAAAGACTTGTCGAGCCGTTGGTTAACTTGCTGGGCGAGTTTGCGCATCGCCTCGGCGACCGAGCGGCGCACCGCTTGGCCAATCACCGGATACAGCGCTTCTACCACTTCTTCTTTGGAATCGGCCACTTGCTTTTTAATCGCCGGTCCCATCAGCGGCGCCACGATTTCCGCCATTTCTTCCCCGTTGTTGGCAATTTTCCGTTCCAGTAAATCAGCGATAACGGGATTCAACGACGCAATCAACGCTTCTTTGTCGGCGACCTTGGCGCGAATTTTTTCCAACTCACTTTCGAGTTGTTGCATTCGCGCGCGATCTTCTTCAAACAGGAGGTCCCGTAACTGTTCGAGACTCATAAACTACCCTTTGCGCGCCGGCTTCGCGGGCCACTCACCGTTTTCGGCGCTCGCCCAATCATGCAGATCGGATTTTGCTTTTGGCTTGCCGGCTGGTGACGCTGCGGGCGGCGTTACCGTCCGGCGCAGTTGTTTCGCCACCGCGGCAATGGATTTTGCCAGGGCCAGGCGCTGCTCCTGGGTCGCTTGCGATTGCTGCGTGATACCCTCGAGCTGCGCGGCCATTTCTTTCAGTTTTTGGCGCAGCCGCGAGCGATGCTGCCCGGCCCGGCGCGCATAACGTTTGAGTTGTTCGGAATATTCGCCTTGCATTTGGACTAATTTTTTTTCATACGCCGCGCGTTGCGCCTCGTTTTGCTCGCGCAATTGCTCGATTTGCCGCGCCAGCTTGGCGATCTTCTGCTCCCATTCCCGCGTGATCGGCCCCACGATAATCTCACGCACGGCATCAAGTTTATCCGGCGAGCCTACTGCCGCCGTTATAATTTCCTTTGTCGTCATGCAGAGCAATATATATTTCGCATGCCCCAAAAGCAAGATAATTTTTGCGAGGCAACGGGGCGGGAACGACGATGAGGTGTCCAGCCGGGGCGCTTCAATTTACAACAACGTCACCCAGGCGCCCGTTGCCAAGTTGTGATTTTTAATCTTGCTTCCGGTGAAAATCTTCATTATCTTAAAACATTATGTGTCAACGTCCAGGTTTTAAAATCAGTCAGACCACCGTCGCCGGTTTAATCGTGTTGTTGGGTGGTATCTGCATACTAGCCGCCTGTAATCGCGAACCCGCGCAGAAGCAACCCTCGATGAAAACGCCGCTCTCGAACGAAGTGCTCATTAAGTTCAAACCCGGGGTGCCGGAAGATTCCGTACAAGCGCTGGCCTCGCGGCTGGGTTTGGAGCACGTTCGCGATCTGCATGAAATCGGCGTGCGAGTTTTTCGCACCACCTCGCGGTTTACCACCGAACAGGTTCTACGCGCCTGCCAATCAGACGCCTGCATCGAATATGCCGAGCCAAACCGCACGGTGAAAATTCCCGAGAACAACTAAGCGCGGCTGCTTAGTTGGGGGCAGAACGGCAGGTTAAGCTTATAAAATCGGCCGGGGCGAGAAGTTTTTTTCTTTTTTTGCCGACATTGAATTTGTAATAAATTATTTCAGTTTTTGGCGCAGAGCCTAAAAACCGAAACCTCGAAAGAATCTCAGACGGCGTCCGGAAAAATTTTCCCCGGCGTTTGAGTGCATTCGCAACTAATCCAATTATTCCCCTAATTTAATCTGAGGATGAAGATTATGAAAAGTCGCTGGACTCTCGTTGTGCTTTGTTTGCTGACGTTAATTTTTAGCGCGCAAGTGAAACAGGAGAAAAAGCCCGAAGCCGTGCCGGGCGAATTTATCGTCAAATGGAAAGCCGGCACCACCGCACCGGCCATCAACAATGAATTGGTCAGCAGCATGTCCATCACCGCGGTCGATTCCTTTCCCGAAATCGGCGTTACGCTCGTGCGGGCAGCGGCGGCTTTTAGCACCTTGACTTTGTCGGACCCGCGCGCCGCCAATATCGAATACATCGAGCCGAATTATATTTATCGCGCCAGCGTCGTTCCCAATGATCCACAATACAACGAATTGTGGGGCATGAACAACACCGGCCAAACCGGCGGCACGAACGACGCCGACCTCGACGCGCCCGAAGCCTGGGACATCCAAACCGGCAGCGACTCCGTTCTGATCGCCGTCATCGACACCGGCGTCGATTACAATCATCCCGACTTGGCGGCCAACATTTGGACGAATTCCAAAGAAATTGCCGGCAATAATATCGACGACGACAACAACGGTTACATCGACGACGTGCGCGGCTGGGATTTCGCCAATAACGACAGCGATCCGATGGACGACAATCTGCATGGCACCCACGTTGCAGGTACCATCGGAGCAATAGGGAACAACGGCGTCGGCGTCG
>CAZVZZ010000178.1:0-5207 GCA_964631505.1 uncultured Cytophagia bacterium
GTCGATAGTGCCCGTTCCACTTCGATCTTCAAAGATTCCGACATTAACAAACTATCCGGCGACGGCATTTCCTGATTCTCAATGACGTCGAGCAGGCGGCTCTCCTCATCCTGGTTGAAAGGGGCGTCGAGTGAGAGATGTTTGCCGGAAATTTTAATGGTGTCCGCGACGTCGCTGGTGGTCATATCCAGCTCGTCGGCGATTTCTTGCGGCAGCGGCTCGCGCTCGTATTCCTGTTCCAAAGCGCTAAACGCTTTGGCCACTTTATTGATCGCGCCGACGCGATTAAGCGGCAAGCGCACCACGCGCGATTGCTCGGCTAATGCCTGCAAGATCGACTGGCGAATCCACCACACCGCATAAGAAATAAACTTAAAGCCGCGCGTCTCGTCAAAACGGTTGGCGGCTTTGATTAGCCCCAAATTGCCTTCATTAATCAAATCCCCCAGTGACGGCCCCTGATTTTGGTATTGCTTGGCAACACTCACCACAAAGCGCAAATTCGCTTTGGTGAGTTTTTCGAGAGCGTCTTGATCGCCCCGTTTAATCCGTTTCGCGAGCTCGATCTCATCATCCGCAGATAGTAGCGGCACCTCGCCGATCTCCTGGAGATATTTCTCCAGCGTCTGGTCGCTGCGCGAACGGCTACCACCAGTGAGCTTGGCCACACTCCCTTCCTTTCTGGCGCAAGGCCTGAAGCTGCGTCCCGCGGGACGCGGCTGTCGGTCAACACCCGCTGGGTGATTAATTCCGTTGTTTAATTTTTAAACGCATATAGCATGGCAATATACGAAATTTTTAAATTTTTGTCAATATTTTCGTCGCTGGTCGCGTGGAATATATTGCGGCCGGCCGCATGAAGATACCCCGTTTACAGCACACGCCGGATTTTGTGAAGAAAATTAAACTTGCGAATTTAACGTTTCCCAGCTAATTTGCAACGTGGACAACTCATTACTGCAAATTACGGTGGCAAGGCCGGGCAGCTTGGCCTTGGGTTTCATCGCCGATTTTCTCAAAGAACACGCTGAACTGTGAACCTGCTATGTCTAAAAATTTCTTTTATTGTCTTTGTGCAAAACTACTATTCCAGTGCCTATATACTTACGCCCAACCGGCCGGCCACGCGGAAACGATCAACAGCAATTTTTTGCCCGCGGCCAAAACGGACTCGCTCCTGACCCGCTTGATCACCCTCACCACCATTCAGCGCTATGAAGAGGCGCTGGCAGTTGCCGAGCTGGTGATCAGAAACTCCCCGCAAGAGCCGAACGGCTATTTTTTTCAAGCGGCGGTTTTGCAAGCCCGTATGATGGATTATGAAAATTATGCCGGCGATGAAAAAGCTTTTTTAGCCGCGACCGGCGCTTGCCGTAAAATGGCGCAACAGCAACTGCGCGAGCGCCGCAACGAGGCCTGGGCGCATTTCTTCTACGGCAGTGCTGTCGGCTACGAAGCTTTCGTGGTGGGCAAAAAGAAAAAATATTTTGAAGCGTTTCGCTACGGCTGGGAGAGCATTCAACATTTGGAAGCGGCGCTCAAAATCGACCCGCAACTTTACGACGCGTATTTGGGGATCGGCACCTACAAATACTATCGCAGCAAAATGAGCAAGAGCTTGAGTTGGCTGCCGTTTATCAAAGACGAGCGCGCCCTCGGCATCGACATGATCCGCACCGCGCTCGCGAAGGGCCGTTACAGCCGCACCGCAGCGATCAACGGCTTGAGCTGGATTCTCATGGATGAAAACCGTCCCGCCGAAGCGCTGGCCCTGATCGACTCCGCGCTGGCATGGTATCCCAACAGCCGCTTTTTTCTCTGGGGCGCCGGCGAAGCCGCGTTTCGCGTTGGACGCTATGAATCAGCGGCGGCGCATTATCAGCAGATTCTCGCGTCCCTGCAAAATGAAAATCACCTCTCACCGTATTTGGAACTGGCCGGCCGCGCGCGGCTGGCGCGGGTCTATCAAGCAACGAATAAAATGCAAGAGGCTTGTCTGGAATTGGAGTTGATCGACGGTCTGCATTTATCAAAATTAGACCGCGACCGCGGGGAAGAGCTTTTGGAAGAAGCCGGGAAACAACGGAAGAAATGTGAAGCCGCCGTCAATGGCCGGAATCGGCAAACGGGGCAAAAGTAATTGACCGGCTCGTGTTTAACGACCTTCTGAATTAGCAACATCTCGCGGCACGGAATGAACTTCACTCGGCTTGAGTTTTTTCTCCACCTTCGTCCACAACTGCCCGCAGGCGGCATCGATATCGTCGCCCTTGCTCCAGCGCAGCGTCGCCGTGTTTGTACCTTCGCGCATTGCAGCGAGAAACGCTTCGATATGCTCGAAACTCGGACGGCGATAGGCCAACAAAGTTTCAAGACCCGAAGCCGCCTGATGCGGTTCCGCAATCGGATTGTACGGAATAAGGTTTATTTTGCACGGAATATTGCGCGTCAATTTTTTCAAACGTTCGGCGTCGGCGAGTGAATCGTTGATGCCGTCGAGCAAGATGTATTCAAACGTCACGCGCAGTTTGGCTTGGCGGGTGTAATCACGCGCGGCCTGCATCAATGCGGCAATCGGATATTTGCGGTTGATCGGCATGATTTCATTGCGCACTTCGTCCGTGGTCGCATTCAGCGAAATCGCCAGCCGGAATTTGTGGGCTTCTTTGGTGAAGCGCTCGATCTTCGGCACGAGGCCGCTCGTCGAAATCACGATGCGCCGCGGTGCGAGATTGGGGCCTTCGGCGTCGCCGAGCAAATAACCGGCTTTCAGCAGCGCGTCATAATTCAGCATCGGCTCGCCCATGCCCATCACCACAACGTTGGTGATCGGGCTGCCGCTCAAAATTTTGGCTTGCAAAACTTGATCAAGAATCTCGCCCGGCCGCAGATTGCGCACCAACCCCATGAGGCCGGTCGCGCAGAATTTGCAATCCACCGGACAGCCGACTTGCGAGGAGATGCACAGCGTGTGGCGCGCCGGCCGTCCGCCGCCGCCCTCATGCATCAACACGCTTTCAATATGCGCGCCATCCGCGAGACGAAACAAAAATTTCTCCGCGTCGCGGCGCTGCGAAACCTGCCGCGTCTCCAGCGCCAAGGTTTCGAGCGTCGCCACCTCCTGCAAGCGCGCGCGGAGCGGCTTAGCAAAATCGGTGATCTCGTCGAAACTTTGCGCCGCCTTGCCGTACATCCAGCGAAAAAGCTGGCGGGCGCGAAACGGCGGCTCGCCCAAGCCTGCCATAAAAGCCGCCAGCTCCTCGCGGTCGAGGCCTTTGAGAATTGGTTTGGTCATAAACAAAAAAAGGACACGGTCGCATGTCCTTTTCATTCAATCCATTCGATATTTTTTACCGCCGCCAGGCTTAGCGGGAGGCGCCGTTAATTTTATGCAAGGTATGGGAATTTCGCGCTTCGGCGACATTTATCATTTTTTCGGTGTTGTCGTTGGGTTTGAGATGCAATAGAAAGATCAGGCCTAAGAGCACAATAGCGATGAATCCATAAACGAGACCGGATTGCCAACTTGCTGACGTTAACCACGGCAAGGTTATACTGACGCCGGCCAGCGTGCCGAGAATCGCATCGAGCAAAAGCCTCATAGCTGAACCCTCCGGAATAGGACAACGGTGGTCAAATTTTGCGAGGCGCGGAACAAGGCAAAGATCGCGCGTTTTAGAAAAGCTGCACTGTTCATATCCCAACTCTGCGTTCAATTTTCATGCAACAGTTCTCCATGGGCGGCTGGAGCATATCACTGAAGTCAGGCCAAAAACGCGCGCCGTGGCAGGAATCGCATGACCATCCAAATAAACGAAAAAAAAAGTAAAAATCAAGCAAAAAATTGTGACATAAATTTAACATCGCTTGACAAGGATTTTGCTTTTGTTTATATTGGCAAACATTTGACGGTTAAGCCCCGCTCTTCCTTGGTTTTTGAGTTTTTGAAGGTCACGGCGGGGTCGGGTAGTTGACCGATACAGGGTTAGGCGCATGGAAGAGGAATAGTCGTTTGGCTGAGGCGCGGCGCCGGAGCATGACGTGACGGCGACGCACCACATTGATTCTTGCCCGTTGCACTTCTCAAAAAATTTTTCACCGCCGGCAATGGCGCAACCACACGCGCCGGAATATTGCAATTTTGCAACAACAACGGCCACGCGGGAGGATAAACCAATCGCCGGCGCAGCCGTCTGTCGCAACTTATTTACTCTTCATACATAAACCAACCTCTTCACAAAGTCTTCCGTTCACATGGCGGCGGGGATCGTCGTTTTGAGGTCATCGTCCAACGTCAAAATATAGGTGTTTTCTGCTGCGGCTGCGGAGAAGATTTCGATCTTTTTTGCGGCGGCGGCAATGAACGCACGATGAAACGCGGGAGGGTTGCCGAACTTTCCATCAGCGGTTCTTATAAATTTTCTTATGCGCCGCATGGATCTTTTTCCATCTTTCTTTTTCCTGCAGCTCGGCGACTTTATTTTCTTTCCGGTGTAAATAGGCAACTTCCTTTTGCAGCTTTAAATAGCTCTCGAAACGGTTGGGCGTGAGCGTGCCGGTTTGAATGGCCGCTTGCACGGCGCAATCCGGCTCCACGCCGTGCTGGCAATCGCGGAAACGGCACTGTTGCGCGAGCGCGGCGATGTCGTCAAACGCGTCTTTGAGGCCTTCCTCGCCGCCCCAAAGCTGCAGCTCGCGCATGCCCGGCGTATCCATCAGCAAGCCGCCGTTGGGCAAATGAATCAACTCGCGCCGCGAGGTGGTGTGACGGCCGCGATCGTCGTCGGCGCGGACTTCGCGCGTTTTTTGCAATTCGCTGCCGAGCAGATGGTTGATGATGGTGGATTTACCGACGCCGGAAGAACCGAGCAGCGCGCCGGTCGTTCCCTTTTTAATATAAGAAAGCAACTCCGCCAAGCCTTGATTGTTGAGCGCGCTCATCACCATAACCGGCACGCCGAGCGCGATGGAATCCACTTCCTGCATGACGGCAGCGATATCGGTGCACAGATCGACTTTATTCAGCACGATCACCGGCGCGGCGCCGCTTTCCCATGCCACGACGAGATAACGCTCCATGCGCCGCAGGTTGTAATCGCCGTCCAATCCCGAAACCAAAAACACCGTGTCGATATTGGCCGCGACGACCTGCTCTTCGGTTTTCTTGCCCGCGGCTTTGCGCGAGAATTTGCTTTTGCGCGGCAGAA
>CAZVZZ010000179.1:0-5190 GCA_964631505.1 uncultured Cytophagia bacterium
GAAAGTGCAGAAACGCGGTGCTATTGGTAAGAAGCGCAAGACGGTGAAATGTTGAATCGTGGTCCCGTTTTTAATATTTATCTCGTCAGAACAGAAAGTATGCAAATGAAAAAAGCAGTTCACGAAAACCCTGACATAAAAAATTGGTACCTCTCCAATTTCGATTTTTTTGAAAGCAAGCTCAATGGCCGCGGCGCGATGCCGTTTCACGAGACGCGGCGCGCGGCGATTTCCCGCTTTTCCGAATTGGGTTTTCCCACGCCGCGCAACGAGGAATGGAAATACACCAACGTTGCGCCGCTGTTGCGGCATAAATTCAAATTGGCGCCCGAGCCGGGTTCTTTGAACAAACTGGCGTTAGCGGAATTTGTCTTTGACGGCTTGCCGCAAAATCTGCTGGTGTTTGTCAACGGGCGTTTTGCGAAAGAACTGTCACGTGTGGAGTCGCGTGTACAAGGCTTAGTGCTGGATAGTTTAGCGCAGGTTTTACACCGCGGCGATGAGATGATCGGCAAATATCTTGGCCGTTACGCGGAATTTAAGAACGAAGCGTTTGTCGCTTTGAACACCGCCTTCGTCGAGGACGGCGCGTTTATTCGCGTTCCGCGTAACACCGTGCTGGAAGAGCCGATACATTTGCTCAACCTCTCGGATTCCAGCAAAACCTCTTTTCTGGCCCATCCGCGCAATCTCTTGTTGATCGGCGCCGGTAGCCAGGTTAAAATCATCGAGAGTTATCAGCATCTGGCCGGTCAGGCGTATTTCAATAACATCGTCACCGAAATGGTGGTGGAAGAAAACGCGAATGTCGAACATGTGCGCATTCAAAACGAGGGCCGGCAGGGTTTTCACGTGGCGGCGCGCGAAGTGCATCAGGAAAAAGGCAGCGTTTACACGTCCATCAGCGTCGATCTCGGCGGCGCGCTGGTGCGCAACAATTTTCATCTGCGCTTGCAAGCGGAAAACTGCGAAGGTAATTTGTACGGCTTCTACATGTGTTCCGGCCAGCAGCACGTCGATAACCACACGTTGATCGATCACGCCAAGCCGCATTGCAACAGCAACGAGCATTACAAAGGCATTTTAGACGATAAGGCGCACGGCGTGTTCAACGGCAAAGTCATGGTCCGGCCGGACGCGCAAAAAACCAATGCGTATCAATCCAATCAGTGCTTGCTGCTGAGCCGCGAAGCGACGATTGACGCCAAGCCGCAATTGGAAATTTTTGCGGACGACGTGAAGTGCAGCCACGGCGCCGCCATCGGCCAGCTCGATGAGGATGCCGCCTTTTATCTGCGTTCGCGCGGCATCGGCGCCGAAGAAGCCAATTCGATGCTACAACATGCTTACGCCAGCGAGATTTTGGATCACATCAAAACCGAACCGGTGCGTGAGCGGCTGGATAAGATGGTTTATGCGGCATTCAAAGAGAATAAATAAATGTGCAGGGACTGAAACTCGAAAGAAATTTAAAATCTTTGAACGCGGATAACACGGATGACGCGGATTTTCACCGATACAAAATCCGCGATAATCCGTGTGATCCGCGTCATCCGTGTTCGAAGCTTTTGTTTTAAATTTGCCCCAATGAAAACTTTCGACGTCGAAAAAATCCGCCAAGATTTCCCCATCCTGCACCAAAAAGTGCGCGGCAAGCCGCTGGTCTATCTGGACAGCGCCGCGACTTCGCAAAAGCCTAAAATCGTGATCGAGGCGCTCAAGCATTATTATGAAGCGCAGAATGCCAATATCCATCGCGGCGTTTATTATTTGAGCGAGATTGCGACGCAGGCTTACGAAGATACGCGCCAAAAAATAAAAGAGCTTATTGGCGCCAATTCCACCAAAGAAATCGTTTTTGTCCGCGGCACGACGGAAGGCATCAATCTCGTTGCCTCTTCTTATGGCCGAAAAAATTTCAAAGCCGGCGATGAGATCATCATCTCGGCGATGGAGCACCATTCCAACATCGTGCCGTGGCAAATGGTGTGCGAAGAAACCGGCGCAAAGTTGCGTGTCATTCCGATCAATGACGACGGCGAGTTGATCGTTGAAGCGTTTGAAAAGTTGCTCAGCAAAAAAACGAAATTGGTGGCCGTTGTTCACACCTCGAATTCGTTGGGCACGATCAATCCCGTCAAGCGGCTGATCGACCTGGCGCACGATCAAAACGTGCCGGTGTTGATTGACGGCGCGCAGGCTTTGCCGCACGGCAAAATCGACGTAAAAGCAATGGGCTGCGATTTTTTCGTTTTTTCCGGCCACAAAGTTTTTGGGCCGACCGGCATCGGCGTGCTTTATGGGAAGGAAGCGCTTTTGGAAAAAATGGCGCCCTATCAAGGCGGCGGGGACATGATTAAATCCGTCACGTTTGAAAAAACGTTGTACAACGACTTGCCTCATCGCTTCGAAGCGGGCACGCCGGATATCGCCGGCGTTATCGGTCTCGGCAAGGCGCTGGATTACGTGGCCGGCATCGGTTATGAAAACCTCGCCGCGCATGAACACGAGCTGTTGCATTACGCGACCGCGGCTTTAGCGACGATCAAGCCGCTCAAAATCATCGGCACCGCAAAAGAGAAAACGGCGGTTCTCTCTTTTGTGATCGACGGCATTCATCCGCACGACGTCGGAACGATTTTGGACCGCGACGGCATTGCGGTGCGGACCGGACATCATTGCACGCAACCGGTGATGGAGCGCTTTAAAGTTCCGGCCACTTCTCGCGCTTCCTTGGCGTTTTACAATACCAAAGCCGAGATCGATCTTTTGGTCAAAGGCCTGCACCACGTCATTAACTTGATGAGCTGATGGACGAACTGCGCGAATTGTATCAGCAAGTGATTTTGGATCACAATAAGAATCCGAAAAACTTCGGCAAAATCGCAGCGGCGAATCGCACGGCGGAAGGTTACAATCCGCTCTGCGGCGACCGCATCGATTTATTCTTGCATGTCGAAGATGACGTGATCAAAGACATCAGCTTTCAGGGCAACGGTTGCGCCATTTCCAAATCTTCGGCTTCGGTGATGACGACGGTTTTAAAAGGAAAGCCCGTCGCCGAAGCCGAGCAGCTTTTTCGGAAATTTCAGAAACTCATTACCGGTGAGGCGGAAGCCTTCGACATGGACGAGCTTGGCAAGCTCGCCATTTTCGCCGGGGTGCGGGAATTTCCGCTGCGCGTCAAATGCGCCGGTTTGGCCTGGCATACGATGGTCGCGGCGCTCAAAAACGAAAGCAGGCCGGTTTCAACGGAATAAACATCGAAGTTAGACCTTGCAAAAAGTCATTTACCGCAAAGGCACAAAGACACGAAGAAAGACCGATTGATTTTGTGCCTTCGTGACTCGGGGGTTAAGTTACCGTGTGAGATATTGATAGCAGAAAGATTTTATGGAAAATACTGACGTCTCTTCCGATCTCAAGAATGAGATCATCAAAGTGTTGCAAACGTGTTATGATCCGGAGATTCCGGTCAATATTTATGAATTGGGATTGATTTATGATATCGCTATCGATCCCGCCAACAATGCGCTCATTCACATGACGCTCACCTCGCCGGCTTGTCCGGTCGCCGGAAGCTTGCCCCCGGAAGTGGAAAATAAAATCAAAACCATTCCGGGAATTAAGGACGCCCGCGTTGAAGTTATTTGGGAGCCGCAATGGAATCCCAGTATGATGAGCGAAGTGGCAAAACTGGAGCTGGGGTTTATGTAAGCACGGCGCAGGCGTAAAACGTGAATTCACCGTGTGACGCATGACGTTTTTACGAATGACGTTTTAAATTTTCCGCACATGGCTCTCGATGTCCTTTATCAGAGAATTATCCTCGATCATTTCAAAAATCCGCGCAATTTTGGGAAATTAGATATTTCTGCAACAGCCGCGCGACAGGAAAACCCTTCCTGTGGCGATCAAATCAGCCTGCAAATCGTGATTGATGCCCAACAACGCATTCCCCAAATAAAATTTCATGGACGCGGCTGCGCCGTCAGCCAAGCTTCCGCTTCGATGATGACGGAATGGGTGCAAGGCAAGACCGTTTCAGAAGCGCGTGACGCCATCGCGAGTTTTTTGAACGTGTTTGCGGGTGAAGGTAAAGTCCAAGTTGATCTCGGCGATTTACAGGCGCTGGCCGGTGTCAAGGAATTTCCCGTACGCGTCAAATGTGCGACACTGGCGTGGAAGGCGCTGGAGAGTTGCCTGGCGGCTGAAACGGCCAACCCCAATCATGCCGAAAAATGCGAGCCAGCTTCCGAGTGAGGCTGGCTTTTTATTGGACGCCAAAACGTTTGACATTAGCGCTTTTTTTGCTATTTTTTAATGGCACCTTTCGGCGCGCAGCAACTTAACACGAAAATACATTTCAACCTTTAACGAGGAGCAAAAAGATGGCTGACAAACTGGTGAATTATTCAACGCAATCCGGGCTGGCAATTATCGAACTGACCGATCCGCCCGCCAACACGTACACCTATGAAATGATGAAACAGCTCGACGCGGCGATCCTCGAGGCGCGAATGGACGACAGCGCGCACGTGATCGTGCTCAAAGGCGGCGGCGAGAAATTTTTCTGCGCCGGCGCGAACATTCGCATGTTGCAGGAAGTGACGCCGCGCTTCAAATACTTTTTCTGTTTGCATGCCAATGAAACGCTCACGCGGTTGGAGCAAACGCCGAAGCTCGTTATTGCGGCGTTGAACGGCCATTGTGTCGGCGGCGGTTTGGAGATCGCCATGGCGGCGGATATTCGCATTGCCAAAAAAGGCGCGGGCAAAATCGGCTTGCCGGAAGTCACGCTCGGCGTGTTGCCCGGCACTGGCGGCACGCAGCGCCTGGCGCGCCTCGTCGGCAAATCCCGCGCGATCGATTTGATGACCACCGGCCGCACGTTCGAATTTGAAGAAGCCGAGCAGATGGGCATTGTCAATTATGTTTTTCCGGCAGAGAATTTCTGGGAGAAAGTGCTGGAATATGCGCGCCAATTCCTGCCGCCGAACAAAGCCAGCAAAGCCGTGGGCTTGATCAAGCGTTCCGTGCAATCCGGCATTGAAGTGCCCTTCAGCGAATCGCTCGCCATCGAGCGCGAGTTGCAGCAGCAGCTCTTCCAGAGTGAGGACGCAAAGGAAGGTTTGACGGCGTATAATGAGAAGCGGAAACCGAATTTTGCGGGGAAGTAGCAAGTTATTA
>CAZVZZ010000180.1:0-5166 GCA_964631505.1 uncultured Cytophagia bacterium
AAAGGACACTGCCATGAGCGCGCTACCTTTTTGCCTCGCCTATCTTTTGCCGTTGTTTGTCGGTATCGGTTTCCTGCTCGGCGGCATGTACACGTTTCTCACGCCATTCTTCATATTCATCGTCATTCCGCTGCTCGATTTCATCATCGGCATCGATCCGCACAACCCCACGCCGGAAGAAACGGAGGCGCTATCAAACCGATTGAGCTTTCGTTTGGTGACGCTCATTTATGTTCCGGTGCAAATTGGCATCATCATTTGGGGCGCTTATCTGGTGAATCAGACGCCATTTTCAACTTTGGAATGGCTCGGCATGATTTTATCCACCGGCATCATGTCCGGCGGCATCGGCATCACCGTGGCGCACGAGCTGGCGCACCGGAAAAATCTTGTTGAACGCAGCCTCGGAAAAATTTTGCTCATGTCCGTGAGTTACATGCACTTTTACCTCGAGCACAATCTCGGCCACCACGTCCACGTCTGCACGCCGAATGATCCGGCCACGGCGCGTTTCGGCGAATCGTTTTACCGCTTTTATCCGCGCACGGTGATCGGCAGCTTGCGCAGTGCGTGGGAAATTGAGGCCAAAAGCATGCAACGGGCGGGGTTCGCCACGTGGCATTGGCGCAATCAAATGCTGTGGTTCATCGCGCTGCCGATTCTATTTGCCGGCATCTTGGGCTTGGTTTTCGGTTGGAAAGCCCCGCTTTTCTTTTTCGCGCAAAGCGTCGTGGGTTTTTCGTTGTTGGAGCTGGTGAATTATCTCGAGCATTACGGCTTGGAGCGCCGCGAGCTGGCGCCCGGCCGCTATGAAAAAGTCACGCTCATGCACGCGTGGAACACGGCGCACCGCGTGACGAATTATTTTCTGTTTAAATTGCAGCGCCACTCCGATCACCACGTACATCCGGCGCGGCGCTATCAAACTTTGCGCACATTCGAAGAAAGCCCGCAGCTTCCCGCCGGTTATCCCGCGATGGTTCTGCTGGCGTTGCTTCCGCCGTTGTGGCGAAAAGTGATGGATCCGCGCGTCGAGGCCGTCCGCATGCAAACCGCAGTTTCGCATCCATAAAACTGCTCTGCAATCACGGCGCGGTGATAACAGCGGCATTATTCCGAGTTCATCCGTAACTTTCCCGCTTGATACGCTCCGGTGGAAATCCCAACTCCGCCAAATATTGCAGCACCGCTTCCAAAAATCGCGGCGGCGGTTCGACGCCTTTTTCTTTCGCCGCTTTTTTCTCGAACACTGAAATGCTCGGGCCGCAGGCAAAGACATATTGATGCGAGGCGTCTTCGACGACGCGCGTTAAAATCTCTTTGGTCACGCGGCCATTCAGAATATTTTCGTTGAATACCGCCGGATTGCTTTCCCGGGTCAAGCAAAACACCGTACGCAGTTGCGCCGGATACTTCTTTTGCAAATCGAGCAACTGTTTCGCAAAAATCGTATCTTCCCAGCTCTTGTTGCTGTAAACCAGCGTATGCCGCAGATTGCGCCCGCTCAGCAGGCTGTCTTTGATGATGCTGTAACTCGGCACCACGCCGCTGCCGGCGCAGACGTGCAACACGTGATCGGTTTTCGATTCGAGATCATCCGGCATGGTATACGGTCCGGTGAAACCGGTGATCACCATGCGTGTTCCTTGCGCCGTGCGCAGCGCCAGAATCGGCGAGAGCAGCGGCGGATAGGGCGTCACCCCGGGAATGTAGCGTTCTTCTTTAACGGTGATGGCCAAATATTTTTCTTGCGGGCAGCTCGACATCGAATACGCGCGCGGCGGCTCCTTTTTGCCTTTCAAGTGCTCCAAATAAGACGTCCATCTTTCCAGCGCCGGAAACTGCTGCGGCGCAATGGTCAAAAAATGCCCCGGCTTGTATTCCAGCGGGTCGTTGCCGGTGAAAAATACCAGCGTGCGGGTGTCCGGCGTTTCGTAAATCACTTCGGCCACCATCACTTCGAGTTCTTTGATTTTTCGGCGAATCGGTTCGTTCATTTGAATTTTCCTTATTTCAACAAAAAGAATAAGACCACGGACAAAAAGCTGCCCACGGATTTTTTGCAAGATAATTTACCAATCGTTTATCCGTGGGCCGTTTTTCATCCGTGGGGCAACGGCCTTAAAAGTTCTTTTTTCACAGTGGCTATCCGGTTTTCCTCTCCGGCTTTTCCTGCGCCACAATCTGGCGAATGTGTTTTTGAAAATCCTCGTCCTCCCCTTCCAGCAATTTTTCCAGCACAGCGCGGAAATCTTCGCGACGGCACCATTCGCGCATGTAATCTTCCCACGACAACCATTGGCGCCGCGTTTGTTTGTTCATCTTCTCTTCGTAGACTAAAATGTACGCGCGCTCGAAGAGCGACACCAGAATGCCGAAAATGATCAGCTTCCGCTCCTTTTGCTCATCGGTCAAACTTTGCGGCTGCTCCTGCTGGCGCAGCAGTTGTAAATCGGCGTTCTCCAAAACCAGCTTGAGAAAATTTGTATACTCGTCGGACAAACGCTGATACAGCTCGCCTTCCTCGTTCTGGCGCTCTTTACGTTGTTCGTAAAGAAAAATGCCGATACCGAGGGGCAAACCGACAATGGTCACCACGTAACTCAACCACTCGAACCATTCCAGCCAGGTCATAGTTTTCACCTTTCGTGAACCATTGACATATTAAGCATTTATATTTTTACGGCCAAGCAAAATTTTAGCTTGTCTATCTCCACGCAATTATCTACATTATTCTTATTTATGACACGACCGTCATCGTCATGACGCCTACTAACTATTGAGGATAGTCTATGCCACGCATGGTGCATTGCGTTAAATTCAATCGCGAAATGGAAGGTCTCGCGGAGCCGCCGCAGCCGGGAGAACTGGGCCAACGCATTTACGAAAATGTGTCCAAAGAAGCGTTCAAAATTTGGATTCAGCGGCAGATCATGCTCATCAACGAATACCGGCTGAATCTCGCCGATCCGAATGCGAGCAAATTTCTGGATCAGGCGATGGAAGAGTTCTTCTTCGGCGAAGGCTCGGCGCTGCCGCCGGATTACATGCCGCAGGCGCAGCAGAAAAAGTGAAGTCGTTTTATGCGCCGAAAACAAATCGTGCTGCTGGTGCCGACGACGACCTATCGTCTCGACGATTTTTTGCAGGCTGCGGCGCGTTTGGAAATCGACGTCATTCTCGCTTCCAATCGCTGTCGCGTGCTGGCCGCGCAATGGCCGGAGCATTACGGCTTGTCGTTGCCGTTTGCCTCGTTGCCGGAGGCGGTGGAAAAAGCTTATGCGGCGTTGCGCGCGCAAAGCATTGCTGCCATTGTCGCCGCGGATGATGACACCACGATTCTCGCGGCGCGGTTGAACGAAAAATTGAAGCTGCCCGGCAATCGCCATGAGTCCGTCGAAAAAACGCGCAACAAGCTGTCGCTGCGGCGCGCGCTCGCCGCGGGCGGCTTGCCCTCGCCCAAATTTTTCGCGGCGAAAATCGACTCGTCGCCTGAATCCTGCTTGTCGAAAGTTGAATTTCCTGTCGTTTTAAAACCGCTGCTGCTCTCCGGCAGCCGCGGTGTGATTCGCGCGAATCATGCGGAGGAATTTATCGCCGCGTTTCACCGCATTGCAACGCTGCTGCGCGGCCGCGAGTTTTTTCAGATGCGCAGCGCCGCGGCGAAACGCATTTTGATTGAAAGCTATATTCCCGGCTTCGAAGTCGCAATCGAAGGCTTGCTGACCAACGGCAAATTGCGGGTGCTGGCGATTTTCGATAAACCCGATCCGCTTGTCGGGCCGTTTTTCGAGGAAACGATTTACGTGACGCCGTCGCGATTGCCGCAGGAAACCCAACAACAAATTGCCCACACGGTTGCCGGCGCCTGCAAGATTCTCGGTTTGCAACACGGCCCCATTCACGCCGAAGCGCGCGTGAACGAGCAGGGGATTTTTATTTTGGAAGTCGCGGCCCGCACCATCGGCGGTTTGTGCTCGCGCACGTTGAAATTCGGCGCGGGACTTTCGCTCGAAGAATTGGTGCTGCGCCACGCCGTTGGCGAGAATGTCGATGCCCTCACCAACCTCAGCGGCGCTGCCGGCGTGATGATGCTGCCGATCCCCCGCTCCGGCAAATTGCATGCAGTCACCGGCGTTGCAGAGGCGGCCGCCGTGCCGTTCATTCAGGATTTAAAAATCACCATTCCGCTCGACAATCTCGTTGTGGCTTTGCCCGAGGGCGCAAGTTATTTGGGATTCATGTTCGCGCGAGCGGACACGCCGGCGCAGGTGGAGTCGGCCTTGCGCGAAGCGCATCGTCAATTGCATTTCGATATTCAGCCGGCGTTGGCAGTAAAAGCATGAAATGCGGCGTTTTTTGCCAATTCGTTGAGAACCCACTTGCACCGGCATCAACACGACGCCATTTAAAATCATCACGGTCCGGGAAAATTTCGGTTCCGGCTGTCGATCTGACCATCCGCCACACGACTATATCATATCACGGCTATGCTGCAACAAAAAAATGGCCGTGAAGTCAAAAACCAAAAGCAGACGCAAGAAAGGAGAAAGCCATGAGCAGAGTACGTGTTTTAGTGGGCACCAAGAAAGGCGCGTTTATTTTAAGCGCCGACGGCAAGCGGGAAAAGTGGGAGGTCAGCGGCCCGCACTTTGCCGGATGGGAAATTTATCATTTGAAAGGCTCGCCGGTTGATCCCAACCGCATTTATGTGTCGCAAACGAGCGGCTGGTTTGGGCAGATTATCCAACGTTCCAACGACGGCGGCAAAACCTGGGAGCAGCCCGGCACCAAGCCCGGCGAGCCGACCACGACGCCCGAGGGCATGCCGATGGGCGAAAGCAATAAGTTCGTTTATGACACCGCCGCGGCGCCGCTCACCACTCATCAGTGGTACGACGGCACCCAACACCCGTGGGAGTTCAAGCGCGTTTGGCATCTCGAGCCTTCGTTGAGCGATCCCGACACGGTGTACGCCGGTGTGGAAGACGCGGCGATGTTTCGCACCACGGATGGCGGTAAAACGTGGCACGAGTTGGCGGGATTGCGCGGCCACGGCACCGGCGCGCAATGGGCGCCCGGCGCCGGCGGCATGGGCGCGCACACCATCGTCATTGATCCGGCGAATCATAATCGCCTCTATACTGCCATCTCCGCCGCGGGAGT
>CAZVZZ010000181.1:0-5141 GCA_964631505.1 uncultured Cytophagia bacterium
ACGAATTGGCGCCGAGCGCCAGCGCAAAGCCGGTGAGCACCACGCCGCCGGTTAAAGAGCCGGTGATGCCCGTGAACGCGCTTTCCCACATCGCGTATTGCATGCTGCGGCGCGTCGGCTCGGGAATGCCTGGATCAGCAACATTAAAATGGAATGGCGAAATTTTTCTGAGCATAGAATGAAGGTCTCAGCGCAGCGGCGAGCATCGAGTTGCATCTCGTTTTTTGCAAGGTCACACGTCAATGCCGGAATAAAAGATCATTTTAACATGCGTATTGTTGATCCCAACCCAGGCGAGTCAGGGCTGGAACCAAATTTACCACGAAGGCACAAAGTCACGAAGAAAAGCTTTGAGAAATGTCTTTTACTTTTTCGTGCCTTCGTGTCTTAGTGGTTAAAAAACTGTTTGTCGGTCAAAAAATTTTTAGACTGTGTCCGTAGGAATTTTATTCTGAGTTTGAGCGCATTGGATTAAGGCGCGAGCTTTTGTAATACTTTTTCTTTATAAACATATTTCACCAAATCCCCATAAATCTCCGGCCGTCGCGAGGCCGTGACCGCCAGCGTGCGATCATATTTGTCGTTGAAGAAAAACTGCGTCACGCGCTTGTGATCAAGATCGAGGTCGTGTGTTAAAACGCCGATGCTGCGGCCGATATCGGCGATGATCAAACCATCGCGGCCCACGATGCTGCTGCGGCCGATCATCATGCCGGGCATCCATTGGCCGTCGGGATAACCGTAACACGCCGAGGCAACGTACAGGCCCGTATCGACGGCGCGGGCGCGATAGCGAATTTCCCAATCGACTTCACCCCAACTGCCTTGCACGTGCGGGAAGAGCAAAATCTCCGCGCCGCGCAGCATGAGAATTTGCGCGACTTCGGGATACTCGATGTCCATGCAGGTCATGATACCGACTTTGCCGAAATCCAATTCGTACACTGTCAAATCATTGCCGGCTTGAATGCCGTTGTTTTGTTCCGGCTGCGTGGGATGGGTTTTCTGATAGCAGCCGATGATTTTTCCGGCGCGATTGAACAACACCACCCAACTCGAAAGCACACCCTGATAGATCCCAAACATCGGCATCGCGACGTTCATTTGATATTTTTTCGCATCACGCGCGACGGCTCGAGTAAAGTCACCAGGAATCGGATCAGGAACATATTCGCGTTTATCACTTGACCAGGTACGATGATACAGATTGGCGTATTCACCGAAGAGCACCAGATCGGATTGGCGCGTGCCGGCGATTTTGAGCTGCGCTTGAATGTGCCGGCGGTTTTTCTTCTGCTTGTCGCTAAAAGAACGGCCGGGAATAATCGTGGGAAGTTGCGCCAGGCTGAGGCGGATTAAACGTGACATAGGAAAGTTATTCTCCAAGCAGGCTGGGTGATTTTACGTCCTGCGTAATTGATAAAACGTCAAGGCTCTCATTTCGTTACGAATAACGTTTTACGTTTCCGACTTTATTTTTGCAGCAACAGTTCTTGCGTTTTCTTTTTAAAATACCAAATCATGATTAGCCCCACTGCCAGCGTTCCGGCGCCGGCAATTAGATTGAGCACGCGAACTTCAATGGTGGCCGGCACCAGCATCATCAAAATTAAAACCGCGCCAACGCCTGCGGTCAGCACCCCGACGACCTTGTACGAGTTCATGGTGTTAAAATCCCATTTGTATTCGGCCACCACCGCCGGAGTATCCAGATTTTGGGAAAAAGCGCCAATGCGCTCGCGCGCGGCAGCATCCTTTTCCTTAAAAAATGATGAAATGAAAAAGACGAAAGCGCTCGCGCCGACGCCGATGAACACATTGGCTTCGTATTGATGGGCCGAGAAATCAAAAATCGTGTTGGCCGCCAGAACCAGCAGCAAGCCGATGGTGGCCGAGGCGATGGCCGACCATGACGGCGTTTTGGTATAAACCAAACCCAACATCACCGGCGTGAGCATCGACGGCGTGAACCACGAGTAATACATCAAGGCGAAATCAAAAACGCCTTTGGCTTTTTGCACGATCAGCGCGGAGATAATGGCCAAGCCGCCGAGCGTGAGAACCGTGATCCGGCCCATGCGCAATTGTTGTTTCTCCGAAGGGGCCGTGGGGCGGAATTTGACATAGACATCGCGCACGATGATCGAAGCGAGATAATTCAAACCGGTGTCAACCGCGCTGGTCGTCGCTGCCAGCAACGCGGACATGACGACACCGATGATGCCGTTGGGCAGCAAGGTCAATGCGAGAGTCACAAAGGAAGCTTCAGCCGGCTCGGCGAACTGCGGCCACAGCGTTTGAATGGAGGGAAACAACAAGCGCGCCGCCATCGTCGGCGTGATCCACAGCAACGGCAGCAGGAAACTCAACACGCCGCAGAGAATCGCCATTTTGCGCGCGTCGCGTTCGGTGGGCACGCTGTCATAACGCTGGCCGATAAACCACGCGGCATTGTAGCCGATGAAAATGTTGGTGAGGTAAGCGAGATAAAAACCCGGGCGGCCAAATACATCCTGCCAGCTCAAATATCCGCTCGGCGCGTCGGTCCAAAGTTTTTGCAATCCGGCGAGGAAACCGCTGCCGTTTCCCAACGCAATAAACGCGAGCGGAAAAATGAGCAACGTCATGATGACGATCACTAAAAATTGCATCACGTCCGTAATGACCACACCCCATAAACCGCCGGCGCTGTTGTAGATCAGCAGCACCACGCCGGTAACAATCATCGTGACTTCCAAACCGCTCAATGTGGCCATACCAAGATTGAGTTGCCAACCGGCGATGCCCAATGCCGTGGTGAGAAAAATGCACAACGTGTAAATGCCCAGTCCCATTCCCAAAATGGCGGGAATGATAGAGAGAATCGTGTAATAATACGTCGTGGTTTGCGAATAGCGTTTCGTCAAAAATTCCATCGGTGAGGAGAGCCGCGCGCGCCGCCATCTGACGGCATACACGAAATAACCGAGCGCATATCCCCAAAAGGCGGAAGTAAAAAGCGCCACGGCAGAGAGGCCATTTTTGTACGTATGTCCCGCGGCCGCCACAAACATGAACGCGGTGAATCCGGAAACGAACGTCGAGAGTCCCGCGATCCACCACGGAATTTTGCCGCCGCCTTTGAAAAAATCATCAACGGTTTTGTTGAAGCGCGACAGGTAAATTCCCACCCCGCTGAGCATGAGCATGTAGAGAACAACGACGAGATAATCGAGCACGTTGAGGTGTTTGATGTCGGCGGCCATGAATGTGACTACAGGTAAAATTAAAAACGTTGCCCAATGGATAAAAACTGCCAACGGATTTTTCTAAATTATCCGTTGACAGTTTTTATCGGTTGGAAAATTTTATTTGTATTTAATTCGTTCCGTTGCCTTTGGTCCACTGATTCAGCCAGCCCAGCACCGTCTCGTGCCACTGGATGCTGTTGTGCGGTTTGAGCACCCAATGATTTTCATCGGGAAAATACAAAAATTTGCTCGGAATGCCGCGGCGCTGCAGCGCGGTGAAAGTGGACATGCCCTGCGTATCGACAACGCGATAATCCAAAGCGCCGTGAATCACCAGCATCGGCGTTTTCCATTTTTTCACGTGATCGATGGGATTGTGTTTGGCATAATTTTCGGGATTGTCCCACGGCGTGCCGATATGATCCCATTCCGGAAACCACAATTCTTCGGTGTCAAAATACGCCATGCGCTCATCGAGATTGCCGTCATGCGTGACCAAACACTTGAAGCGTTCCGGCATCTGGCCGGCGATCCAATTGATCATGTAACCGCCATACGACGCACCGAGTGCAGCCACGCGCTCGCCGTCCATCCACGGATATTTCGCGAGCGTAGCGGCCAAACCTTTCTGCAAATCTTCGAGCGGTTTGCCGCCCCAATCGCCGCGAATGGCATCGCAAAACGCCTGGCCGTAGCCCGTGGAGCCGTGGAAATCCACCATCACCGCGGCGTAACCGGCGCCGGCATACGCTTGCGGATTCCAGCGATAATGAAAATCATTGCCGAACGAGCCTTGCGGTCCGCCGTGAATGAGAAACGCGACCGGATATTTTTTGCTGGGATCAAAGTCAACCGGCTTGACGATGTAGCAATAAACCGTTTCATCGTTCCAGCCTTTGAATGCGAATTGTTCCGGCTCGCCCAGGCGCGCTTGCGCGAGTTTTTCATCGTTGATGCGGGTGAGGCGACGAACATCCGCGCCGGTCGGCAGAACCGTGTACAACTCGACGGGCGATTTCAAATGATGCAAGCCATACAGCAAGCGCGGACCCGCGAGCGCCACGGCGCTCACCGTGCCGTCTCTCACCACCGTGCGGGCTTTGCCGCTGGCCACGTCGATGGCGAAAATTGAATGCTGGCCGATATTATCCGCGTGCGTGTAAATCGTTTTGCCATCCGCAGCCCACAGAATGCCGCCGGCCGAGTAATCCCACGTCTCCGTCAACACGCGTTCCGTTCCATCCAGCCACGAGCGCAGCACGATGCGAAAACGGTCGGCTTCGTAGCCGGGCCGTTGCATCGCGAGATACGCCAGCGTTTTGCCGTCCGGAGAAAACACCGGCATGGTGTCCCACGCTTTGTTGGTGGTTAGAAGTTTCGGCGCGGCGGAACCATCGACCGGCACGAGATAGAGATCAAAATTCGTCGACCACGCTTCTTCGCGGCCGGCGTTGCGCGCGGTGAAAACGAGGCTTTTACCGTCGGGCGTGAACGCAATCTCTTCGACGCCGCCAAAAGGTTTCGACGGACAATCCGCCTCCATGCCTTTCATCAAATCAATCGGCTCGCCGCCCGTGCTCGGCATCACGAAAACGTGCGAGCGGCGGCCGTCTTTCCACGTGTCCCAATGGCGGAAAAAAAGTTTGTCATAAACTTTGCCGCTGGCTTTGCGGCTTTCCATTTCGTCGAGCTTGCTTTTGCTGCACGCGACATTTTCGCACGACGGAAAAACTTCCAGCGTTACCGCCAGACGGCTGCCGTCGGGCGAGAGCAGAAAGCCGCCGACATCGATCGGCAAACTCGTTTTTTGTTCCGGTTCACCGCCGTCCACCGGAATGCGCCAGACTTGCGCAGAGCCGGAGCGCGTGGACATGAACCAAATGCTCTTGCCGTCGCGCGACCATTGCGGGC
>CAZVZZ010000182.1:0-2307 GCA_964631505.1 uncultured Cytophagia bacterium
AATCCGGAGGGCGTGCGGTCACGCAGCTCATCGCCCACCACTCTCGCCACAACGCCTTTCAGCAAACGCGCCAGGTTGGGCTTGGCCAAAATCAAATCGATGCGCTGATTGAGATGCACCGTGGTGTTGCGCAAATCCGCATCGTGCGGGTTGGTGAAGCCTTCGCCGCCGTCGCGATTATTTTTGAGCGTCCACAAATCAAGGAAACCCTTGCCTTGCAGAAATTGATATGTCGCGCCGGTGGGCGCCGGCGTGTTGAGGTCGCCAACCACAATAATCGGCAGCGTTTCATTTTGCAGAAATGCGGTCAGTTCCTCGGCTTGCCCCAGTTGGATCGGCAGCAAATCCGGAATCGAAGCCGGCTCGAGATGCGTGTTGACAAAACGGATCGTCTGGTGATTCATCCTGGCATTCACCGCCACAAAACCGCGTGGAATTTGCAAATTGCCCAGCGACGGAATCACGAGGCGAGTTTGATAATTGGCTGCGGTCACATTGGAAATTTTGACGTCTTTCCGCGCCAGCACCACGTCGTAGTCGTTCAGGCGCACGTCGTCAAAGGCCAACGGATTGGTGTTCACCACCATCGGCATTTCGACATCGGCGTTGGCGATCTTTCCGGCAATCTCATAGCACAGACCGCGTTTTTTGAGCGCGTCCATCAGGATCGCGAGATAATCGAACAACACGGTCTCGGCAGGCGTGGCGCCGCCGATAACCGCATCGCCCGGCGACTGCGTGCGAATCAACGTCACTTCCTGTAAGCCGATGAGATGCGGACGGTTTCGTTTGATTTCATCCGCCAGTGCTTCGGCCCGTTCATAGAAATTGGTCGCCAGCAAAGTTTGAAAGGCTTGCGCCACCAACACCGGCACTTCGCTGGGGTCTTTTGCCGCCAGCACCACGTCGACGTCGGTTCCAACGTAGATGTTGCGCGTCATCACGGTGATGCCTTCCGAGCCTTTTCCGGAAGCAAGCCCGAGTTCCTGATTTTCTAATTCTTGCAGGGTTTGCTCGGTCTCCATTCCCGGCGAAAAGGGCTGCTCCTTGTTGCAACCGATGAGGAACAGCAGCGCCACCGCAAAAGCGATGAGGAAAAATTTGGGTTTCATGGTGAATCTCCTTTGTGGGTTAAAATTTGGGTTTTGACTTTTATCCATATAAAAACGAGCATAAGCAGTTAAAATTTATTGAAACTACCGCAGCAAAACGAGTTTCTTCGTCTGCACCAACACCCGGCCTGAGCCTGTCGAAGAGCCATCCGCTTCCAAGCGATACACATACACGCCGCTCGCCAATCCCCTTGGCATCCAAATGCGTTGGTGATTTCCTGCAGACAGCTTTTCGGAAATCAACGTGGCAACTTCATGGCCCAACAAATCATAAATCTGCAACTTGACAAAACTCGTTTGTGGCAGCGTGAATTCGATGGTGGTGCTGGGGTTAAAGGGATTCGGATAATTCTGCTCCAAGAACAGCTCAGTCGGCAAACTCGTCGTCTCGCGGCCAGTAACCTCTGTTCGCATATCATAAGGATAAGCCCCTAAATCCGCACAGGTTTTATCCGGATCTTTCGGCGCCGCAGGGTCTCCGGCATTTATACAAGGCGAATTGGCCCGTAAATGATAATCAAACGGATAGCCGCCAACAAAAAGTGGATCTACAGAAATTTCGCCTTCACCTTTTCGTACATTTCCCGAGTAATTGCTATTCGAGCCCCAAATATCGTTGCACCAATTCGTCATCCCGGCGCCTGCTTCTGCAGACAGTCCCTGATAAATATTTTGCGCCACAATGTTGTTGACCACGTAAGGCTGGGAATAGGTAGAAGCCGCGATACCGGTTCTATTCGCCACAATGGTGTTATGAATGATGTGCGGCGTCGCGCTCGTGTTCATAATGATCCCGCATTGCAGACATCCCTTAATCAAGTTGCGGCGAATAATTGGAGATGACTGCTGGCAGAATACCCCACTGTACGTCACATTTTCGATGATGTTATTCTCGATGGTCGGGGAAAAGGTTTTGCAATCAACTCCAAAAGTGTAAAGATCGTTGCTGGTCAGCGTAAAGCCGGAGATAGTGCAAAGTGCGAAAACATTGATAACCCAGCTCTGTTTGTTGTCCCCCAAGCCGGTGGAATTGACGACCGTTCGATTGGCACCAGCTTCACTGAGTAAAACTATTTTCCTGGTGATCGTCAATCGTTCTCGATAAACCCCGGGGGCGACAAGCACCGTGTCCCCGGTTACGGCGGCGTCGAGCGCCCGTTGGATCGTTGGAAACTCGGCAGGAACGCGCAACACG
>CAZVZZ010000182.1:2407-3916 GCA_964631505.1 uncultured Cytophagia bacterium
CGGGTGGATAACGTACAAATTGTATTGCGTTGCTTCTGACACATCGGACCAATCAAAATCCCAAACAATAACGTCCAAAAAATCAGTACGTCCATTGTCCAGCACGGCGCCTTGCGGAGGTGAAATCAGAATGGGAGAAAAAGCCAAGGCGCTTTTCTGCAGAATTGACGGCTCTAATTCCGCGGACGTATCAATTTGTCTCGTTGCGACGGATTGCATTTCGGCGGCGTGCGTGGTCCCGGCGTTGCTGGACTTCTGCTCTATTACCCCGTTCTTGGTCGTGATTTCTTGTGCATTGATCCACAAAGCCATAACACCGATAAAGAGAACAACGGACTTGAGCAAGAGGCGGCATTGGGTGGTAAACATTTTTTGATACATGGTGAACTCCAGATAAATCTGCATCACAACAGACGTAACTTGACGATTTTCTATGCAGTTTGCTAAAAAATCTTTTGTGTGCAGACGAGTAGAAAGTTAATTTCAGAGCTTATTCAGCTCTGTGCATCAATACTTCTTGTATCATCAGGATGAATTCAACCATTGCGCTGCTCTTGGCCAGAAAGCGTTCGCTTACACGCAAACTTTCTTCAACTTTAATGCCGCGCTATTGAATTGTACTAATTAAGGAAATCGCACCATCCATTCGATTGTTTTTGAAACAATAAAGGCACGAGCTCCCGCAAGGTAGGTGAGGAAACACGGCAGGAAACTCGAACTGAAAGTTATAAAATTGTAGACGGCATGTATGAAAAAGTATAACCTGCTACTTCAACCCCAACTCTTTAACCAATTTGCTGAGATAAGTCCGCTGAATCTGCAAAACCTCCGCGGCTTTGGATTGATTACCGCCGGTTGAGGCCAGCGTTTGGGCGATGAATCGTTTTTTAAATTGGAGCACGGCGGCGTCCAACGATTGGCCCAACACCATGTCTTCCGGCGATTTTTCCGTCCCATGCTGTTGGGGCGGCAGCAGGTCAGGCGTGATTTCCGCGCCGATTGCGAGCACCACGGCGCGCTCCACCACATTCTGCAGCTCGCGGACATTCCCGGGCCAAGCATATTTTTGCAGTACGGCTAAAGTCGCCGGCGTAAAAGCCGTGCGCTTGCGCATCTGTTGATTGAACCGCTCCAGAAAATGATTGGCCAGCAGTGGAATGTCTTCGGCGCGCTCGCGCAGAGGCGGCAGCGTCAAGCTCACGACATTCAAACGATAAAACAAGTCGCCGCGAAAATGGCCGGCTTTGACTTCCTTCGCCAGGATTTTGTTCGTCGCCGTGATGACGCGCGTATCGACCGTCAAAGTTTTCAAGCCGCCGACACGCTCAAATTTGCCGTATTCGAGCAAATGGAGAAATTTGGCTTGAATCGACGGCGAAAGCTCACCGATTTCATCGAGAAACAACGTGCCGCCGTCGGCCAATTCCACCCGGCCTTTTTTCATTTGCTGCGCGCCGGTAAACGCGCCTTTCTCGTGGCCGAAGAGATCGGATTCCAACAATTGCTCGG
>CAZVZZ010000182.1:4016-5114 GCA_964631505.1 uncultured Cytophagia bacterium
TTTTTCCCGCCGGCGAATATTTGATGGCGTTCTCCAACAAGTTAGACAAGATTTCTTCCAGGGCGTCCCGATCCGCTTTGACCGTCAGCCCTTCCGCGGCCTGGCTTTGAATTTGCAAATTTTTCTTGGCCGCCTGCGGCAGAAAGGTTTGCGTCACCGTTGCCAAGATCTCCGCGAGGCGCAAAGATTCCGGAAGAATTTCAAGCTTGCCGGATTCGATTTTGCTGACGTCGAGCAAATTCTCGATCATCCGCGTCAAGTGCGTGCTGCTTTCCAAAATGCCGTGGAGATAACTTTCGATCTTCGGCGCCGGCTTTTCCGGAATGCCGTCCAACAGGTTTTGCACCGCCCACCGGATCGCGGTTAAAGGTGTGCGCAGCTCATGCGAGACCAGCGCGATAAATTCCGATTTGAGCTGGTTTAAGGTTTCCAGCTTTTCCCGCTCGGCGTGCTCTTGAATGGTCGTTTCTTGAAAATGAATCCGCTCGAGCGCGCTGAAAGCTTCCGCCGCCAGCATCGTCAACAATTCCAAATCTTCCACCGAGTATCGCAAGCCGGAGCGTTTTTGCCCAAGCAGCAAAAATCCCCATTCGCCGGTGCTCATTTCCATCGGCAAAAGAATTTCCATGCCGGTTCGATCAAAGTTGTGCAACAATTGCAAATAAGTCGCCACGCTGGAATCGGCCCGTCCGGCTTTGGCTAACGGCATGGCCTGGCTTTTGGCCAACTGGATCACTTCATCGTGTTCGGCGAAATTGAGCCACATCTTCTCTTCTTCTTTCACTCCCCGGCTGGCGGCAACGGTAATCCCGCCATGGCGCGGCAACAGCACGGCAATCTTGGCAACGGGCACAGCGGCCTCGAGGTGTGCCATCAACAATTCCAGCGTTTCGGCCCGGCTCTTCACGGCGACCATCAACGGGCTGAAGGCCTGGAGCGCCAAACGATAATTGTATCGCACGCGAAAGAAAGTGGCATCCACGATTTTTTGAATTTTTTGCTTGGCCGGATTGAACAGCAAGGCGGCGATGAGCGTGCAACCGATGGCAATATAACTATCGGCTTGCGGACTCATGCCGTGGAGAAATTTCCCGATCA
>CAZVZZ010000183.1:0-5095 GCA_964631505.1 uncultured Cytophagia bacterium
GTGAATGAGGGTGACGAGAATGCGGCAACCGCTGGCGCCAATCGGATGGCCGAGCGCGACGGCGCCGCCGTGCACATTTAATTTATCCATGGGAATGCCGAGCTTCTGCTGCGCCGCCAATGCCACAACGGCGAACGCTTCGTTGATTTCAAACAGATCGATTTGATTCAGCGCGAAGCCGGATTTTTTTAAAATTTTTTCAATCGCATCGAGCGGCGCGGTGGTGAACCATTCCGGCTTTTTTGCGGCAGAGGCCTGACTGATGATTTTGGCCTGCGCTTTGACGCCGAGTTTGTCCGCCACTTCTTTTGCCATCACAACGACGGCCGCGGCGCCGTCGTTGATTTTGGAAGCATTCGCGGCGGTCACCGTGCCTTCTTTATCGAACGCCGGACGCAGCGTCAGCATTTTTTCAAAATTTACTTTTTGTGGTTCATCGTCGATTTTGATGTAAGTTGGTTCGCCTTTTTTCTGCGGGATGGGCACTGGAACGATTTCTTTATTGAAGAGACCTTTTTCCTGCGCTGCCAACGCGCGTTTGTAACTCGTCACGGCAAACTCGTCCTGCACTTGACGCGGGATGTTGCACTCGCGCGCGCAAATTTCCGCGGCGTTGCCCATGTGAAAATTGTTGTACACATCCCACAACCCGTCTTTGATCATGCTGTCGATCAACTCGCCGTGGCCGAGGCGGTAGCCGTCACGCGCTTTGCTCAACAAATATGGGGTGTTCGACATGCTCTCCATCCCGCCCGCAACAATCACGTCAGCGTCGCCGGTCATGATCGCCTGCGCCGCCAGCATCACCGCTTTCAGGCCGGAGCCGCAAACTTTGTTGATCGTCATGCACGTGACCTCCACCGGCAAGCCAGCTTTGATCGCGGCCTGCCGCGCCGGAGCTTGTCCCGCGCCGGCGGGAAGCACGCAACCCAAAATCACTTCATCGATTTTTTTCGCTTCGATACCCGCACGCTGCACAGCTTCTTTGACGGCAATCGCGCCCAACTCCGGCGCCGTGAACGAAGCCAGTGAACCTTGAAACGCGCCAATTGGCGTGCGGCAAGCGCCGGCAATAATCACTTCGCGTGACATAACTATTCCTTTCCTAATGTAAAAATTTTTAACTCGGCCGTTTGCATTTCACGCTGTAATTCTGCTGTGCCCTAAATTTTTAAATGTTTCCGTCATACAAATCCGCCACGGGAAAACACATTTAATTTGGGCATAAATTTTCCCATCATTTTATATTCTGCAGTTGATATTTTTTCCACCATTTTCGCAACCTCTCCGCCATTCCCGCTTCCGCGCCGTTCGTTGTGGGCTGATAATATAACGCCTCGCGCAAATTGTCCGGCAAATAATTTTGCTCGACAAAATTCTCCGGATAATCGTGCGGATATTTGTACTCGACGCCGTAACCCTGCTGCGCCATCAAAGGCGTCGGTGCGTTGCGAATGTGCAATGGGATCGGGCCGAGCGGCTTTTCCTTTACATCTTTCATTGCCGCGGATAAAGCTTTGTACGACGCGTTGCTCTTTGGCGCCGCGGCGAGATAGGTGGTCGCCTGCGCCAACACCAAGCCGCCTTCCGGCATGCCGATGTACGTGACTGCAGTGAATGCCGAAGTGGCCACCACCAGTCCCATTGGATCGGCGTTGCCAATATCTTCGCTGGCGAGAATGATCAAGCGCCGTGCAATAAACTTCGGATCTTCGCCGGACTCCAACATGCGGCTGAGATAATGCAACGCCGCGTCGGGATCGCTGCCGCGCACGCTTTTGATGAACGCCGAAATCGTGTCATAATGATTGTCGCCGGCGCGATCATAGAGAATCGCTTTTTTCTGAACGACTTCGCGAACATGCTCAACCGTGAGGCGGCGCTTGCCGTTTTGATCCAACGGCGCGAGCTTGACGGCCAACTCCAACGCCGTCAACAACGCGCGCGCATCACCGGCAGCAAGCTGTACAAGCGCGCGGGCAGCATCATCATTCAACTGCACAGTGGCCTTGAGCAATTGCGCATCCGTTTTGAGCGCCCGCGCCAACACTTGCTGCAAAACTTCTTCGCGCAACGGCTGGAGCGAATAAACCTGACAGCGCGACAGCAGCGGCGCAATCACCTCAAAAGAAGGATTCTCCGTGGTCGCGCCAATCAAAGTAATCGTGCCGTCTTCAACGCTGTGCAGCAGCGCATCCTGTTGCGCTTTGTTGAAACGGTGAATTTCGTCGATAAACAAAACCGTGCGTTTGCCCAACCGGCGATTGGCCGCGGCCTTCTCCAAAATTTTTCGCACTTCCGCGACGCCGCTCGCAACGGCGCTCAGCAGATAAAAATCCGCTTGCACGGCTTTGGCGAGCAAATTGGCCAGCGTGGTTTTACCGCAGCCGGGCGGCCCCCACAAAACCAGCGACGGCAAATCTTTTTTCTGGATCGTTTCATACAGCGCTTTGCCGGGCGAGAGCAAATGCTCCTGCCCAACGAAATCTTCCAGCCGCTGCGGACGCAGGCGATCCGCCAACGGTTGGGTTTGTGCCACTGTTTCGCGCGCCGCTTGCTCGAATAAATCCATCACAGCAAATAAAAAAGATAAAAAGAGAAACGGATAAAAAGAATGGTTCGACTTCGCTCAGCATGACTAAGAATTTATGGTGAGCGGAGTCGAACCGTCAATCAATGCGAACCGGGTCGTTCCAACGAAAAGCGGTCAAGCCGTTCGGGGTGCCGAACCAAATCCAATCGTCCTGCACGGCAATGGCATTCACCCGGTTGTCGATCAGGCCGTCTTCGGTGGTGAATTGCCGCCAATCTTTGCGGGCGCGATTGTATTTATAAACGCCCGCGTCGGTGCCGACCCAAACGGCTTCGGGCCGCGCCAAAACATAATTGATCGTGGTGTTGACAAATTGTTGGCGCGCCGGCGGCGTTAGCCAAACTTTGTTGATCATGTCATAAGCTTCGAGGCCGTACGTTGATCCAAACCAAATCAGCGAATCACTGGCCGAAACCGTCGCGGTAGGCTCGCCGTGCGGGCCGTTAACGTTTGAAACAAAACCGCCGGTGTCTTTGGCCATATCATAAACAAAACCGCCAAACCGTGTTCCCATCCACAGCAAATTCTCGATGCGCTCCAAATCATAAATGGCCACATTGAGCAATTGCTTTGGCAAAACTTCCGCGACGCCGACGGTGTCTTTGCCTTTGGAGCTGCGCGTGATCACGCGATACAACCCGAAATCTGTCGCCGCCCAAATGAAGCCGTCGTAAACCGCCACGTCATTCACGCGCCCGGAGAGTATACGGCTCTTCGAAGCCAGCCGGCGCCAGCGGTCTTTCTTTTGATCGTAAATCGTGACGCCTTCTTCCGTCGCGCAATAAACTTTATCGCCGGCAATTTCGAAACGGTTGATCTCATCGCTGCTGATATCCATGTTATAGCGCGCTTCGAAGTATTCCCACTCATTCGCCCCGATCGCGCCCGTCGAGGGATTGCGCCAATGCGTGATGCCGCGTATTTCATTGTCGTTATCAGCGCGCGCTTCGTTGTGGCCGCCGATCCACAGGCCGTCCTCGTCAAACGCCAGCGCATCCACGCGGCGCTGTGCCAAACCAAAACTCAATTGCTCGGCGCGCTCGAGATGCACGTTGGCACGCCACGCGCCCAAGCCCCAAGTGCCCATCCAAAAACTTTCGAAGTTGTCGCGCACAAAATCCGTCACCTCGGCGCGGCGCAGGCGAAAATCCTGAAACACGCCGTTGGGATCAAAAACGTATCCGGCGGGCACAAAAAAGCGCGGAAACAAATGCGGCCGCGGGATGCGCGCGCCGGACCACGCCACGTTATCGTTCGTGGCCTCGTTGGCCGCAACGATCACGTTGCCGAATTTGTTCGTGTTGAACAGCCGGCCGCTGCTCGTTTCAAACCATACATATTGCCGGCCGATGCCAATCGAAACGATTTCATCGGCGGCAGAAATGCCGATATTGGCTTTCGAAAAATTCGTCCATCGATACGACGACGGATGCATGCTGCTCACGCCCGCGCGCGTGGAACACCACAGCAATCCGGTGCCCACATCATACGCCACCGCAAAGATTTGATTATCGGCCAGGCCATCGCTGGTGGTATAAGGCGCCTGCCAGGTGTTGCGAAAAAAATCATAGCGCAACAATCCCTCCGAACTGCCGAAATACGTGTATTGCGGCCCGACCGACACCGCGTTGACGTAGCGCGTGACGCCGAACGTCACCCAATCGCCGGGACGATAACGCTCAATGCGATCAACGCCGCGCGCCGCGGCGGTCAAAATAAAATAAATGGCGAGGCAGAATAACGAGGCGACGGCAGAAAAAAGGGGCAGGCGTTTCACCATAACATTCTCCATGCGTTCAAGCGGCGTTGGCGACCGCCGAAATCTGTAACCCTGTTTTATTTTCACAAATTTCGGAGGCCTCAATTCATGCGCCGCCCTTTCCGCAAAGTTTTATCGTAACAATTTTTCTAACGCCTGTTCTCCGGAATGATGGGAACAACTTGAACTATGCAATAAATTATCAGAATTGAAGGAAAAAAGCAACAAGGAATTTTGCTATTTGATATTATACCTTTGTAATTTGCGGTGCAGATTGGCGCGATCAGTGCGCAGGCGGCGCGCCATTTCGCTGACGTTGCCGCGCACTTCCTGAAAAACGCGCGACAAGAGATGCCGTTCAAAATTTTCCACGCGATCGCGCAGCGCCAAGCCATCATCGCCGGATAAATTGTATTCATTTTCTGCCGCCGCGGTTGCCGGCGAATTGGTCGCGGCACTTGGAAAATTCATCAGCGGCAGCGCCTGCCGCACTTGTTCCGCGGTAATCGCTTCGGCTTCGCCCATGATCATCAAACGCTCGACGATATTGCGCAGCTCGCGCACATTGCCCGGCCAATGATAGCTTTCCAAAATGCCGCCGGCATCGGACCCCAAGCGTTTCGCGCGGCGGCCATACGCCTGCGCCAGTTGATTCAGAAAATAATTCACCAAAAGCAAAATGTCTTCGCGGCGCTCGCGCAGCGGCGGGACGTGAATCGGAATGACGGCGATGCGGAAAAACA
>CAZVZZ010000184.1:0-5059 GCA_964631505.1 uncultured Cytophagia bacterium
TTCGGTCCAGCCCGGTGCATTATTTTCCATTTCCCAGCCATTTTTTCAGCATGCCGAGAATATCTTTGCTCTCAAACGGTTTGGTGAGATAATCGTTACAGCCGGCCGCGAGCGCTTTTTCGCGGTCGCCTTTCATGGCGCGGGCGGTGAGCGCCACCACTGGAATATGCGCGAGCTGCTTTTGCGCTTTGAGCATGCGCGCCACTTGATAGCCGTCCATGTTCGGCATCATGATGTCCATGAGAATGAGATCGGGACGCTGGTGCTGCGCGGCGAGCAGCGCTTTTTCGCCGGCTTCGGCAAACTCGACCTGATAGCCGGCATTCTCCAAAATAAATTGCATCGCGTAGCGGGTGTTGGCGTCGTCTTCAATAACCAAAATGCGCGGCGCTTTCGGGCGCGTGGCAAGCGGAAAATTCAACGGCAAGCGCGTGCGTTTTTTGGCCGCGGCTTTGCCGTCTTCGGCCTTGCCCTTCGCTTCAGCGGTGGAGCGCATTTTTTCGGGGCGGCTGGCGCGCGGCACTGCGCGCGCCGGTGCGGTTGACGGCGGCATTTGAATGGTGAATTTTGCGCCTTTGCCCGGTTCGCTTTCCACCTCGATTTCGCCGTTGATGAGGGTGAGCATTTTTTTGGAAATGGCGAGGCCGAGGCCGGTGCCGCCGTGCCGCCGCGTTTCGGAATTTTCCAATTGATGGAACGGCTCGAAGATTTCTTTTTGCTTCGCGGGCGGAATGCCGATGCCGGTGTCACGCACGGAAATGACCAGCGCATTGGTGCGCATCCGCGCCCACACTTCGATTTCGCCTTTTTCGGTGAACTTGACGGCGTTGCCCAAAAGGTTGGTCAGCACGCGCGAGAGAATGCTGCGGTCGCTGCGAAACGATTCGGGCAAGTTTTCGCCGAGCTTCAAGCGCAGCGTCAGTTTCTTTTGTTCGCAGAGCGGGCGAATCGAGTCGGTGGCCTCGCGCAGAATCTGCGCCGGCGCAAACTCCTCAATCACCGCTTCCATTTTGCCGGCTTCGACTTTGCTCAAATCCAAAATGTCGTTGAGCAGGCCGAGCAGGTTTTTGCCGCTGCGCTGCACCACGCCCAATTGGCGTTTTTGCTCCGGGTTTAATTTGCCCGGGGCTTCGCTCAATAAAATTTCGGAAAACTGCAAAATCGAATGCATCGGCGTGCGCAGCTCGTGTGAAACACTGGCGAGAAATTCCGAGATTAATTGATTGGCCTGCTCCAACGCCATCGCTTTTTCGTCGGTCTCATGAAACAAGCGCGCATTCTCGATGATTAACGCGGCGCGATCGGCAATGTCGGTGACAAAGTCGACGTCGTTCGGATGTTGAAACGCCGTGCCGGCGGCGTTGGCCGGCAACAGATACGCCATGACGCCGATGCTGCGGCCGCGCGAGCGCAGAGAAACCAATTGGATTTTTTCCGCCGGTTTTTGGCTTTCATGCAGGGCCAGCGCGGATTTGGGCTTGGTGATTTCGCTCAAAATCGTGACCGGCAGATCGGCCTGGTTCAATTCGATTTGCACGATATCGGCGGTGGCCGCGGTGGTGAAGCGCGCCAACAAATTTTCCGGCAGTTCATTGGCTTCCAGCAAGCGGCAACGCGGGCGCTCGCTGCGGGAGGTGATGACGCCGAGCGCGCCGAGCCAGCGGCGCTCGCCGTAAGGTTGCACGAGCACGAGGCACGGCCAGGAAAAAGCTTGCGCGCCAATGCCGGAAATTTCCGTCACCACTTGCTCGACCGTTCCGGCCACGCGAAACGCTTTGCCGATATCGGCGAGCACGCGCGCCTGGCGTTCATTGCTTTGGTGCAACGCCAGCAAGCGGCTGTTCTCAATCGCAATCGCCGCATCGTCGGCGAGAATCTCCAGATCGCGCACCTGCTGCAAATTGGGGCGATAACCGTCGGAGGGATTGAACACCGTGATGAGGCCGATGAGCTGATCGCGCGAGCGAATCGGCACCAGCAGCGCGTCGTTGGCGAGCCAATCACCGCCGCTCGCCGTTTCCAGCGCCGCCGGAATGAACGCCGGTTTTCCGCCGGCCAATTGCCGCGAGTCGATAAAAAAGGATTCGCTGAGGCGGAAGCGTTCCAATAAATACGGCGCCATTTCGGCATAAGGAATTTGTTGCAACGGCCGCAACAGCGCCTGGGCGCGATTGGCAAAACCGCTTTGCGCGACGAGATGAAAAATTTCGTTGGTGCGCCGTTGAAAAATCAAAACGCCCTGCCAGCCGAGCGCGGCCGCGGCTTCGCTGACTTTGTGCATGATCAAATCCAGCCCGACGTTCAGCCGAATGTCTTCGCCGATTTCCATGAGCTTGGCCAGTTGATCGATGCGCCGCTGCAATTCGCCGGTGCGGCCTTGCAAAGAAGCCTGGTTCTGCTTGATGCGCGCGACCTCCGCCGAGCGCGCTTCCAGCTCCTCGGCTTGCAGGCGTAATTTTTCTTCGAGGTCTTTGCGCGTGGTGACGTCGCGCTCGATCCAAAGATAACGGATGATTTTTTCACCGGCGTCGGTAACGGGAATGACGGAGAGATCGCTGACAAAAGCGCCGCCGTCTTTGCGGCGGCTGGTGATTTCGCCGCGCCAGGATTTGTGTTGCGCCAACCGGCGGTTGATTTCGCCCCAACGTCCGGCCTCCGGCTCGTCGCGATAAATTTGCGGCGTGCGTCCGAGCGTTTCGCTGCGCGCAAAACCGGTGAGGCGCTCGAACGCCTCATTGGTGTAGAGAATTTTGTTGTCCGTATCGGTGATAACGATGGCGTCCAGCGCGCTCTCGACGCATTGTTGAAAAATCCGCAGATCGTTGGTTTTTTCGGCTACGATATCTTCCAGCGAGCGCGCCGCCAAATGGCGTTTGGTCAGGTCCAGCACGCCGAGATGCACGCCGGAATTCTTTTCATATTTGTCCTGCAACGGCGCCGCAAAAACTTGCAAGAAAATTTCTTCGCTGTCTTTGCGATAGCGAATTTCCACCAGCGAGGGCCGGCCGCGCCGCGCCTCTTGCGCCGAAGGCGAAAGCTTTTCATACAGCTCGCGCGGCAGCAGCGTGGAAAATTTTTGGCCGAGCACTTTTGCCGCGTCGCGAGTGCCGTTGCCGTTTTTGCTGTTGGCCGGGGCGTTGCCCGGCAAAGTTGCCGGTCCGACGGTTTTGAGAAATTGCAAAAATTCCGGATTGACATAAAGCACGCGCTCATCGCGATCGAAATGCAGCACGGCTTCGCGGGTAAATTCAAGGATGGCGGCTTGGCGGCGATTTTCCTCTTCCAGCTTGAGGGTGTTTTCCAACAAGCCCTGGCGCAGCTCGGATTCCAGGCGCAGAAAACGCAGATGGTCGGTGAATAAAGCGGTAATCACGAAAAGCGCGGCGAAACCAAACAGGGCATACGCCAGCAGCGGCCAAAGCGAAGCAAAATAAAAAATGGACACCCCGGCGGCAAATCCCAACGCTGCGAGCGCCAGCCAAAACCACAATGCCGCGCGTTCGTGCCAAAGTCGATACAGCACGATGCCGGCGGCGATCACAAAAATTCCGGCGGCGATTCCGGCGAGAATTTGCTGCACGGCTTCCGGCAAAGAGAGATTTAAAAGACCGTAACTTGCGCCGGCGCCCAAGAAGGCCATGAGTGCCACGATGCCCCAAAACCCCAGTTGCCAGCGCCGAAAAAGGCGGCGCGAGTGCGGCGGCTCGACGAGGCGAGACGGCGAAATCGTTGTGATGAACCACAAGCCGCTCAAGCTTAGGCTAAAGCAATAAAAAAAGAAGCCGTCGTTGAAAAATTTTGGCATCCCGTTCAAGCCGAGCGTCGCGGAGCCGATTTTCACCACGAGGAAAATAGTGGCGAGCAGCATCGCGGTCGATAAACCGGCGAGCACGGGAAGGCTTTGCAGGCGATAAGCGCGTTCGGCGAGCGCGGCCGCAAACAGCGAAAGAAACGCGGCGATGCTGAGAATCGGCGCGGCGGCGGGTGACTGTAAAGTAAAGACGGCCAAGTCGCCGTTTAAAAACGAATCGAACATGTTGAGGTGGTTTAAAGCTAGCGTAAAAGAAAAAGTGTAACTGTTCACCGTCCGGACGCTTTTGTACGAGAATGACGGCATTCTTTACAACGAGCTTACTCGAATCACGCAGCGTCCGGACGGTTACCTGAACTGTTACGAAAAAGTAAAGCGCTATTCAGCTAAAAAATTTGGCAGGATAATTGGCAGCCGAATGATTCAAATCATTCCGCCGCCAATTATCCTGCCATGAAATCATTCCGCCTCTTCGCGCACGGTTGCCGGAGCCGGCATGAACCGCGGCAGGTCGTTGATCGGCAGGTTTAAAAGATAAGCCCAGGCTTCGACACTGCCCGCCGCGGTTTGCACGGAAATTAATCGGCGCACGAACAAACTGCGTTCCTGTTGCTCGGGCCAGTAGCCCGCAATCACATCCAGGGTGGCGAAAAAAGTCGCGGGGTCAAAAATTTCAAACAATTCTCCGGCGACATGATTTTCCTCCGGCGTTTGCTGCGGCGACGAGGCGGTTATGACCAGCCCCGGCATATCGCCGATCGTGTACAAAAAGCCCGCCGTAGTGCCCATTTGAAGAAAGCGGGCCTTGTGCCTGGAAAGAAAATTCTGCCGCTCCTGGCCGCGCCTAAGCGCGTCGTAAACAAATAAAATATTGTGCGGCTCGGGTGAATCCATTCTTATATCATTCCATGGGCTAAAAACCGACATGAACCAAACGTCTGCCTTGGCCGGCAGAACACGTTAAACGATTGTCATCTAAATATAAAAAGTTTGGCAAGGAATGCAAATGGAAAACCCGCGGTGCATAAATTGGCCGCGTGACGGGCACGAAAGCGCGACCAAGAAATTTTAAAAAAATAAAAAAAAGTATGCAACCTTTTTTATGGTCATTCCGTCTAATATACTGTAACGAAAATTAATGAAAATATCATCGTGTGAATTTTGCGGCACGATGTAATTATATAAGAACCTCCCGCGTGACCTAAGGAAAAGGCGATCCATGCCAGTGGATTGCCTTTTCCATTTTAT
>CAZVZZ010000185.1:0-3671 GCA_964631505.1 uncultured Cytophagia bacterium
GCGATATCATACGTGACGTTTTGCACCGGCGTCGGACCGAATTGCGGCACGTGCGTCCAGGTTTTGCCGTCATCGAGCGAATAACTCAAACCGTCACCGGTCGGTAAGCGTCCGGCGTCTTTGGTGAGCGAATCAAACGCAGCCGCGACCCAAATGATGGAATCGGTGACCGCAATCGCGGAAATGCCGCCACGCGGCAAACCATTGGCGGTGGTGTATGTTTCCCAGGTTTTGCCGCCATCTCGTGAGCGCGTCAGGCCTTTGCCCGTTCCCAGCCAAATGTTGCCGCGATGAATGACGATATCGGAAATGGAGTTGGAGCGCAGCCCCGCAACTGGATCAGCCTGCCGATTGAGCTGCCAGCCGTTTTTAAAGATAACCTGCGCCGGCGCCGCGGAAAAGATTCCGCTCGCCAGCAGTGCGGCAAAAAAAGAATTTTTTAAATAGCGCATTTATTCGGTGACGGTAATGTTCTGGGTGATTTTGTTGCTCAGCGCCCCTTTTTTGTCTTCGGCTTGAAATTCGAAGCGATAAATCCCGGTGGCATTTTGCGCGGTGATCTGAATGGTGAGCGCGAAGCGTCCATCCGCCGCAACCGCGTCGCCCTCTTTGCCGTCGTCGCGCATGACAAAAGGATTGCCGCTCGAGGCATTGCCGTTCGGCAAAAACGCGTTGAAAAAAACGCGCTTGAGGTCGGTGATACAATTGGGATCGCTGGCTTGCACGGATAACACGTACGTATTGGGCGTGCGATTGCGCGAAATGGTGGTTGGCGCATTGAGATTGCTGACGGCAGGAGGAAGGTTGACGCCACGGCGGCGAACATTGAGCAGATCAACGAGCGCCGGGCTTTCCGCATTAGCGGCGTCGATTGCACGCAGCACGATTGAAAATGTGCCCTCGCCGCATAATTTCGCCGTTGGAATGGCGCGGGCAAACACGCCGTCGCGCGCGGCGCCGTCATTGTTTTTGCCGTCATCAAACAATGAATCAATTAATGTCGGCTTCGGAAAGGCCGGCGGATAAAATTCGACGCGCACGAAACGCAGCGAGGCGAGGCCGTCAACATCGCTGGCGGTGGCGCGAAACACCGGCGCATACGCGGAGTCGCCGGTGATGGTCTTGGGAATCGTAAAGGATAATAGGCGCGGGGCGAGATTCTCCCGGCCCGCGAGAATGGTGAGCGTGTCGAGTTTGCTTTCGCTCGTTTGGCCGTCTTGATCTTTGGCGATCGCGTCCAAAACAAAATCGCCGATTTGGCCGCGCACCAGCGCGGTGTCGATCGGCAAAAAATATTGGCCGTCGGCCGCGAGAATATCGCCGCTCAAGCCGTCATCGCGCATGGCAAATTTGGTCAGCGTTGCGGCCGAATTAATTTTGCGAACGGTGAGATCGACGCCTGCCAGCGTGCTCGTGCCCTGCGGATCATCGGCGCGCACGTGAATGCCGAGGCGCGTCGCCGGAAATTGATACGCCTGGCTCGGCGCTTGAATCAAAATGATCTGCGGCGCCTGTGAAATAACTGGCGTGGGAAGTTTGTCGTGACAATTGGAGAACAAGAGGTAGGCACACCAACACAGCGCGAGACGATAGCATGTAAGCGATCCAGCTTTTAACCGCACAATAATCTTCCTTAATAGAGTTCTTCTTCGATGTCGATAATTCTCTGCAAGTCGGGCAGCACGGGCTTGGGTCGCGGCTGCAAGGCCGGGCCTTCATATTTGCTCATCATACTCGGCAGGCGCCGGCGAAGTTCCATGAAATCGTGTACAATGGCGTCGGCTTCGCGCAGATGATACGGCGACAGCGTCGAGGTGATGGCGACGACGCCGCAGCCCGCGGATTTTCCGGCGCGAACGCCGAGCGGTGCGTTTTCAATCACCAGCGCTTCGCTGGGGGCAACGTGCAATTTTTGAATGGCGCGCAGATACGGTTCGGGATCGGGCTTGCCGCGCTCGACGTCGTCGGCGGTGATGATGCAATCAAACCAGCCGCAAATTTCCGGGCCGAGTACCGGCTCTACTTGCGAACGAATCGACCCGGTGACGAGGCCGAGGCGATAGCGATTTTCTTTTAAATATTCCAAAACGTCGATGACGCCGTCGTTGACTTGCGTGGCGTTGTTGGCGAGATAGGCGTCGCGTTTTTCGCACACCAATTTTTGAACGTCATCCGGCGAGGCCGGGATTTTGTAACGATGAAACAACTCGGCGGCCACTTCCATGGTGGTGGCGCCTTCGGCAAGGTAAATTTCCAAAGGATCGATGGTGACGCCATAAGGCGCCATGACGCGCTGCCAGGCTTGCACGTGATACGGCATACTGTCCACCAAAACGCCATCGTGATCGAACAGAATCGCGCGAATCATAACCTTTCCTCCGGTTGTGTGGTGAGCGGACGCGAAGAAGAATCGACGCCGGATATGGCAGGCTTCATATTCAATTTCGCTTTCGATACTGGTGATGGATTGAGTGCATGTTTTTTTTCGAACGTTGAAATTTTACGACGCCAAACGTTTGCTCCAGCCTCACAACACTGTATTATAAAATAAAAATTTTTTGCTAAACGGCAAGAGGTAAAATTTAATATTACGCAAAAACAATTTTTCAAATCGCCGCTTCCACAAAGCCGGTTTCAATGTGACGGTGATTGCGGATCAACGCGCGATGGTAGCCGCTCAATTGCTCGTATTCCGCGTCGAGAATAAAGCCGAGCTTGTGCAAAATCGTCAGTGCCACGGCGGAGACGGCGCGATGCGAGCCGTCGCTCATTTTCAGCGCCATGCCGAAACGCTGGCCGCCGGTGACGCCGATACATTGAACGCCTTCCGCGCCGATTTTGGCCAGCACGCGACCGTTGGTGGCGCGCATCACGTCGGTGTCGAAGCGCTCTGCACCGGCGATCATCTCGGGCGCCGCCGCCATGATTTGCACGATGCGTTGCGCATTTTTTTCTTCGCTGCTCACCAGCGTCGCATACATGCGCGCCATGTTGAACAGCGGCATGGCGAACACCGGCGCGCTGCAGCCGTCGATGCCCACGCCAATATCATTCGCCGGCATCCAGGCCCAGCGCGCCACCGTTTGCAAAATGCGCTGTTGATGCGGGTGATTGAGATCGAGATAGCTTTCCAGCGGCCAGCCGCGATTGACGCAGGCCGCCAACATGCCGGCGTGTTTGCCGGAACAATTGTTGTGCAACACCGTCGGCTTTTCACCGCGCCGCCGCAAATCATGGATCACCGCTTCGCCGAGCGGCGCGTGAATGCCGCATTGCAAATCCTGCGGCGTGCGCCCGATTTTGCGCAAAATACTGGTGACCGCATCAACATGCCTCGGCTCGCCACTGTGGCTGGACATCATCACCGCGGTCTCGTCGTCGCGGAAACCGAAAATTTCCGGCACCGCATCTTCAAAGAGCGGCATCGCTTGAAAAGGTTTGGCCGCCGAGCGAATGTAGGTCACGAAACGCGCATCGCCGAGCGCAAAAAGAATTTTCCCTTCCGCATCAACCACGACGACGTGGCCGAAATGCTGGCTTTCCACGCTGCCGCCGCGCGTCACATGCGCCAGCAGCGCCGGCGCGGTGCCCACGCCGTTGCGACGTCCTTGTACAACCGTCGACAATCCTTCGTCATTGTTCATTTTCATGTTGATTCCAGAAACATATCC
>CAZVZZ010000185.1:3771-5052 GCA_964631505.1 uncultured Cytophagia bacterium
AAACCGGTCATCGCGGCGCGGGCAATAATGGCGTGACCGATGTTCAATTCTTCGATCTGCGGAATACTGGCGATCTCGCGCACGTTTTGGTAATTCAAGCCGTGCCCCGCGCTGACGCCGAGGCCGAGTTTATTCGCGGCCACCGCCATCGAGCGCAGGCGTTCCAGCTCATCGTTAATACGATGCAAGCTTTCGGCGTTGGAATAATTACCGGTATGCAGCTCGACATAATCCGCTTTCACGCGCACCGCCGCTTTGATCTGATTGATATCCGGATCAATGAACAGGCTCACCACGATGTTGTTCGCGCGCAGAATCGTGATTGCCTCCTGCAAATATTCAAAATTAGAAATGACGTCCAACCCGCCTTCGGTGGTGACTTCTTCGCGCCGTTCCGGAACCAGCGTCACCATGTCCGGCACGACTTCGGTGGCGATTTTCACCATTTCATCCGTCGGCGCCATTTCCATGTTCAAATGCGTTTTGACGATTTCTTTAAGCAAATACAAATCTTTGTCTTTAATATGCCGGCGATCTTCGCGCAAATGACAAACAATGCCGTGCGCGCCGGCCATTTCCGCCAGCACCGCCGCCGCAATCGGATCCGGCAGTTTGCTTTTGCGCGCCTCCCGCAACGTGGCGATGTGATCAATGTTGACACCCAATCGAACCATGCTTTCTCCTTTTCTCTGGTTGCTTGCTGCTATTTTTTTTCCGCTAAAATTTTTTCTTCCGGTTTGGTTTGCCGCAACAATTGTTCGACCGGAACAAATTCGAAACCGCGTTGCACTAATTGCGGGCCAATTTCTTTGATCGCGCGCAGCGTTGCTTCATGCGGATGCCCGATGGCGATCGCGGCGCCTTCAGCGGCGGCAAGATCGGCAAGTTGCCACATTTTTTGTTGCACGCGCTCCGGGCTTTCTTCGTTGTCTAAAAAAATATTGTTCAGCCCCGCCGGCATTCCCATTTTTTGGGCTAATTTGTACGCCCGCGTGTTCGGGTTCGTTTTGCTATCCACAAAAAACAGGCCGGCTTTTTTAATCTCATCCAAAACCGGCAACAACAAACTGTCGTTGACCGTGGCCGCCGAACCCATGTGATTGTTTACTCCCGTCGCTTTGGGAACTGCCGCCACCGCTTTGCGCACGCGTTCGCGCAGCTCGGTGGGTTTCATCGCCAGCATCAAACTGTAGCCGTCCTTTTCCACCTCGCGTTCGAGCGCTTGCATCGGCAGATGCAGCATAATCGCTTTGCCGTTCTGCTGCAAACGCGCGGCAATAT
>CAZVZZ010000186.1:0-5032 GCA_964631505.1 uncultured Cytophagia bacterium
GATCTTGATACGCCTGCCGTGTTAATTGATTTGGATAAGCTCGAGCAAAACATTCAACGCATGGCCGCGTTTGCGCAAGCGCAAAAAATAAATTTGCGGCCGCACATTAAAACGCACAAGATTCCGCAGATTGCGCAGATGCAACTGCGCGCCGGCGCCGTCGGGATCACCTGCCAGAAATTGGGCGAGGCGGAAGTGATGGCGGCCAACGGCATGGATGATATTCTCATCACGTACATCATCGTTGGGGCGTTAAAATTGGAACGGTTGGTGCAGTTGAAAAAACACGCGCGAGTTTGCACGGTGGCCGATAGCGAAGAAGCCATGGCGCCGTTGGCCGCGGCCATGCAACAGGCGGGACTGCAGCACGAAGTGATGATTGAAATCAACACCGGCCAGAATCGTTGCGGCGTGTTGCCGGGTGAACCGGCGCTGGCGCTGGTGCAACGTTTGCGGAAGCATCCGAGTCTAAAGTTACGAGGCATTTTTACCCACGAAGGCCAGGCGTACAATTTTACGAATTGGGAAGAACGCGAGCGTGTGGCGATGAACGCCGCTGAGGAGATGAAACGCACGGCGCAATTGCTGCGGGATCACGGTTTCGCCTGCGAAGTCGTAAGTGTCGGCTCCACGCCGTCGGCGCTGATGATCGGCAAAGCCGCTGGCATAACCGAAGTGCGGCCCGGCAATTATGTTTTTTATGATCGCGTTCAACTCAAGCTTGGATCGTGTACGGAAGAGCAGCTTGCCGCCAGTGTGTTGGCCACCGTCGTCAGCCGTCCAGCGCCGGATCGCGCGATCATTGACGCCGGCAATAAAACGATGTGCACCGACAACGCGGCGGATTTCAATCAGACCATCGGTGTTGTGGTTGGCCATCCGGAGTTGAAGTTTAATTATTCGAGCGAAGAGCATGGCCGCCTCACCGGCCCCTCCGGCGCGATCTCTCTCCAAGTCGGTGAGCGGGTGCGGTTGTTCCCGAATCACGTCTGTGGAATGATGAACCTGCATGATGAAGTTTTTGCCGTGCGCGGTGATGCCGTCGTCGAGAAGTGGCAAGTGGCGGCGCGGGGAAAAGTGCGATAGGGCGTGGTGAAAGCAGGTAAATTATATTTTGATAAGTTAAAGTTTTAAATTTAGCGAGATGTATTATGAAACTTGTGTCTTATGTGATCGCGGGGTGGAGCTGCGTTTGTTTTGCCGGCGCCGCGGCCCCGGTCGATTCCACGGCCTGGCGTTTGGTGCAGCAGGGAAAAGTGCAACTGGCCGCCAATAAGCTTAAAGACGCGGAACAAAGCTTTCGCAAAGCATTGCAAAAAAATCGCGATTTAACGGCGGCGATGGCCGGCCTCGGCCAGGTGTTTCTCGCGAAAAAGGACTGGGGCGAGGCGAATGACTGGTACGACAAAATTCTCGATCGGGAGCCGGAAAACCTGGAGGCCATGTATTATCGCGGCATTTGTTACCGCGAATGCGGCGTGCCCAAAGCGATGATCCTGCGCAAGCTCGATTGGGACAACGCCGCCAAACATTTTAAAAAAGTGCTGGCGCGCGATTCTTCTTTCCACGACACGCTGTTTCAATTCGCCAAATTACGGCGCTATCAGGAACATTATACGGAAGCCATCGAACTCGGCCATCGGCAAGTGCGCCTGCGGCCGGAGCAGGTGGAATCGCAATGCGGCCTGTTTCGGCTTTATCAGCATTTTCTGGACAACAAAGGGTCGTCCGAGGTTTTGGAATGGCTGCGCCAAAATGATTCAGAAATTGCGCGCTTTTTTAGCGGCGAAGTTTATCGCCGCGACAAAAAGCTGCTGAAGGCCGATTCGATTTTTCAACAATTGCTGGCGGCGGAGCCAACGGTGAGCCTGATTCCGCTCCACCTGGCGCTGACACGATTGTATTATCAACAGAAGAACAACAACGAAGCCGAACAAAATTTTTGGCGCGCGGTGGACGGCATACGGAATCGGCTTGACGCCGAGCTGCTTTTTGAAGATATTAAATATCTCGTCAGCGCTGCGGAGTTGCAGCAGTTTCGGCAGCTCTCGGAAGCGCAAGCCTGGAGCGAATTTTTTTATCAATTCTGGGTTAGCCGCGACCCGACGCCGGCGTCGGCAAATAATGCCCGGCTCGCCGAGCATTATCGCCGGATGCTCATCGCCGAAAAAGATTACGCCTTTGACGGTTTCCGCACGTGGTTCAATAGTCCCGACAAACTCGGGTATCAAAAATTTCCGCCGACATTTTACCTAAACGATCGCTTCAACGATCGCGGCTTGATTTTTATCCGGCAGGGTGATCCGGATGAGCGGCTGGTTACGACGACTTTGGGCGTGGAATCCTGGCGATATAAACCGCGCGTCAACACGCCGGAAATGATTTTTCATTTCATGGTGGATGAGAACGGCGTTGGCAACAATTGGCGCCTGACGCCGTTTATCGATAATCCGCAATTTTGGGATGATCGGGTCAACTTCGGGAACGCGTACAGCCGCATGACGTTTGGTGATCCCATGGAACGCATGGCGCTGACCGAAGAAATCGGCCAGCAAAGCCGGGCTGCCGTTGACACCGGTTTTCGCTTTGATCGCCACACCTGGGACAAAAATGTTCAACCGTTGAATGCGATGGCATACGCGGCTTTTTTTAAAGGCCCGGACAACAAAAGTTACTTTGATCTGTATTACAGTTTGCCGCTGCCTTCGCCGAACGAGCTGACGCGCGCCGGCAACGCCGCCGAATCCATACTCTGTGAACACGGCGTGACCTTGCACGATTTGCACTGGCGGCCGGTCGAGCAGCGCAATGATCGAATCACCAAAGAGCAAATTCCCAATTTCGCCAGCATGCCGTCTTTAATCGGACAGTATCATCTCGCCGTGCAACCGGATTCTTATCACGTGGCTTTTTTTGTGCGCCAGCCGGCGACCAATCGTCTCGGCGGCTGGAAAGAGCAATTGCGGATTCCCAGTTTCAATGAAAACACACTGGCGATGAGCAGTTTGGTGCTGGCCTCGTCGATCGCGCCGAATTCCGATAACGGCTTGTTCACGAGAAACGGTCTGCGCATCATTCCCGTGCCGGCGAAGATGTTTGGACGCGACCAGCCGGTTTATGTTTACTTTGAGGTTTACAATCTCGTTCCGGACGCCAACGGCAAATCCGCTTTCCGGGTTGAATACACGACGGCATTGCGCAAAGAAAAAAAGAGCGGCGCGAAAAAAGTGTTTTCTGTTTTAGGCAGTAAGGCGAAGCCCGCCACCACCTTGACGATGGAGCGCGAAGCCGAAGGCACGTCTTCGATGGAATATGTCGCGCTTGATTTGAAAAAAGCCGGCGCCGGCGATTTCCGCTTGAGCGTCAAGATTAAAGACAAAAAAAACGGCCAGGAAAGCGAGGGTTCCATCGATTTAACGCTGGTGGAAAGGAAGGATAAGAAGCAGTAACCGCGGCTTGATAAAGTGAAATCAAATGAGTTTCTCTAAAAAAGTCGTTCTGATTACCGGCGGCGCGCGCGGCATTGGCCGCGTGCTTGCTTTGGATCTCGCCGAGAAAGGTTGGGCCGTGGCGATCTGCTATCGCCACAGCGAAACACAAGCGCAAGAAACACTCGCCGCCATTCAACAACAAGGCACGGACGGCTTGGCGATTCGCTGCGACGTTGCCGATCATGTCGCCGCGACGAATTTAATCAAACAAGTTGAAACCGAGTGGGGCCGCATCGACGCTTTGATTAATAGCGCGGGGACGTATCATCGCATCAATTTATTTGACGAAACTGTCGCCGGCTGGCACGAGATGTTCGACGACAATTTGCATCCGCTGTTTTATCTCAGCCGCGCCGTCGCCAAAGGCATGAAAGAACGGCGGTGGGGAAGAATCATCAATTTCAGCATGGCCAATGCCGATCAGCTCATCGGCCAGCCGTTTGTCACTGCGCATTACATCGCCAAAGTTGGCGTGCTCATTCTCACCAAAACACTGGCGAAAATATTGGCGCCGGACGGCATCACCGTTAATGCCATTTCTCCCGGCTTCATCGACTCCGGCAACATCCCGCCGGATGAATTGGCGATGATGCGCAAAAATATCCCGACGGGATATGTTGGCACAACGGACGACGTTGCCGGCACGGTCGACTTTTTACTTTCCGACGAAGCCCGTTACGTCAACGGCGCGAATATTCACGTCAGCGGGGCGTGGGGAATCTGATGGGCAAATCGTAGCGCAGTCTTCCAGACTTGCAGACAGGAGGTCTGCGCTACGACGGTTTCAGAAATCTAGTCAACCGGATAAGATTCATACGGCGCATCGGTGCCGGAGATATCGATGCGCAACGTCGTTGTAAATCGGTTGAAGTAGTTGACCATGCCGATAAGGCTGGTCAGCTCGATGATTTCTGGCTCGCTATAATACTGGCGTAACTCCGAAAAATCGTCGTCCGTGACGAGTTGACCGTTGACCGTCATGTTTTCCGCCAATTTGATCGCGGCTTTAACCGCCGGCGCAAAGTTTTCCGCGCTCGCAAAATTTTTGAGCGCTCTTAAATCATCGTCTGTGTAGCCTAACTGCTTTGCCAAAGCAGCATGTGCCGCCAGTCAATAATTGCTTTTGTTGAGCTGCGTGACTTTGACGAAAAGCAGCTCCTTCAGTTTAAACGGCAATGCGCCGGTGAACATGACGGCGCGATAATGTGCGATCAACGTCGTCAAATAATTCGGAGTCTGCGCCCACGTTTTGAATGCATTCGGCACGTTGCCGCGCTCCTGGAGATACTTGTCATAAATCGCCTGCACCTCCGGCGAGACTTCGTGCCGTTCCATTTTTTTCAAGCGGCCCATATCAGTTTCCAGTTTTCAGTTAGCAGTGATCAGTGAGTTAGATTAATTGTACGTCGCCGCGCGGAATAAATCTTCCCGCGCCGCGGGTGGCGCGCAAATCACCGTCTTTGTAAACGAGCTTGCCGTTTGCAACCACGTGCGTGGGAACGCCTTTCACCTCGAATCCTTCAAAAATGCTGCGATCCACT
>CAZVZZ010000187.1:0-4894 GCA_964631505.1 uncultured Cytophagia bacterium
AAGCGCCGATGAAAAATGATTTGCTTTTCCCGCAACTTTTGAATAAATTGGTTTTTCAAATTTTAATGCACTATGTGAAGTCGGGCTTGCGCTCCGATACGCAAGCCCGACTTCGCTTTGACCCGCGGAGGAAATTGCATGGCGTTGAAAGACCCGAAGTACGACAAACCGATTCAACTGCGTAAAACCCGCCGGCCCAAGCAGCTTGCGGTGATCAATCAATCCGGCTGCACCGGCTGTCAAGTGTGCATTGATTTTTGCCCGGCTGATTGCATTTTGATCGTGCCGGGGCCGGACCCGGCCAATCCGACGGTGCATCGCTTGGTGGAAGTCGATCTGCCGCGCTGCATCGGCTGCACGTTGTGCGCGAAATATTGTCCGTGGCTCACCATTGAAATGTTGGATTTTGATGAAGGCTACCGCAAAGCCGAAGAATGGACCATCCGCACCGTCCTCGGCGAGATCGTCGAGCCTGTACCGGCTGACGCCGCCCCCGCCCGGCGCGCGCCGGCTCACGCCGCAGCTCACTGAGGCCGACCGCGCCGATCTGGCCGAAGGCGTCACGCTGTTCAACGCCGGCGAATATTGGGAATCGCACGAAGCCTGGGAAAAAATCTGGAAGCGCCATGCGGCACAGCCGTGGCGCTTTTTTGTGCAAGGCTTGATTCAGGCGGCTGCGGCCCATCATCAACTGCGTCGCGGCATCCGCCACGGCGTGATTAAGCATCTGCGCAATGCGTTGCTGAAACTCGATGAGGCGCCGGCGGATTTTGCGGATTTGCAGCTTGTGCCGTTTCGGGATTATTTGCATCAGTTGCTTGCCGCGTATGAGGCAGGCGAGAAAACTTTGCCGGCCGTCGCCCCATTGGGCTTTCAGCGTGAACGGGCAAGGTAAAATTGTTGAAAAAACTTTTCCGGGCGCTATAATTTTCATCGTTTATAAGCGCGTTAATAATTCCTCGCCCGTCGAGTTTTCGGCGGGCGATTTTCTTTGTTTTAAAATAGCGCAAAAACTTCGCCGCGAAGGTATAAGATATGAATAAATGGGCTTGCCAACGCCCAAAGATTATGTTTTTATTGACACATCCTTGCGGTGCGTGCCAGAATTTTGCTTGACAAGCCCGTACAAAAGTAGTATCTTAATTTGTTTACAATGCTCGAACCCGCGCTGCATTTATTTTAAGTTTTGGCAATTGAGAACCAAACTGACGGCCCCACATGGGACAAGCGCCTGAAAAATTGAGTGAACGCGAGCGCCTCATTTTACATTCCATTGTCGAAAGTTTTGTGCACAATGCCGTGCCGGTCGGCTCGCGGTATTTATCCAAAAAAAGCGGCATGGACATGAGCTCGGCGACGATCCGCAATGTGATGATGGATTTAGAAGAGCGGGGCCTGGTGGCGCAGCCGCATACTTCTGCCGGACGGGTGCCGACCGATAAAGGTTATCGTTTTTATGTCGATTCTTTAATGCAGGTGGAAACGCTGGGAGAACCGGAAAAGCAGCGTATTTTAGAGCAATTGCGCCGGGTCTCGCTGGGCGTCGATACGATTTTGGAAGCGGCCTCGCAAGTGATGGCGCGTGTATCGAGCCAGCTCGGCGTCGTGCTTTCGCCGCGGTTTTATCAAGGCATTTTTGAGAAAATCGAATTGGTGGCGATTGCCGAGAAAAAAATTTTGATGGTGCTCAGCATTAAGTCCGGCCTGGTGCGCACCATTGTGATGGAAGTGGCGGCGGAAGTTACGCGCGAGGTGTTGGAAAAAACTGCGCGTGTGCTCAACGAGCGCCTGTACGGCCTCAGCTTGAACGAGATCAAACAATCGCTCGACCGGCGCATGCGGCACGCGGGCGAGGCGAATCCGGAGTTGATCGAGCGGATTCTCGGCTCGGCGGAACTGTTGTTCAGCGAAGAGGGCCGGCGCGGCTTGCACTTTGGCGGCACGAACAACATCGTCGCGCAGCCGGAGTTCACGGATCACCAGCAGCTCGCGAAAATTTTGAACCTGTTGGAAAACCGCGAGATTCTCATTCATCTTTTTGAGCAGGGCGACGATCCGGAAAAAATTTCCATCACCATTGGCGACGAGAACCGCGACGAGCTGATCAAGCATTGCAGTTTGATCACGGCGTCGTATCATATCGGCAACATCAGCGGCACGCTCGGCGTGCTGGGGCCGACGCGCATCCGCTATTCGAAAGTGGTGGCGCTGGTGGATTACATGGCCAAAATTTTAACGGAAGTTTTAGATAAAAACCAGACCACCCCGGTGGGATAATTAGGATTGGATTGTTGAGCAGGATTATGGCGAACGACGAGCAACTTTTGACGATCGACGAAAATACGGCAACATTGCCGGCGACCGATGAGGCGCTGCCGGCCAACGGCGTTGAGGCAGCGGGCGCCGGGCAAGTTGAAAACAGCGAAACGCCCAACGAAACGGAGGCGGAAAAGAATAAAAAAGACCGGTTTGATTTTCGCCGGCGCGCCTTGCTTAAAGAGCTGGAGCAAAAAGAGAAGGCGCATGATAAGCTGCGCGACGAATATGCGAAGCTGGCGTTGCAACACGCGGAGGTCAAAGACCGCTATTTGCGCCTGGCGGCGGAGATGGAGAATTTTCGCAAACGCCTGGAGCGCGAATTTACCACCCGCGCCGAAGGCCGGGTCTCCGATCTGCTGGCGGAATTGTTGCCGGTGGTGGATGACTTCGAGCGCTTTTTCAACGCCGGCGGCGAAGCGAAAGATTATGAGGCGCTGGCGACCGGTGCGCGGCTGATTCATCAAAACGTTTTAAAGCTTTTGCAAAATCGCGGCGTCACGGCGATGGAAACGCTCGATCGGGAGTTCGATCCGAAGCGCCACGACGCGCTGCTGCAAATGCCGGTGGAAGGCAAGGCGCCGAATTTAGTGGTGCAAGAAACCACGCGCGGTTATTTGTTGTTCGATAAAGTGTTGCGGCCAGCGAAGGTCATTATTAGTGTTTGAGGGTAAAAAAATTCCTATGACGAAGCGAGATTTTTACGAAGTGCTCGGCGTGAAGCGGGACGCTTCCGAAGACGAGATTAAAAAGGCTTATCGCAAGCTGGCCATGCAGTATCACCCCGACCGCAATCCGGGCGACCACACGGCGGAAGAGCGTTTCAAAGAAGCGGCGGAGGCGTATGAGGTGCTGCGCGATCGCGAGAAGCGCGAGCGCTATGATCGCTACGGTCATCAAGGTTTGCGCGGCGGTTTTGGCGGCGGCGCGGCGGCGCGCGATTTTGAAATGGATCTCGCTGAAGCGCTGCGCACGTTCATGTCGGAAGGCATCTTTGGCGAATTTTTCGGGCAAGCTACCGGCGGCGGGCGCCCGCGCGACATGAAACAGCGCGGCAATGATTTGCAAATTCCGCTCAAGCTCACGCTGGAAGAGGTGGCCGCCGGCGTGAACAAAAAGATCAAGCTGCATCGTTACGTCAAATGCGATTCCTGCGCCGGCTCGGGCAGCGCGCGCGGCAGCCAGGAAACGATCTGTCCGACCTGCCGCGGCACCGGCGAAGTGCGGCAAGTGTCGCGTTCGTTTTTTGGGCAGTTTATCAATGTTACCGCGTGCCATCAATGCCGCGGTGAAGGCCGCATCATCAAAAACCCGTGTCCGGAATGCCGCGGCGAAGGCCGGCTCGAAGGCGACAAAACCATCACGGTGGATATTCCGGCGGGCGTGGCGACCGGCAATTATTTGACGGTGCGCGGTGAAGGCAATGTTGGTCCGCGCGGCGGACCGGCGGGCGATCTGCTGGTGGTGATCGAAGAAAAAGAGCATGAATATTTTGAGCGGCACGGCGACGATATTCTTTTTGATTTGCCGCTCTCGATTCCGCAAGCGGTGCTCGGCGACGTGGCGGAGGTGCCGACGCTCACCGGCAAAGCGAAATTGGATATCGCGCCGGGAACGCAATCGGGAAAAATTTTGCGCATGCGCGGCAAAGGCATTCCGCATCTCAACGGCTACGGCAGCGGCGATCAGTTGGTGCGCATTGTGGTGTGGATGCCGAACAAGCTGTCGCTGAAAGAGAAAGAGCTATTTTTGCAATTGGCCGAAACCGAAGGCGTGAAGCCGCCGAAAAGCGAGCGCGGATTTTTTTCTAAGATTAAAGAGGCGTTGTTTTAGAAACGGTGCCGGTTGGCCAGTTGGCTGGTTAACCGGTGAATCGGCGAACCAGCAAATGGAGGTGGCGTCATGTGGGGGTTCACCCGGTCGGAGCAGCGCGCGACGTTGTTTTTGCTCTCGACGTTTGGCTTGGGAGTTTTGGTCTGGTGGTATCGCGCCAGCCAGCCGCCGCCGGCGATTGATGCGGCCGAATTGGCGGCGCTTGAAAATTTCATGCGCACGGCCCTGGAAGTTGATAGCTCGCGCGCACTGCCGCCCACGTCATTGCAAGCCACCAATGGAGTTGCGGCTGAAGCCCGTATTGATTTGAATGCGGCGACTTACAATGATCTCGTTAAGCTGCCGGGAATTGGGCCGGTAATGGCCAAGCGTATTATTGATTTTCGTGCAACCCATGGCGGTTTTAAGCGCTTGCAAGATTTGCGCAAAGTAAAAGGCGTCGGCGCAAAAACGTATGAAAAGTTGGCGCCCTTGTTGGTTGTGCGGTAGGGTCCGGAGTTTGATGGCTTGTAAACAGCAGCACTGTTAAATTTGAGTCACGCTTTTTTTGATGAATCGATTTTGCAAGCGTGCAGTCCTCGTAAGGTTTAAAGAAAACAAATGATAGCGTTCGGCAAACGCAGGTTTTTGCCGGTACGTTAATCGGAACGTTAATTGCTACTACAGATTCAATGGACGTAAATACCTTCCGTGTAAGGTGAGAGAAGATTATGGCATTTGCCGCTACTAATGGAATGGTCGGCAT
>CAZVZZ010000188.1:0-2647 GCA_964631505.1 uncultured Cytophagia bacterium
GCCATAAGCATTCGTCAAACCGAAATCAACGAATGACGCCGCCGGCTCGTTCGTCGTCCATTTCACCACCGCGCCGGTGACCGTGATGCTGTCCACTTGCACGGCGCTAATCACCGGCGGCGTGTTATCAACGGCGAGGGTGGTAAAAGTGAAATCATCGGAAACCGAACTGTTGTTCGCCGCATCGGCGCTCAAAACACGGAAATGATACGTGGTCTCCGGCGTCAGTTGACTCAAGGTTACGCTGTGCGTAGTAGCAAGCGTCGTGCTGAGCGGAGTCGAAGCGCCGTAGCTCGTGGTCAAACCGTATTCAACTTGCCGTGTTGCCGCTTCATTGGTTTGCCAGACAACCGTTGCGCTCGTTCCGGTTATGTTCGTCGTCTGCACGTTGCTGATCGCCGGGCGCGTCGTATCGACGGCTGCCGTCGAACGAATGCGGTAGATGTTGCCATGCGTCTGGCCGAATTGATCAAAACCGTTTTCCCCGTAAAGATCGGTGAAATAAAGACCGTCTTCTCCGAAAGCGACGCCGATCACCGTTGCGGCGCCGGCGCCGGTGTAATCGAGAAAAACCGAATCGCTGACCACTTGACCGTTGGGATCCAGCACGAAGCGCTGAATTTTTTTGCCGCGCGGCGTGGGGCCAAACCAATACGGCGGTCCCGATAATCCGACAAACAGATTGCCGTAATAACGCGAGGGAAACGAATTGTTCTGCAGAAAATCCATCGCCACCGGCGCGACCGTGGGATTCCACAGGAAAATAGCGCCTTTGGTTAAATCCTGCGAGAGCAGGCCCCAGCCATAATCATCGCCAGCGTTAACTTTGGCCACACGATCATCTATATCCTGGCCGTTGTCACTCACATAAAGCTTGCCATCGGCCTGCCGCCAGGCCGCGCCAAACGGATTGCGAAAACCGGTGGCAAAAGTGATATTGCCGGGAAACGGATTGTCCTCCGGCACGCTGCCGTCTAAATTCATGCGGAGAACTTTACCGCGCTTATCATTAATATCCGGCGCCGCCTCCGAGACCCAGCCGTCGCCGGTGTTGACGTACACCTTGCCATCGGCGCCGATCGTCACTTCCTGAATTTGATGTGAAATCGCCGACGGAAAACCGGAAAGGATCGTCGTTTGCGTCGCCGCCGTGCGTCCGCCATCGGTGCTGTGGAAGCGCACCACTTTGCCGCGAAAATCTTCGCTGCCCGGTATTTCTTCATAAACCATCGAGGCAAAAACGTCATCGCTCGGCGGATCAACCGCAATGCCGGTGACGCCCATTTCACCGCTGCCGGGGAAGACGCCGGTGGGCACAAAATTCAACAAACCGGTGGCGTACGTTTGCTTTTGAAAATTCCGCTGTACCATGATGATGTCTCCATACAGCAGCGTGACATAAAAATACGGATCGGTCGGGTTCGGGCCAGGATTCGGCACGAAGGCGATATTCACCGGCAAATGCAAATCACTCACGACGTTCTCGATCACAAAGCCCGTTGGCAATTGCCAGTGATCGCTGGTGTTGAAAATTTCAATATGATAATTTCGATCCAACGTTGCCGCCGGTGCCTGGCTGTCGCTGACGCGAACCGTGAAATCGTAACTGCCGACGGTGTTGGGCGTGCCGACGAGCATGCCGGAACTGGGATCGAGCACGAGGCCATGCGGCAACGTGCCGCTGATCACGTTGAACTGATACGGTGGCAAGCCGCCCCAAGCCACAATACTGGCGAAGTAGGCAATGTTGATCTCGCCGTTGCCCAGCGTCGCCGTGCGAAATTGCAAATTTGCATAAGGCGGTACCGGCGTTTCCGTCGCGCCCTGGTCGATCCAGGCGCCGATCAGTTCGATTTCATCCGTTGTCAACTCGCCCATCTTGCTGCCAATCGGCGGGGTTGAATTTGAAATTTTTTCATACAGCCAGCTCGTTGTCCGGCTGCCCGGTTGCACGCGCTGCCATTGCGGATATTCCGTGCTCGGGACATTCACAATATTGCCATGCGCCTGCCCCGGCAACAACACCAATCCCGCAGGCGCCGTGGCGCCTTGATGGCAACGCACACAGTTGCCGGAAAATAAATCCTGCACATTGGCAAACGCGACACTTCCCGCCGTTGACAACGGCGGAGTAATCAAAGTGAAATCGCCGCTCGTCGCCAGATTGCCCGCGGCGTCTTTGGATTTGACGCGATAATGATAAAGGGTGTTCGCTTGCAATCCCGCGAGCGCAACGGCATGGTTGGTGAGCAACGCCGGGCTGAGCGGAGTCGAAGCACCATAACTTGTCGTGAGGCCATATTCCACTTGCGAATCGCTGGCTTCATCTGTTGTCCAGATAATCGTCGCCGATGTGGCCGCCACACCATTCGCTGCGACGCCGGTAATGACCGGCGGTTGCGTGTCGGTGGGGTTCGTGCCGTCGCCTTGAATGCGCAGCCAATCCACATAAAGATTGCGATCATCGGGCGGATTATAATAATCATTAATGAAAGCCACCGCGACTTCATGCGTGCCGGCGGTAACCGTAAATTCGACGGTGAAATCCGTGTACGCCGTTGCCTCGACCGTGATCACCGCTTGCGCCACTTGATCAATACGCAATTCGGCCTGTGACCATTCGCCGGCGGCGTATTTACCGGAGGCG
>CAZVZZ010000188.1:2747-4888 GCA_964631505.1 uncultured Cytophagia bacterium
GGTTGCGTATCCGTGAGGTCGTTGAATTGCGTGTGCAAATAATCCACGACAAGCTGACGATCGTTGCCCGCGTTGGTAAAAACAACTTTCACTTCATGGGCGCCGGCGCCAACGGGCCCGGAAAAAACAAACTCTTTATAAATCGCCGAATTGATCGTCCAACTCGCCAGCGGCGCGCCGTCCAGTTCCAGGGTCAGATTCGGCCAAATGCTTTGCCGGCACTCGCCGCGCGCGCGAATGGTAAACGCGTAAGACCCACTCTGCGGAAAAGTCAGCATTGTCGCTATGTGGCCATTGGCGTTCAAATTCCAGCCCGGCGCTTCGGCGTGACCAGCGGTTTTCACCGGCATGTCTTCGGCTTCGCTCCACGTGTCCATTACCTGCACGACAGTGGTCAAATTTTGCGGTGCGTTTCTCCATTCGAGGCCGTTGGCAGTTTGTGAAGAAACTGTTACCGTATAATTCACATTGGCTGCCAGGCCGTCGACAACCAACGCATGGGCCGTGGTTTCACGATGGTCAACGAATTGAACGCGGGTGCCATCCGGTCTTTGCAAATCAATACGGCTATCAGCGGCCACCGGCGTCTGCCACGTGAAACGCATTTGCTTGATGTTGAGCTGCGTGCTTTGCAAATTCGTGACGTTGCCTTGATACGTGAGCGCCGGCGCCGTGGCCGGACGAATCAACGCCGCGGCGTCGAGCGTGTCCACCGGCGTCAGCAAAACGCTTTCACCGGTCGATTGAAAAACGCGCGCTGGTTGCGGCGCACCCGCACTCGGATCGAACCAGGCGAGTGAAAAATATCCCGCCGGCAATTGCAAACGCATGCGGCCGCCGCGCGCGTGATACGCGACATATTCAACGCCCGGCGTTGCCAACAATTCGGTCTGCCCATCCAACACCCATTCCGGATGCGGCGCGAGATTTTGCCACGCCGTGTTATTCCGGAAAAATTGATGAAAAACGCTGTATTGCCGCGCGGCTTCCAAATCCAGCGGATCATTTAAATCCCAGTAGGTCGGCAGAACGTCAAAGCCCGGATCGTACGGATAATGGCCATCCGGATCCAAAAACGTATGCAAAAATCCGGCGATGAAATAACCGCCGGCGCCGAACAGCGACCAGCCACCGGTGCGCGTGTAGTTGGCATCCGCCAGAATACCGTGCCCGGGAAAAACCGTAAACGGTTGATGATAACCATACTCGCCGTTCACCACCGGCTTATTGTAAACACGGTCGACGCGAATGGAGTCCGCAATGAATTCGCCGGCGTCGCGAATTTGATGCATGAGGTAACTCAACCACGCGTCGTTGGCAAACTCCCGATTGGAAAAGCCATCCGACGGATGAATCGTCAGCGGATGATCGTAAGGATCGGCGTTCGCCACTGCCTGTCCGATCTGGCGATAAGTCGCCGCCGTCACCGACGAAGATTGATAGTCGCCGGCTAAAACCCAAAACACATTATAAGCGGCGTAACGCGCCACGAGATACTGCGTTAGGCGATCATATTGCGCCGTCGTCATCTTGGCAATTTCATACGCCCACGAGACAAAGAGAATCGAAGTCACGCCCATGCTGTCCGCATACGCCACGCGTTTATCCACCCATTGGAAAAAGCCGGGGTTCAAACTGTCGTAATTGCGCGTGGTTTCGTCGATCATCGCAAACGGCACGCCGCCTTCATTGGCTTGATAATCGTAACGGCTGTGCACCACGATGGTGTGATAGGCGTTGAAATTTTGCGAAGCGCGCAAATTGATATACGGCTTGAAGCGCGTTTCCAAACCGACGCCGGAGCTCATGCCGTCCCAATTCGTATCTCCCATCAGCAGAAATGGCGTACCGTCACTGTATTCGAATAGATACGGCCGCGCCGCGCTCACGCGCACGAAACCGCGCTTCGCCGGATTCGCCACGGCCGTGAACGTTCCGGCTTTTACCAATTCGGGATCTACACTTTGCGTTTGATATTGCCAAAGGCCGGTTTCATCCGGCGAAAAACGTACGAGCCAATTTTGTCCGCCGTCCCAGAAACCTTGCAACGGCAACACGCGGCCGCTTGGCGCCGTGAACACGCCGGTGACGCTGATATCCGAATAGGGATTGCCATACACGGTCGCAGTCGACAATGAAAC
>CAZVZZ010000189.1:0-4883 GCA_964631505.1 uncultured Cytophagia bacterium
ATCGCGTCTTCGGTGCCGATGCCGCGCTGCTTGCAATAGAACAATTGATCTTCGCCGATTTTTGAAGTGGTGGCTTCATGCTCGATTTTGGCGGTTTTATTATTAACCTCCAAATACGGAAACGTGTGCGCCCCGCATTTGTCGCCGATGAGCAGCGAATCGCATTGGGAAAAATTTCGCGCGCCGTCGGCTTTCGGGCTGACCTTCACCAGGCCGCGATACGAGTTGTTGCTCCGGCCCGCGGAGATGCCTTTTGAAACGATAGTGCTCTTCGTATTTTTGCCGAGGTGAATCATCTTCGTGCCGGTGTCCGCCTGCTGGCGATTGTTGGTGACCGCCACGGAATAAAATTCGCCGACGGAATTGTCGCCCTTCAAAATCACGCCGGGATACTTCCACGTGATCGAGGAGCCGGTTTCCACCTGCGTCCAGGAAATTTTCGCATGGTCTTCCAGGCAAATACCGCGCTTGGTGACGAAATTATAAATGCCGCCCTTGCCCTCGGCATCGCCGGGATACCAGTTCTGAACGGTGGAATATTTGATCTGCGCATTTTTATGCGCCACCAATTCCACCACCGCGGCATGCAATTGATTCTCGTCACGCATCGGCGCGGTGCAGCCTTCGAGATAACTTACGTAAGCACCTTCTTCCGCGACGATCAACGTGCGCTCGAATTGGCCGGTGTTCGCGGTGTTGATTCGGAAGTACGTCGACAACTCCATTGGGCAGCGCACGCCTTTGGGAATGTAACAAAACGAGCCGTCGCTGAACACCGCGGAATTGAGCGCGGCAAAATAGTTATCGGTGTACGGCACCACGGAGCCGAGAAATTTTCGCACCAGTTCCGGATGATTTTGCACGGCTTCGGAGAACGAGCAAAAGATGATGCCGAGTTGCGCCAGTTCTTTTTTGAAGGTGGTCGCCACCGAAACACTGTCCATCACCGCATCCACCGCAACGCCGGAAAGACGCTTTTGCTCGTCCAGCGAAATGCCGAGCTTTTCAAACGTCTGTCGCAGCTTGGGATCGACCTGATCGAGGCTTTCCAGCTTTTTGCTGGATTTCGGCGCGGCGTAATAAATCGTGTCCTGATAGTCGATCGGCGGATAATGCACGTTCGGCCATTTAGGCTCGGTCATTTGCAGCCAATGCCGATAGGCCTTCAAGCGCCATTCCAGCATGAACGCCGGCTCCCGCTTTTTGGCAGAAATCAAGCGAATGATGTCTTCATTCAAGCCCTTGGGCGCCACGTCGGTATCAATGTCCGTGGTGAAGCCGTATTTGTATTCGCTTTTGGTGAGTTGTTCGATGGTTGAAACTTCGGTGCTCATGAATTAGTTTTGCCTCATTTCCGGGCGTGCTGCCGATGCTTGCCGTACGGGCAAACATTTCGCGCAGGCGCCGTAAAATTCCAAACGGTGATAATTGACGCGACTTTGGGTGAGCTTTTGCACTTTGCCGTTCAACGCGGCGTCGTGCGGCAGCTCAAGGTCGGAAATCTCGCCGCAGGTTTCACAAATAAAATGATAATGCGGCTCGACCATGCCGTCGTAGCGATCATACGTGCTGCCCATTTTAAGCTCGCGCACGAAACCCTGCGCGACGAGAATGTTGAGATTACGATAAACATTGCCGAGGCTCAACGAGGGAATCTCACGCCGCAAATCTTCGAAGATCATGATCGCGGTGGGGTGACTCTTCGTACGTCGCAGCAACTCCAAGATTCGCGCGCGCTGCTTGCTGTGGCGGTATTGGCCGTTGGTTTTGATCATAGCAGATTAGCTCATTCCTAACAAAACGGTTGCAACTTGTTACTTGCAACTTGCTACGCCTGGAACGAATGTCCGCAGCCGCAAGTGCGTTGCGCGTTCGGATTGTTGAAGGTAAAGCCCGAGCCTTGCAGGCCGTCGGTGAAATCCACTTGCGTACCTTCCAAATACAGCGCGCTCTTCGAGTCGAGATAAACTTTCACGCCGCTGGATTCCAAAACCTTGTCATCCGGACGCGGGTCTTTGTCCAAAGAAAGAAAATAACTCAAGCCGGAGCAGCCGCCGCCCTGCACGCCGACGCGCAGCGCCAGCTCGCCGCTGTTTTCTTGCGCGATAATTTTTTGAATTTCTGCCGCTGCTTTGGGGGTGATCGTAATCATGATTCAATCTCCTAATGATGGGGTGACAATTGCACAAACTCGGGTCGTGGCCCGTTTAAATCAGCGAGCGAAATGCCGCTGAGGAAATTTTTAAACTTGCCTTGAATTTGCATAAACGGGTCGCTGATGTTGCAAACGCCCGTGGTATATTGAACGCACTTACAGTCATCTTCACTCGTCACACATTCGACAATGCCGATCGGCCCGTCGATGCTTTCCACCACGTCGGCCACGGAAATTTTTGCAGGCGGCAGGCTCAACGCATAGCCGCCGTTGATGCCCTGCACGCTTTGCAACAAGCCATCTTTCGCCAGCTTCTGCAGCACTTTCGCCATCAATTCCACCGGAATATTGTAGTGCTCGGCAATTTCACGCGCGCTGGACGTGTTTCCAAGGCGCTTGTTTAAAATATGCTTCAGCGCAATAATGCCGTACTCAGATTTTCTGGATAATTTCAACATATCGTTCCGGTTCTTAAATCCGACTTTTTTAGTCCGATTTTAAGATACAAAAAACTCGCAGTCATGTCAAGAAAAATTTCGCGCCGTCCGCAAAATTTTATTTTGCGGGTAAAGTTCGCTAATTCCGTTTCTTGGCGCAACTGACATTGGAAATATTTCATGAACATACATCGGCTCGTCTTCACATTTCTGTTAATAAATGTAATGGCACAAATTCACGCACAAAGCCCGCCATTGCCACTTCCCCCCAAGCACAAGTTTGATGAGGGGCCAATAACCCCGGCGCCGTGTGCGGCTCCCGCCGGCCCATTGCAGGAAAATGCAATATTCGACCAGTCGAGTGAATCATCTTGGAGTTTTGCCAATGCCGTAACTGTGCCGCTGCGCAAATGGACCACGCGCTACAATGCGCCGATGAACGGCGATGACGCCGGCTATGAAATTGCCGTCGATGACAGCGGCGCCGTCTATGTCGCGGGCCGCAGCCTCAACCCGGAGAGCAATTATGATGGCGTTGCCATCAAGTATAATAAGGATGGCCAACGGCAATGGGTGGCGCGTTACAACAGCCTGGCGAATCATAACGACGCGGCCTATGCACTCGCGGTGGATGATTCGGGCAATGTTTATCTCGGCGGCTACACGCTCAATGCCGATTTCAACCATGATTTTCTCACCATCAAATATAATCGCAACGGCGTGCGGCAATGGGTGGCGCGTTATAACGGTCCGGCCAATTGGCATGACGGCATTTTTGATTTACAGATCGATCAGCAAAACAATGTTTATGTTGCCGGCTACAGTTATGCGCAACAGTCCGGCTATGATTGGGTGATAATTAAATACAATTCCGCCGGCGTGCAACAATGGCTTGTGCGTTACAACGGCCCGGGCAACGGCGAAGATTGTCCGTATGAATTGGCGCTCGATGACGCCGCCAATCTCTATCTCACCGGCTACGGCACGGGCAAAAACAATAATTTTGATTTTCTCACGGCAAAATTTAACCGCAACGGCGTCAAGCAATGGGCTTATCATTACAACGCCACCTCGAATAAGGATGATGTTTCGAATGATCTGGTTTTGGATCGCACCGGCAATGTTTGCGTGACGGGCAAAAGCCACAACCCCGACGGCAATTCGGATTATCTCACGATTAAATTTGACAACAATGGCGTTCGGCAATGGATCGCGCGTTACAACCGTCCGAATAAAAGCTACGCCCGCGGCCTTGATGTGGCCGTCGACAGCGAAGGCAGTTTTTTTGTGACGGGCCGCACCATGGGCAACCACACGGGGGATGACTGGGTCACCATTAAATATACCAGCGCCGGCGTTCGCAACGGGACTGCCCACCACACCAGCCGGGGATTTCGCTCGGAGCTGCCTTGTAGAATTTTGATCGATGCCACCGATCATATTTACGTCGCCGGTTACAGTTATATTGCCGAAACCCGTTGCCGGGATTATTTGTTGATCTGTTATAGCCGATCCTTGAGCACATACAATTTACTGGTTTATGATGGGCCGGGGCATTTAAGCGATGTGCCGTATGACATGGCGCTCGACGCCGCCGGCAATATTTATCTCACCGGCACCAGCCAAGGCGCGAAAACCGACATGGATATCGCAACGATCAAATACGATCTGGAGCCGTTTAGAAAAGCGGCTGCGGTCTCAGCGCCCAGCAGCGATTTACCGGCAAGTTTCGCGCTGGCGCAAAACTATCCCAACCCATTCCAGAGCGGAAAGGGCGCACACGTTTTCGGCGCAGGAAATCCGGCAACCTCGATCACATTTCGCATTCCAGCCGATGCCGGTGAAACCGACGTGCGTTTAGAAATTTTCACGATCACTGGACGACTCGTGCGTTCGCTGGTACAAAATAAATTGTCGCCCGGCACGCATCGCGTGCAATGGGATGGCCGCGACGAGATTGGCGCGTCAGTTCCGGCGGGCGTTTATTTCTACCGCCTTCGCGCCGGACATTTTGCCGCCAGCCGCAAGCTCGTGCTGGTGAGGTAAAAGTTCATTCAACGGCTTCGAAGTCAGAGATATCCGGTTTCAATCAACTCCCACAGGATTATATGTTTTAATTCTGTGGGAGTTTTTTTTAGGGTATAACTTTTGCTTAATTTTTGTTACAGTTTTACGACATTTGTGACAAATTCAACAAATTCAGTATTTGTTGCCGATGAACGGGTTACAACTGTCGCTTGCTTGTGACGCTTTGCTGTTCTGCTCCGAGACAGTGTTTTATGATCAAACAA
>CAZVZZ010000190.1:0-1099 GCA_964631505.1 uncultured Cytophagia bacterium
AGGCTGCTCATCGGAAAATCGATGACGCGATACAGGCCGCCGAACGGCACCGCGGACTTCGGGCGGAACTGCGTGAGCACGGACAATTCGTCGACGCGCCCGCCGGCGAGAATCATGGCGAGAGTTTTTTGCATGAAAGAGTGAATTTTGTACAAAAAGTCTTCTCACCACAAAGGCACAAAGGTCACAAAGAAAAAACTTTGTGGGCCTTTGTGGTAAAATAGAATTGAAGTAAAACGAAATTGCTCGGCGCATGATCATGAAGCATCAATCATGCGCCGAGAACGTTCAGAGCGCAGCGGCAAAATAACTACGCCGCCGCACCGGCTTGCTTTTTCGCGAAGCCGGAGTACAAGCCCCACGCGCCGATGAGCAGATTGATGACAATCGTGCCCCAGCCGTTGGTCAGTTGCAGGCCGCCGAGGTTGTTGACGCCGAGCGCGCCAAGAATGCCGACCAGGCCGTTGACGCCGCCAAGCGCTTGCGCGCCGGTGCGTTGCATGCTGTCCGAGCCTTTCAGGCCGAAATAGCTCAGCGCGGCGCCGGAGAGAATGTTAATCAGATTGCCGCCGCCAAGAATGCCGCCGCCAGTCGTTGCGGCGCCCAGCGCGGTGGCGATGCCCGGCACGAATTGGCTGAGCACGCCGATTCCGGCTTGTACCAAACCGGCATAACGTGATAGGTTTAACATACTTCTTTCCTCCTTCGGTTAAATGAAAAGTGAATTGAGTTGAGAAATGTGCTGCCACTTCTTGACAAATCAACTGTCATTGCGAGTCCCGCGCTTTTTAGCGGGGCGAAGCAATCTCTTGAAATGAGCAGATCGCGTCGTCGCAAAAAACGCTCATCGCGATGACTTCATCTCCAAATAAAAGCGCCGACATTTCCGGTGTCAGAGCAATAACAGTCGTTATCGCCCCGCCAGCTTCTTTTCAATCAACCAGCCGATGCCGAAAATCACCATGCCGATGCCGGCATAGCGAAACTCCATGCCGAGATTATCATCGCGCATGCCGATGATCAGGCCGTACATCACTTCAAACAAGCCGATGGCTTGAATGATTTTTCCAACCAACCAAACTGTGCGATTCAGGCAAAT
>CAZVZZ010000190.1:1199-4855 GCA_964631505.1 uncultured Cytophagia bacterium
GGTGCAAACAAAAACTCCCATCCTGTCATCGAGCCGGTCAACGGGTCTTCCAAGATGGGAGTCCTTCCAAACAATTCCTGTCTGTTGAGGTGGTTCAAGAAGACAAGATGGAATAATTTTTTTGCTGAGCTAAAGCCCGGTACTCCGAACTTACGCGTAATTCAAGAAGGCGTTGGCGTTGCTCCATTGGCCGAGCTCTTCGCGGAAGCGAATGCTGGTGTCAACGAGAATTTGGCCGTCTTCCGCCAGCATGATCTGCACGCGCTCCAGCGGCCGCGGCGCCGGGCCTTCAAAGTTCACGGCTTCCATCGTGAAGCCGCTGCCGTGGCACGGGCATTTGAACTTGCTCTCCGCCTCGAGCCAGCGCGGCGTGCAGCCAAGGTGCGTGCATTGCGCGAAAATCGCGTAAAACCCTTTGTCGGTGCGCACGATCCACGTGCGGTAATCTTTCACCCACTTCGTGCTCACGGCGCCGACGGGATAATCGCCGGGGAAACCGGCTTTAAAAACGGTGGAGGGCTCGAACAGCACGCGCGGAAACATATAACGCAAGGAGCCCAGCAGCATCGTGCCGACAAAACTGAAGAAAGCCACCCATGCGGCGCGCGAGAGGAAATTGCGACGCGACATCCAAAGATTGCCGGTTTCATCGAGCGGCTTGGTGAGCACTTGCTTGCTGCCGGGTTTGGCTGTGGTCGGCGGCGCTGGCGCCGTTGCAGCCGCAGGAGCAGCGGCTGCTTTGGGTGCAGGAGTAGCCGCGGGTTTCGGCGCGGGCTTTTCCGCCGCCGGAGCAGGCGCCTTCTCGGCAGGCGCAGGTGTTGGTTTTGTTTCTTCGGACACGAGAATCTCCTTCAAATCTAAAATCAGTTTCTTCGCTCGTAATAACGCCTTTCGACGTCACATTTTGCAAACAAGATCTTTTTTTAAGTTTTCACGTTTGACGCCTGAAGGCGTTATTACAAACCACTCAATCCGTTCCGTTCGTCGCCGAGACGCCGCGTCCCAAACTCATGATGTAATTTCGAATCGCGGTGATCTGCTTCTCGTCGTCGCCGTCGAGAATTTCCGGCGGGCCGTCGGGATCGGGCGTGGGATAAAACGACGGCATTTTCGTGTTCGGCATCAATTTGCTGGCGTCGATCATCCACTTCGAAACCCATTCCGGGTTCAAGCGCTGGCGCGCCAAGGCCAAATCCGGCGCCCAGCCGTCCGGCGGGCCTTCGGGTTTTTTGCTGCCTTGTTGATGGCAGGAGAAACAGTTCCAATAATCTTTCGAAACCAATTTCAACGCGGCGGCGTTTTGTTCCGGCGTCAGTTGATAGTCCTGCAAATACGAGAAGCCGGCCACATCGCCATCCAGCGCCTTGAAATACGCCACGAGATCATTCGCCTCCTGATCGCTCAGCTCGAACGTCGGCATGCGCACTTGCAGCCACGGGCGAATTTGGCCGGTCACCGGTTTTTTCAAGAACCCAAACAGCCACTCGCTTTGCGCTTTCATGCCTTCGCCGATGAGATTGGGCGGCGCAAACGCGACGGCGGTCTCGGGACTCTCGCCCTTTTTCTGCAACTGCGCCGCGATGTGCGCGCGAATATCGCCGCCGCGGTTTTCCATGAGGTGACAGCCCTGGCAATTATATTTATAAACGAGCAGGCGGCCTTTGTTGACATTCTCTTCGCGGCCGCCCCACGGTATCAAATATTTGTCGCCGATCACGCGGCCATCCCACGAGCGCAGCAACACCGCCAACGTGGTCGCATCTTCTTCGGACAGTTGAAAATTGGGCATGCGCTGCACGACGGCCTCGGTTGCATACAAACGCGAGTTCTTCATCTTGCCCGTCGTCCAGCTCTCCCACGTTTTCACCGCTTGTTTATTGGCCAGGGCATCGCCGTAAAAAAGTTCTTCCACGGTCTTCGCGCCGAACTCATTCAGCGAAACCGAAACACGGCCTTCGTTCTCCATGCCTTTGATGACGTGACAGCCGTGACAGCCGAAATTGCGAACCAGCGCCTTGCCTTCGCTGATCAGCGCGGCGTCGTTCAAATCCGGCAACGTCTTGGTATATTCTGCCGGCAAATTTTTGCCGTTTTTGAACGTCATCAAATAAGCGGCGATATCCGCGGCTTCCTGATCGCTCAATCGCAAATTCGGCATTTGCGTTTCCGGCGCAAAATGTTTGGGGTTTTTTACCCAATCATAAAGCCATTCTTCCGAAGCTTTCAACGCGACGGTCGACAGGTCCGGCCCGATGTCGTACGACCGGCCGTCCGTGCGGGTGGCGCGATCTTCGTCATTCACAATGTGACAACCTTTGCAGCCGACATTTTCTATTAACGCCTCGCCGCGTTCGACGTTGCCGGCTAAATTTTTCTTGACGGGCTGCCAGGCTTGATCCTGCACCGAATACAAATACGCCGTGGTGGCCAGCGCCTCACGTTCGGTGTACATCGCGTTCGGCATGCGCGTGTGCGGGCGAAATTCTTTGTTGTTGCGCAGCCAGCCGTAAACGAAATTCGGCTGCAGCTTGTGGGTGATGCGATTCAAATCCGGACCAATGCGCTCGACGCTTTCATAGCCGCGAATTTCATGGCACCCGAAACAGCCCATCTCGAACACCATGCGTTTGGCTTTGTTCAGCTCGTCGGCGTGATCGGTGAGCAGCTCGCGGCCGTGGCATTTATTGCAGCCGGCGGTGGTAAATTTGCCCGAGTGCAGCGGATGCTCCCAAAATTTCACAAAACCGTGCGCATACTTTTCGTTTTGCAGCGCCGAGCCTTGGCCTTCATGGCACGGCGAGCAGCCGAAACGCTCGACCGGATGAATCGCCAGCAGCGTGTCCAGCGACGGGTGCGTGCGGAAATTTTTCTTCTCGGCGCTCTCAAAACCTTTACGGGTCGCCGCTGGATGGCAGCTTTCGCAGCGATCGACATTGTTGGTAAAATTGCGAAAGTTGTTGCGCACGAAATCCGACATGACCACTTGCTTGATCTTGATGGGGCGATCATCGACGCGCGCCATCAAGCTTTTGATGCCTTCGATCTCGGCGCGCATCTCCCTCATCTTTATTCGCGTGTCGGTCACTGAAAGGCGCAGCTCCGCGAGCCGATTCACCGCCGCGGTCTTTTGGGCTTCGGCTTCATCCCATTTGACTTTCCATTCCGCGGCTTTCGCGTTCAGCTCCTCGACTTTTTTGCCGCGTTCTTTATATTCGCTGGTTTCTTTGCCGCCGTGATACTCGGCTTCTTTAAAAAGATAATATTCGGCGTCGGCTTCGCTTTTGATAAAGCGATATTGCTGGCGCGCCTTCGCCGAGGCCAGATCGGCCGCCGCGGAATCATTCCGCGCCTGGCGATAATCATCGCCGCCCAACTGCGCCACGGCCTGCGCAAGCTCGGCCTCAAGCTGCTTATAGGTCTCCGCATTTTCGGTATTGAACTTTTCCTCCGCTGCGGCCAATTGGCTGTGCAGGTTGTCAAGCTCCATCTTGTTGAATTCGCGCTGCTCTTCCTGCCACGGCGCGCGCACGCGGATCATATCGAACACCGCCCAGAACGTCGTCAGCGCCAGCGTGGCACTGAGGAAAAAATAAATATGGCTGTAATTGCGTTGCTCTATCGGAATGTCGGATCGTTTCGGCACGTTGCTCTCCTTG
>CAZVZZ010000191.1:0-4848 GCA_964631505.1 uncultured Cytophagia bacterium
ACCATGTAGCGATCTTTGTCTGCCGGCTGTCGTCGCAATAAATGTGATCGTTCATCTTGCCCTCGTTCCGTTTAAACTCTATCTTTCCGCCGCCGGGCAAATGTCCTGATACGCGCAATATTTGCATTTCATCGGGCCGGGATCGGGGGTGTAATCGCGGCGGCGAATGCCGGCGGCGGCGCTTAAAATATCCTCTTTGGTTTTTTCCAGCAAGCGGGCTTTGTGCGGCGACTCGCCGATCAAGCCGGTGTCGAGAAAATGCAAGCGCCAGCCGGCAACGGGGCGGCCGAAGCGCGCTTCATAAGCCAATGCGTAAAGGCGCAATTGCCGGCTGCCCGCGGTTTGCGTGCGGGCTTTTTCGGGATCGTGAACGTCGGAGGATTTGTAGTCGATCAAATAAACGCCGCCGCCGCTTTCATCGACGCGATCCCAACGGCCGGTAATTTGATTGTTCTCCAAACGAAATTTGAACGGCTCTTCAACCAGCGCGGGGAGGATGCCGCTATTCTCCTGCTGCTCGAAAAATTTTCTGAGCACTTCCTGGCCATACGCCAAACGCTGGTCTTCATGCTCGCGGCTGATGAAACCTTCGCTGCGCCAATGCGCCTTGAACACCCGGATTAAATCTTCGGCCGTAACGGGCCGGTTTTGCAATTTGCGCTGGTTGTATTCGCGAATCGCTTCGTGCATCGCCTGGCCATAAACGATGGTGTGATGCACCGCCAGCGGCACGCGCAGAATGCGCGCGTATTTGTATTTCAACGGACAAGTGAGATAATCGTCAATCTTGTGCGCATCCAGCGTCAGCATTTGCTCCGGCGGAATGGCGCCGGCGCTGGGGGAAAAATCTTCCGGGGTGATCTCAAACCGCGCCAGGGTTTCCAGCGGCGAGCATTTGAGATAATCTTCATCGGCGTGCGCATGATCGACGGCCTCGTGCACGAACAAGCTCACCTTTCGGGCCTTGGCGCCGCCGTGATCGCGCGCGCTGGTGAGATACAGCTCGTGCTGCGCCCGCGTCATGCCGACGTAAAACAACCGGCGCTCTTCCTGCACGTGAAAGTCACCCTCCGGCAATTTATCTTTGATCAACGCCTCCGGCAAGTCAATCGTCGAATGCCGCGCCTCGGTGGGAAATTTTTTCGCCACCAATCCGACCATGAACACTACGGGAAACTCCAAACCTTTCGCCTTGTGAATCGTCAACACTTGCACCGCGTCTTCATCGAGATCGGCATCCGCCAGCCCGGGATCGTCCCCGAAGTCGCGCATGAGATCGAGATGTTGCGCGAAAAACGCGGCATCGCCGGCGGTGGTGAAGTTGGCATAGCCCTGCACGGTGTTGAAAAATTTGGCGAGATTGCGCAGCTTATAATCGCTCTCCGCGGATTCGCCGGCGGCCAGCCGGTTCAAATAACCGGTGTCTTTGAGAAAATGGTAGAGCAACGCATACGCGGGGAGCTGGCGGGATTTCTCCAAAAATTTATCGTGATCCGCCGCAATTTTCGCCATGGTGACGCGGCCTTCCGCGGAAAGCGGCGCGCTCCATTCGAATTCATCCGGCTGGCGAAAGAGGTTGATCAGCGGGCGATGCGTGGTGCTGTGCAGGCCCAGGCAAAGCTGCAAATCCGCCATCGGCATGCGATAAATTTCCGACAGTGCGAGCTGATACAGGCTTTGCGCGTCGCGCGGATCGGCGAGGGTTTTTAAAAACGCGATGACCAAGCGGATTTCTTCGCGCTGATACAGGCCGCGATTGCCGGAAAAACGATACGGAATTTTTTTCTCGGCCAGCGCCTGCAAATATGGATCGGCGGAACTATTGGAGCGCACCAGCACGCAGTGCTCGCCGTATTTGAGACCGTCACGCGCGACTTTCTGCGCAATCATCGCGGCAACGGCTTCCGCTTCCGCGGATAACGTGTCAAAATGCAAATGCTCGACGGGTTTGCCGCCCGGCTCGCGGCCACGCAATTTTTTGTCGATCTGCTGCTTGACTTCGAGGCGATCCGGATCATTGTGCCGAATCAGCTTGTACGCCGCGTCGAGAATCGCCTGGGTCGAGCGATAATTTTGGTTGAGCACGACGTACTTGGCTTCGGGGTAGGCGTCGTTGAAATTCAAAATATTGCTGATGGCGGCGCCGCGAAATTTGTAAATCGACTGATCGTCGTCGGCGACGACAGTCAGGTTGCGATGGCCGGCGGCCAATTCCTGCACAAGCTGGAACTGCGCATAATTCGTGTCTTGAAATTCATCGACGAGAATATAGCGATACCGCTCCTGCAAACGCCGGCGCACGTCCGGCGCTTCTCGCAACAGCCGGATGGCCAAAGCAATTTGGTCGCCGAAATCCGTGACGCTCGCGGTGAGCGCCAGCTTCTGATAAGCGGCAAAACATTTGGCCAGCTCAAGTTGTTTCTCCGCTTGTAAAACGGCAACCGGGTCGTCGGCTTGTTGCAGCTTCGCCGCCAAATTGTCTTCGGCGAATTTCAGATACTCCTCCGGCGCAATGTCTTCGTCTTTGGCGCGGCTGAAATGGCGCAGCAACTCCTCCAAAAATTTGGTGGGATTGCTCAACGGGCGGTAATGCTTGAGCGGCAGACTGAAGAGATGCTCGCGCAAAAACAGCGCCTGCTCGGCTTGCCGCATGAGCTTGAAATCCGGATCGAGGCCGAGATCGACGGCAAATTCGCGCACCAGCTTGTCGCCGAAAGCATGGAAGGTGGCGATCGTCATATCGGTGTAGCTGTACGGCACGAGCACGTCAACGCGCTCTTCCATTTCCGCGGCGGCTTTGTCGGTGAACGTGAGGGCGAGAATTTCTTTGGGCTTCGCCAATTTGGCGGCAATAAGATACGCAATGCGATAGGTGATGACGCGGGTTTTGCCGGTGCCGGCGCCGGCAACAATGGCGAGCGGACCGGCGGGATGCTCTACCGCTTCGCGCTGGGCGTCGTTTAATTCGGCGAGCACGCGCGCCATCGAAAAATTTTCCCGGGTCACGATTTCAGGAGACGGCGCAACAGCGTGCGCCTTGTCGTCAAACTCGATCGGCAGACTAAGTTGTGGGGCAGAACGAGGTTTCAAAATTGATTGCTGGTTAAAATTTCCGGAGCGCCTGAATATGGAGCCATTTTCCTAAAATATAATACAAAATTCGAAGGCCACAAGGAAAATATTTTTCATAAAACAAAAAGCGCTCCGATCTTCCTGTATGATTTGCTGCAGGAGAATCGGAGCGCTTTTTGAAAATTCTACCCCGTCAAGATCAGTTGATGATCTGACCTTCGAGAATGTTGCGCTCGGGGTTGAGCGGCTTGCCGTTCAGGCTGACTTCGTAATGCAGATGCGGTCCGGTGGCGCGGCCGGTTTCGCCGACCAATCCGATCAACGCCCAGCGATCAATGCGTTGGCCGGTGCGAACATAAACTTGCGACAAATGGCCGTAGAGTGTTTTGTAACCGTTGAGATGATCGATAATGATATGCTTGCCATAACCCACGCCGGGGGTGTAGGCCGTTTCCGCTTTTTCGACCACGCCGGCAGCCGAAGAGAAAACTTCCGTTCCCGGAGAGGCGGAAATGTCCATGCCGTTGTGATGTTTGGCGCGCTCGATAAACGGATCGATACGCATGCCGAAGCGGTCGGTGGTGTAGCCATCGCGATCCAACACCGGGCGAATCGACGGAATGTGCTTGATCTTGATCGAATCGTCCTGCATCTTGACGTTGACTTCGCCAATGTTGTCTTTATGCAATTGAATCCGCCGCAGCAGTTGCTCCACCACCAAGCCAACCTGCCGGGTTTGATTTTGCAGATTGAGCGGCAGCGCGCTCAATTCCTGATGCTCTTCACCCGCGCCGCCGACTCCGACCTGGCGCAAATCCTCATCGACGCGTGATAAACCGTTCTTAATACGCATGGCATCCGCATCCCGCTCGAGCGCCTGCATCTGCGTTTCGATGCCGGCAAGCTTGTTGTTCAAAGCTTGCAACTGGTTATTAAGAACCTGATTGGTCTTGCTGAGCGAGGCAATCCGCACATTCTGGTAAGCGTCGGTGAAGAGGGCGATGGAAGATCCTACCAATAGTAGCATCACCACAAATGAGGAGAACATAACTGAAAGAATCCTCTTCCACGTTAGATTAACCGATTTAACTTCCGACCCCTGCGTCGAAAAATAGATCAGCTTGATCTTCTTATCGCGCATAATTGTCTTCCTCCGTAAAGAATGCAGAGATCTGGGGGTTTTGACGACTATCCCTAAGGACGCAGCGCAAAGAATTTATCTCCACAGATGAGCGTTGCATCGGCAGCGTGTTCGTCGCGCTAAAAACTTGGCGCCGCACTGCCGACAATGATTTTAAGGTTTTGCCGCTACAACATCCAGATACTTCAACAGGAACTAAACGAGAGAAACCGGATAAACTAGCGCAAAAAACTAAAGATGAACAAAAAATCACCTTCGAAATTCTATCAAATTGAAAGTGCATTGAATATAACCAAAAGCAAGATTGTTGTCAAGGAAAAAATTTTTTCGTGTTACATGATTGTAACAAAGCAAACTCACCGGCAAAAAGTAACCCGGCGAAAATATGCTCTACCCCAAATAGCCGCGCAGCGGTTTACTGCGCGAGGCATGGCGGAGGCGCTTGATGGCCTTTTCTTTGATCTGGCGAACGCGCTCGCGCGTCAGCTTGAAGCGCACGCCGATTTCTTCCAAGGTGAGCGGGTGCTCCCGACCTAACCCAAAATAAAGCTTCACGACTTCCGCTTCTCTTTTGGTTAGCGTCGATAGTGCCCGTTCCACTTCGATCTTCAAAGATTCCGACATTAACAAACTAT
>CAZVZZ010000192.1:0-4845 GCA_964631505.1 uncultured Cytophagia bacterium
GGCGCCGTTCCAGGCATGTGCGTCCATTGCAAACGTGCTGTTAAAATTCCGGATGGTGCCGTAGTACGCGCCCGGCATGTTGCTCATTTTCGGGTAGTCGTTGCCCGGGGTGGAATATTCGTAAAGATTATAGGCGCCCAACGGATCGCCGGTTTCCGAGCAGGCGATGCACTGGCTGACGGAAAACACAAACTGGCTGATCACCCAGCGGTCGTTGATTTCGTCATAGAACACCACCGGATCGCCGTCGTTGTTCAGCTCGCAGTTGCCCCCGAACCCGGTCCAAAGCTCATTAACCGGCGTCGCGGGGATCAACGGCGTGCCGGTTTTATTCCAGACGCGGAACAGCAAGTTCACGGTCTCGACCACATGGTTGAGGCCAACGTCGCCGTTGACGTCCGGCGGCATGACTCTGAAACCAAAGGCTGCGGCGTTGTCATCGCTGCTGAGACCTTCGATTAACACCAGCGGCGCCGCGACGCTCTCGCCGCTCTGGCGCTGCCAGGCCGCATCGATCCGGCCTTCATCTCGGGGCCCCTGAGCGACCGGCGGGCGGTTCGGCACTTCATAATCACCGGCATTGGTTTTATGCAACGTGCCGGGCTTGAAATTTTGGGCGATCTCGCGCATCGGCTTGGATTTGCCCACGCGAACGGGACGAACCACTTTCGTTTCTTGCGCCCAAGCCCAAGAAACGATGCCGCCTAACAGCAAAAACAAAACTACCCGTCTCATCAGTGACCTCCTCAGGATGGATGGTTAAACAGCTTGTTTATAAACTGCACACGCCTTGTGTGGTCAACCTTCATAACATCCCGTTGACAGAATTCAAACAAAAAGTATTGACCGGCCGCTTCAATCTGCCACCATCTCAAAGCGGCAAATTGAAAGCGACCGGTCAATGAATAGCTATGAAAAGACTTCAGCCCTTAGTTCCGTTCAGGCCATTTGACCCTGCGGTCGTGGCCTCGGACGTCGGACCTTATTGCAACAGAACCATTCTTCTGACTTCGGAGACGCCATCACCTTGCAACCGGTACAAATAAACGCCGGAGGCGACGCGACCGCCCACATTGTTTTGCGCATTCCATTCGACTTCATAACGCCCGGCGATACGATAACCATCCACCAGCGTGCGCACTTCCTCGCCTTTCAAATTATAAACCTTCAACGTCACCCGCGTGTCGCGCGGCAATTGATAACTGATGCGCGTCGTCGGGTTAAAAGGATTCGGATAATTTTGCGCGAGATGAAATTCCGTTGGCGCGGACAACTCGTTGGCCAACTCGCCCTTGGTCAGACTCGGCCCCGCGGTTGACAATACCGCAATGGCGGAGATTACCGCGGCGCGGTTGACGCGGGTAAACCTCAAATTCAACGCGCCATCGGTCACACTGACGTTAAACGTTTTGATAAGCGCCGTAAACGCTCCACCCGCCTCCGCGTTGACGTTCATATCGTTCAGAACCACAGCCCCTTCCGCCGACACATCCATAATGACATTACCTCCGGAAGCATACGGCGACATCAAGTACAAAGTCACGCTATAAGTTCCAGGGGTAGTGAGGTCAAAGCGATAATTAAAACTGCCCGACGTCACATAACGAATGTCCTGATACAACGGATCATCGGTGGTGTTGGCGATGGGATTCGTAAACGTTCTCGTGCTGCCGCCATTATACCCAAAGCTGCCGCTGGTATAGGCCTTGTCAGCCACAAACAATTTGCCGCTGCCATCAGTGAAATTGGGGCCGCCGCTGTTGATACGCGCGGTATAAGTGACCGCCGTAACATTGATCGAAAAATTTTGCGTGTTAAATCCCTGCGCATTGGTGGCCGTGATAGAAACCGGAAACAAGCCCGTTGCCGTCGGCGTCCATGAGACCACGCCGGTGGTGGCATTGACATTGAAGCCGACAGGGCCGGTGAACGTAAAAGTGATGGGCGGCGTGCCGGTGACATTGACGGTGTTGTCCGCGTCATACGAATAAGGCACGCCCACCGTGCCGGAGGTGTTCGGCGTGGAAGTGATTACCGGCGGCGTCGGCGTGCTGGTACCGACTTTAAAAGAGCCGATCTTCGTGTTCCATTCGAAGGAGCCGGTCGCTTGCACGTATTCGCCAAAATACCAGAAGGTTTCATCATCCGAGGGATCGACGGTGATTCTCGAATAATCGCCCCAGCGGCTGCCGCCAAGCTGGGAACCGGTGCCTGCGGCAATTGTGCCTTCCGCCAACGTCATTTGCCCGGCGGGATCGCTGGCTTTGCGGCCGGTATAGCGAACCGATGGGCTAACCGTGCCGCTGGAAACCGAATAACCGAGGCCGATGTCGCCAAGGCCGTTCATCGCCGCATTGCCCATCCAGCGATGATTGGCGTCGGGCGCGTAAGTGCCGCTTTGAAAGACGGTCCAAGCGCCGGCGCCGACTTTGCGCAATTCATACCAGCGCTCGCCGGCATGGTCGGCAAAATCATTGACGTCAACCACATGGTTGACGATCATGGTTTGATGCGTGCCAAAATCGCGAAAATTGGGCGCAAATCGCACGAACGGCGCCAGCACGTCAAGTTTTTGCGTCGTGCCCGGCTGGGGAATGCTGGTGCCGAAGAAACCGCCGGCAAAAGCTGAGCTATAAGCAGTGACCGGAATGAAAGACGGGCCGGTCAAAGTCGTCGTACCCGCTGGAAAGTTGGGGGTCAACTCATACGTATAGAGACGATCACCCGCGTCATCGTGTCCGACGAAATGGCCGGAGGTATTTCCTGTCGGCGGCGGACCCGCGAGATCGGCCGGCTGCACGCCGTCAATGCCGGTCACGCCGGTGAGCGTTCTCACCAGCATTTCGGTGGTGGGATCGCCGGCGCGCATTTTGTCGTCATTCCACGCATGCGCATCCATTTTAAATGTGCTGCTGAAATTACGGATCGTGCCGTAATAGGCGCTCGGCATCACGCTCATTTTCGGGTAGTCGTTGCCGGGGGTGGAAAACTCGTAAAGCCAGTAAGCGCCGGTGGGATCGCCGGTTTTGGAGCAGGCGATACACTGGCTGACGGAGAAAACAAACTGGCTGATGATCCAGCGATCGTTCACGTGATCATAAATCACAATGGGATCGCCGTCGTTGTTCAGCTCGCAGTTGCCACCAAACCCATTCCAGAGCGCGTCGGTGGGGGTCGGCGCAATCAACGGCGTTCCGCTTTTATTCCAGATGCGGTACAGCAAGTTCACGGTTTCAACGATATGGCCGGTGCCAACATCGCCGTTGACGTCCGGGGGCATAACGCGAAATCCAAGAACGGCCGCGTTGTCATCGCTGCTGACGCCTTCAATGAGGGTAATCGGGGCGCTCACATTTTCGCCTTGCTGGCGTTGCCACAATTGGTCCTGCCGGCTGTCTTCCGGCATACGGTAAACCGGCGGACGATTCGGAATTTCGCGGTCACCGGCTTGGGTTTTGTGCAGCGCCAACTTCTTGTTTTGATACTCTTGCGCCAGTTCACGCAAGGGTTTCGATTCACCAACTCTCACCGGGCGGACGACTTGTGTCTCTTGCGCCCAAACCAGTGAAACACAACAGCACAACAGTAGAAACAAAACTACCCGTCTCATAAACATCCTCCTTGAAATGTTAAATGGTGAGACGACATTGAGAATTTTCCTCACAGCCACCACCCGTTCGTTTTACAACGGTGCAAATGATTGCGCTGCACCCGCGCTGGCGCAGAGCAGCCGCGTGAAAAATTTCCAGCGGGCGCTTCATGCGCGGTTTTCACGCCATAGCTATTCTCCTTATATTGTTCGTTGGGCAGTTTTTAAAAATTAGCGGCATACTCACTCTTGATCTTATGCCAGTCGATGCGCTCCGGGCTGGTGAAAACCGAGGCGGGAAGCTGCTCATAAACGCCCAAACCGACGTGGATTTTTCGCGGGCCTTCGCCGCGGTCATTGGAGAGCAGAATATTGCCGTATTTCTGATAATTTTTCCACGGCGTGAAAAAGTGCGGCTGGGTGTCGGTGGCGTTCCGGAAATAATCCCATTGCACCAAGAGCTTGCTTTTCTTGTCGATGTAAACATAAAACTTGTTCTCCGGCGTGAGGCCGACATTTTTAAACGTCAAGCTGATAACGTCCGCCGGTATGCCCTCGGAGGTGGTGTCTTCCTTCACGTACTTGAGCGTCACGCCGCCGTCCTTCAGCTTGAAAGGCAGGATCATCCAATAAGAATCATTGACCCAGGCTTCATAGCCGTATTCCATCGCCCGTTTTAAATCGTCTTTACCCGTCATTTCATGCCCGGTTTTCCAGGCCCGGCCCTGCCGCGTGTTCAAATTCATCAGCACGAGCGACATGCGCGATTCGATGCGCAAATCGCCGGTCCATTTATCCCAGACCGTGAGCCGTTTGCCGAACCAATCCCAGGTGATGAAACGGGTTTTTTCCCAATTCTCCTGGCCGCCGCATGCAGCAATCACCGAATCGGCAAGCGCCACGGCCTTGGCGTCTGAGCCGGCGTAATCAAACGCGATGTTTTTTTCATTGTTTTTAGTACGGCTACAACCCGCAAACATGAAAAGCATCAGGATTGCGCCCGTAAAGGGGAGACTGCGCATTGGCTTGAATTTAAACATGTTTTCCATCCAAGTCGTAAGTGAATTACCTGGCAAAAAAAATCATCTTTAAAATCCCCGCCTAAAACCGTTTGTCAAAAAAATTTGTAGAACTAATTAAAACCGCGTGCGAAAATGAGAGGGTAATACAAGCGGAGCAACGAGACGTCGAATTTTTCCTATCGTTGCGTTTCCAGTTTACAAAATTTTCATTTAAAAAGCAATACAAATATTGCC
>CAZVZZ010000193.1:0-4812 GCA_964631505.1 uncultured Cytophagia bacterium
CGCAATTGATTTTTGCCCATCGCATGAAAAAGCGCGTTTTTATAACGCATTGTGTTATAAACTAAATTGAAGAGAAACAGGTTGCAGGGCACATTGGATAAAAAAGCAGGAAAATCAATGGCAATACGCATACACCGGCACAAACTCACGCTGGGTGAAAAGCAAGTTTTTTTACGCGTTGCGTTAAAAAACTTGACAATTATGACGCAATGTGTTATATTCAAAAAGTTGAAAGAGACTGGAAGAAAAACCGCTTGATTCCTAAAAGTGAGATTTTTTTTCCAATGCTGAGAAAAGCAAATCCGCAGCCCGTTTTGGGGGTGAAGTAAAATTCTGATAATTCATCAGCGGTATGGTTGCGGCTGATGGCCTGCTTATTGCGTTTAAAAATTATTGTCCTTTTCCTCATTGGCTGATCCCCCAGCGCGCCAGTCCCATATTGCTGACAGCCATGACCAATCCTTCCGACGCGGAAAAATTCGAAAACCAGTTGGTGTTTTGGGCCAAAGCACTTTGCACGCGGCTCCAGGACGAAGCCGAAGTTGATCTTGAGGATCCCGCTCTCATCAAACCGCGATTATGGAAAGGAATGCGTCATGACCACCACCAAAGAAACATTCGAAGCAGAAACCGCCGAAACGCTTGACGAAGCCAAGGGCACGTTCGAGCTGTTGCAGGAAGGAATTTTCAAAACTTCCCGCGAGATTTGGCTGGCGGGCCTGGGAGTTTTCTCCACCATCGACAAAGAGGGCACGCGGCTGTTCAGCAAATTCGTTGAGCGCGGCCGCAATGTTGTGGAGGATGGAAAAACCATGGCGGCCAAAAAGAACGGTGAGCCGGCGCCCACCTATCTCGGCGAAAAAGTCGATCAATTCACCCACGATATTTTGGCGCGACTGGATGACGCCGCCCAATATGTGCAGAAGAAAATCCTCCCGGGCGGCGAGCCGGAAAAAGCTTCGCGCCGCGAGCTGCACGAATTAGCCGACCGCGTCGAAAAGCTCGCGAACAGCGTTGCCGCGCTCGTGCAAAAAATGGACGACAAGGACAAATTCGCCCCGAAGATGAAACCGGCGCTTTGATGTGCTTGTTACTCAGGCAACCGTCCGGACGCTTCTTGATCTGACTCGCATCAAAGCGTCCGGACGGTCGGTTTTTCTTTTTTTAACTTTGGCTGCGCATGGAAACCATCACCCAAACACAAACGGTCCAAGCGGAGGACTTCGTCGCCTCCGCTGAAAACGGGCGAGCACGTCAGCTCGAGAGGAACGGCAAATATCTTCACAAACCGAAAGCGGCCTTGCACCCGCCGGTCATTCACCGGCGGGTGATGTCGCGCTTTTTTCTGCTGCACCGACATTTTATTGGTTTGCTGGCCGGTGCGCACCTGGCCTATGTCAATCGCCTCCCGGCTTACAAGCGCCGACGGTTTCATGCCGCCGGCGCGAGATTGCTGGCGTTGCTGCTGCGCCCATTCGTGAAAAAAGAGTTGCGCGACCAGCCGTTTGCAACGCAGTTGCGGCGGCGTCTGGAAATGCTGGGGCCGACTTACGTCAAGCTCGGCCAAATCATGGCGATTCGCGAAGATATTCTGCCGCGGAATATCACCGACGAGCTGAAACAATTGTTGGATCATCTGCCGGAAGTGCCGTTTGAAAATATTCAGCACATTATTGAAGAAAGCCTCGAGGCGCCCCTCGCTGAGTTTTTTCTGACCATCCAGAAAGAAACCCTTGGCTCGGCTTCCATCGCGCAGACGCACCTGGCGACGACGCGGCTGGGAGAAAGAGTCGCGGTGAAAGTAATCAAGCCCGGCATTCGCGAGGCGATTCTTTCCGACATCAAGCTCCTGCAAATTCTGGCCAACGTTCTCGAATGGCTCCTGCCGCGTTATCAGCCGAAAATGATCATCAACGAGTTTTGCGCCTACACCGAAAAGGAAATCGATCTGGTTTACGAAGCGGATCATGCTGAAATTTTCGCGGCGAATTTTGCGCACACGCCCGACGTGGTTTTTCCCAAAATCTACCGGCATTTGAGCACTTGTGACGTTTTGTGCATGGAGTATCTCGACGGCTTGAAGCCCAGCGATCCCGCGATGCACATGCTCAGCGACGAGAATATCCGGCGTATCATCGATCTCGGCGCCGGCGCGATCATCAAAATGCTGTACGCCGACGGCTTTTTTCACGCCGATTTGCACACCGGCAATCTGCTCGTTCTGCCCGGCCCCAAAGTCGGATTCATCGATCTCGGCATGGTCGGGCGTTTTGACGAGAGGATGAAGCTCAGCATGTTGTACTATTTTTATTCGCTGGTCCACGGCGATGTTGAAGGCTCGACGAAATATCTGATGGCCATGGCGAAAATCGGCGAGGGCGGCGACGTGACCGGCTTCAAACGCGCGGTAGCGGATTTATTTCGCCGCTATTTGCTGCACGCGGCGGACGGCAGCTTGAGCCTGGCGAAGCTGATTCTCGAATCGTTGAAGATCGGCGGGAGATATCGCATCTTTTTCCCCGTGGAAATGACGCTGATGGTCAAAGCGCTGGTGACATTCGAAGGCGTCGGGCTGATGCTGGATCCGAATTTAAACGTGCCGGAGCTTTCCCGCAAACACATTCGCGCAGTTTACGCCGAGCATTATGATTTGGAGCACTTGCTCTATCAATTCATGCACGGCGTGCCCGAGTTCGTCGACGTGGCCGTGCGCTTGCCGGAACTGATTTCCGAGGGCGCGCATTATTTGCAAAAAGTTTTTAATACGCCGCAACACGAAAATCCCCTGTTCGGCATTCGCAGCGGCCTGATGGCCGGCGCTTGCATTATCGGCGGCGTCATCGCATTTGTGTATGGCGCGCCTTCGCTGTTGTGGATGGGGCTGTTTGCGTCGAGTGTGATTTTCTTTTTCTTCGGCAAGTAATGCCGATACGCCGCAAAAAACTTGGAGAAAGCCTAAAATCTTTTACATCTATTGTTGTTTTAATCCGTGGGCCGCTTTTATCCGTGGAGAAAAAATTTTTTTTCTAAATTGCCCATCCGAATTACGAAAGGATTCTCATGGCCACGACCAAACATTATCCCCTCATCCTCGCGCACGGCATTACGCGGCCGGATTATCTCATTGCCTATATTTTCAGAAAATTGAAGTGGTATGATTTCAGCATGGTCTTTGATCGCCTGCATTATTTCAAGGGCATTGCCAGCTATTTGCGCAAGAACGGCATCGAGGTTTATCACACCAGCGTCAGCTTTGCCGCCGATCTCGCGACCAGAGCCAAAGATCTGACGCGAGAGATTCAAAAAATTCTTGGCGATACCGGACATCCCAAAGTGCATATTGTCGGGCACAGCATGGGCGGCTTGGATGCGCGCTATATGATCGTCCATGAGGGCATGGCGGACAAGGTGGCAACGCTGACCACCATCGGCACGCCACATTTCGGTTCGGCGGTGGCGGATTGGGTTTTGCAAAACGGCTTCGATAAAATCGTCACCGCGCTGCGCGAAGTGATTAATTTGGAAGGCGTTCAAAGTCTGACCACCACCGCTTGCCAGGCTTTCAATGATTCTGCCCGCAACGCCGAGGCCGCCAATGCGGTGATTTATCAGACTTACGCCGGCTCACAAAAACGTGAATTGACTTTCCTGCCTTTGCAGGCGACTTGGCAGATTCTTTACGACAAAGAGGGCGACAATGACGGCTTGGTTTCAGTGCCATCACAGAAATGGACGGAGCACTTGACGGGAACAAACGGAATCATAAAAACCATCCGGCAACATGACTTTCCTCTTCCCGCCGATCACGTGAATCAGATGGGCTGGTGGCATCTGCATCGTAATTTGGAATGGTGGGACTGGGGAATATTCAAAGAGAAAAAAGAATACGAAACGGCGATCAAAAACATTTATTTGAAAATCGCCCGCGAGGCGCAGGCGATGATGGAAGCATAACAAAAAATTCAATTTATTTCCGCCATTTGACACGGCTTCTTTTCGGTTTCACCTTCTTCCAAACTTTTCACATATCGCTCCAAGGATTCCTTTTCTTCGCTGCGATACATCTGCTGCCGGCGCACGAGTTCATCGAAATCGACTTGATGCGCATCGAAGTCGGGGCCGTCGACGCAGGCAAATTTTATTTGGCCGCCGATGGTGACGCGGCAGCCGCCGCACATGCCGGTGCCGTCGACCATCACCGGATTGAGACTGACAATGGTTGGGATTTGAGTCGCACGCGTCATTTCGGCAACGGCGCGCATCATCGGTACCGGCCCGATGCAAAAAACACGGTCGATACTTTCACCGCGTTGCATCATTTCGTGCAACGGCTTGGTCACGAGGCCGTGCATACCGTAACTGCCGTCGTCGGTGGTCACAATCAAGTGATCGGCCGCCCGCCGCATTTCATTTTCTAAAATGAGCAGCTCGCGGGAGCGCGCGCCGATGACGGCGGTCACGCGATTGCCGCCGGCTCGCAACGCTTGCACCACCGGAAAAATTTCGGCGACGCCGACGCCGCCGGCGAGACAAACGCAGTGGCCGAAATTTTCAATGTGCGTCGGATCCCCGAGCGGGCCGCAAACATCGGGCAGAAAATCGCCAATTTCCTTTTCTCCCATCAGCCGCGTGGTCATGCCCACTTCCTGCACGATCAGCGTAATCGAGCCTCGCGCCGGATCGGCATCGGCAATCGTAATCGGAATGCGCTCGCCTTCTTCATGCACGCGCAGAATGACGAACTGTCCGGCGCGCCGGCGCTGCGCGATTTCCGGGGCGACGATTTCATAACGCTTGATGCCCGCCGCGAGG
>CAZVZZ010000194.1:0-4810 GCA_964631505.1 uncultured Cytophagia bacterium
CTGCGAGAGCGGAGGCTATTTTGGAGCACGGCGCGACCGTGATACCGGGTTTGATTCGCCGGGCGCAAGACGGCGATCGCGCGGCGTTCGAGCAAATTTACCGCGAGAATGCCGGCCGCGTTTACGCCATTTGCTTGCGCCTGTTGGCGAATGCGGCCCGCGCGCAGGAATCGACGCAGGACGTGTTTGTCCGCGCCTGGGAAATGATCGGCACATTCCGCGGCGAAAGCGCCTTTTCGTCCTGGCTCTACCGGTTGGCGGTCAACGTCGTGCTGGTGGATTTGCGCGCCAAAAAGCGCCGCACCGCCCGCGTGCGGGTAACGGATGATTTGTCGGTTTATGATAACGCCAGCCACACGGCCAATCCCGGCCACGCCATCGATCTGGAGCGCGCCATCGCGCAGTTGCCGGAACACGCGCGCGTGGTTTTTGTGCTTCATGATATCGAAGGTTATCAACATGGCGAAATTGCCGAAATGATCGGCGTGGCCGAAGGCACCTCAAAAGCGCAACTGCACCGCGCACGCAAACTGTTGCGGGAGGCTTTGGAAAAATGACTTGTGAAAAAATAGCGCCCCAACTGCACGATTACGTCGACGGCTGGCTGGCGGCTGCCGAAAAACTCGACGTCGAGCGGCATCTCGCAACCTGTGCGAATTGCCGCGGCGAAATGGAGTTTTTAAATTCGTTGCGGCAGCAGGTTACCGCGTTGCCTTTGAACATCGAACCGCCGCGCGATCTGTGGCCGGAAATTTCCAAGCGCACGGCGCTGAAAGCGAGTTGGTGGGCAACCGCGGCGCAGCGACTCAAAACTCTGTTTACCAGCGAAAGTTACGAAACCGCCAGTTGGTTCGCGTGGGGCATGCGCGGCGCGGTTGCGGCCGCCGTGGTGGTGTTTGCCGTCGGAGGCCTCTGGTTTTTAATGCAAACGCGTCAAGCTGTGTGGCAAGTGACGCGATTGGCCGGCGCGCCGCAAATCGGCTCACAGCGTCTCGTGGCAAACGGACAAATGCAAGTGGGGGAGTGGCTCGAAACCGATGACTCTTCGCGCGCGAAAATTAATGTCGGCATGATTGGCCACGTCGAGCTGGCGCCGCAAACGCGGATTCGTTTAATCAACACGCGCCTGACCGATCATCGGCTGGCGCTTGCGCGCGGAAAAATTCACGCCGAAATTTGGGCGCCGCCGAAACTTTTCTTCGTTGAAACCGCTTCGGCGCTGGCCACAGATCTCGGTTGCGAATACACGCTGGAAATGGACGATCATGGTTTTGGCCGTTTGCACGTCACCAAAGGTTACGTGGCCTTGGAGAACAAACACGGTCCGGAGTCGGTCGTTCCCGCCGGCGCCTTTTGCGAGATACAACCCAATCACGCGCCGGGCACGCCGTATTCCGAAAAGGCGAGCGACTCGCTGCGCGCGGCCTTAACGCAATTCGATTTTGCCAACGGCGGTTTCGAGGCGATTCGAACGGTTCTCGCGGAAGCGCGAGAGGCAGACAGCTTCACGTTGTTTCACTTGCTCTTTCGCGTGGCTCCGGCGGAGCGCAGCCGCGTTTATGATCGCATGGTGGAATTTATTTCGCCGCCGCCGGGCGTGACGCGCGCCGGCGTGATGCAGGGCGACAAAAAGATGCTGGAATTATGGGCCGATAAATTCGGCCTCGGCCATTCGTGGACGCGCTACTGGCTGCCGCTGTAGCGCAGTCCTTCTGTCTGCGTGCTCTTGGTATTGCAAAACACTTTTTTAAAATTTTAATTTAATGACAACTTAAATTATGAGAGACCGATCATGAACTCAAAAGTTGAAAAACACCAACGCCGTTTGCCGATTATTCAATGCATGATTGCAATTTTAGCGGTGATGAGTTTGTTCACGCTGCAAGCTTTTACTGCAACCGGCAGCGCCATATTCGGTTCATGGAAAACCGTCCTCACTTCGAAGGATGAACCCGGCGAGCCGCTGATCGTCACGGGAACCGTTTATGGCCCGGACGGCAAAACGCCGGCGCCGGGTATTACGGTTTACGTTTATCACACCGACGCCGAAGGCTATTATCGCAAAGGCGCAAACAGCTCGGATAATCCGCGGCTCAAAGGCACGATGATCACGAACGCTGAAGGCCGATATGAATTTCGCACCATCAAACCCGGCGCTTATCCCGGCGGCGGCAATCCGGCGCACATTCATTACGTGCTCTCCGGCAAAGGCTATCCCGAACAGCGCGATGAAGTCATGTTCGAAGGCGATCCCTATCTTACGCCGCGGCAAAAAGGCTCGAGCCACGTGCGGCCGTTAACCCGCGACCAAGAGGGCATTTGGCGCTGTGTTTATGATGTCAAGCTAATGCGTAAAATGTAATGCGTAAAAACGTAAACTGTGCATCACGTTTTACGGATTTAATCTTGCAAATCTTCGCCGGCGGCATTAAATTGATAACATGCCAGATTATCCCAAGCCGGTGGTGGCCAATGCCTCCGGCGAAATTTTTGATCTCCCCAATTTTCACGCCGCCGGCCGCAGCGGCCGTAAAATTTATCCGCTTGATCCCGCCGTTTTAATTCCGCTGCCGGAGAACAGCCGGCTCTATTTTTTGCCGCAACGGGCGCCATTGGCGTACACTCGTAAAAACCAACAACCGCGCCAAATCGAAGCGCATACTGCGGTCGCAGCATTTTTGCCGCCCGGTTACACGATTTTTTCGGTTGCCGCTTATCAGCGTCAAGCCGAAGCGCCGCTGCTGCCGATTTATGCCTACAGCGCTGTGTGCTGGTATCGCGGCCGATTTCACGTTCCGGCCCTGCGCGTTGATGACGACGTCAAACACGATCCGGCGCAATTTTCTTTGAATAAAATTAAAAAACTCGTTGAACGGTGGCGCGCGCAATTTCCCAACAATCGCCTGATCTCGCACCACGGCATCAATTGCGCGTTGCGCTACGGTTGCCCCAATGCACAAAATTTATTTTTGCAACGCTGGGAAGCGCCGATTGCGGTTTCCGGCGCGTGTAATGCCGCCTGTGTCGGTTGCATTTCCGAGCAGCCGCTGGACACGGTGCAATCGCCGCATGATCGGTTGTCGTTTGTGCCGACGGTCGAGGAGATGGTCGAAGTCGCCGTGCCGCATCTTGAAAGCGCGCCGGCCGCCATGATCAGTTTCGGCCAGGGCTGCGAAGGCGAGCCGCTGTTGCAGGGTATGCTCATTGCCGCCGCCATCAAAAAAATCCGCGAGCACACGCGCCGCGGCACGATCCATCTCAACACCAACGCCAGCCGCCCGGAAATGCTCTCCCGCTTGATCGACGCCGGACTCAATAGCGTTCGGGTTTCGCTCAACAGCGTGCGCGAGCCGATTTACGTAGCCTATTACCAACCGCGGGGTTATCGCTTTGGCGACGTCGTCGAAAGCATTCGCCGCGCGCGGCGCAACGGACTTTGGACATCCATTAATTATCTTTCCTTTCCCGGCGTTACCGATCATGCGGAAGAATTTGCGGCGCTTGCCAATTTGATCGAGACCTCGGATTTGAACATGATTCAATGGCGCAATTTGAACATCGATCCGGATTGGTATGTTGAAAGCATCGCGCTGCGCGAGCCTTCGGCGTTTTGGGGAATGCCGGTTTTGCTGCAAAAGATTCGCGAACAATTTCCACAAATTCGCTTTGGGTATTTCAATCCGCCCGTGAAATGAACGAAGCTGGACTGGCGCCAAACGCTTGTTGTGAATTGAAATAGCCGCTGCGCAAGTCTGACTTCACTCTTGCAATCTCCCCATTTTTTCTTTATCTTAATAAAGCGATTCAATTCAGCTTTCAGAATTTTCTTTTCAAATAGAATACCTTGATGCGAAAATATACCTATCATTGGCTGGACGTGTTTACAGCGGAACCGTTCGGCGGCAACCCCCTGGCGGTTTTTCCGGAAGCCGAGGGGCTGACCGACGCGGAAATGCAAAACATCGCCCGCGAGCTGAATCTTTCCGAAACGACGTTCGTCTTGTCGAGCGCGCAACCGCCGGCGCAGTGTCGCGTCCGGATTTTTACGCCGATCAACGAACTGCCGTTGGCGGGCCATCCGGTGGTCGGCACACATTTTTTGCTGGCGGCGCTCGGACGATATCAATTGGAAGCGCCGCTGACGCGCATTCATCAGGAAGTCGGCGTCGGTGTTTTGCCGGTTGATTTGCTTTGCCCAAACGGCCGCTGCGAGCGCGTGCGCATGACGCAAGCGCCGCCGCAATTTCGCGGGCGAGTCTCTGATCTCGGCGAGCTGGCGGCAGCGTTGGGCTTGCAAACGAGCGATTTGCTCGGTGAAGCCGCGTGGCCGCAAGTGGTTTCGACCGGCGTGCCGCAACTCATGATTCCCGTGCGTGACCTCGAAGTGTTGCGCAAAATATCGCCGAATCTTCCAGCTTTGCGCGCGCTTTGCGACGAACTCCATACGGATATGACGTACGTTTTTGCGCTGGAAAGTTTTGACGCTGCCAGTCACACGCACGGGCGTTTTGTCAGCGGCCATTATCACTTTGAAGATCCGGTGACCGGCAGCGCCTCGGGCGCGATGGCGGCGTATCTCGTGCATTACGGTTTGATGTCTGGTAATGATGATGAGCCGGTTGAATGGATTCACGAGCAGGGCCATTTCATGCAACGCCCCGGCCGCGTTTACATCACCGTGCATGGCCAAAAAGGAAATGTCCACACCGTGCAAGTTGCCGGCGATGCAGTGATCATGGGCAAGGGGGAGATTTTTCTGAAATAGCATCACAACGTCATAGTTATTTCGGAGGGAGTAAATGGATATTGT
>CAZVZZ010000195.1:0-4801 GCA_964631505.1 uncultured Cytophagia bacterium
TTTTGTTATTTTCCTTGAGAATTCTATTTCTGTGGGCGAGTTCTCCGGAAAAAAGTTTTGGCCAAACCGCCGATCAACTGCTCAAAGATTTGGCCTGCGCCAATTGTCACGCCGGCCTCACAGTTGCAAGCGCTATTCAGAACAAAGCCCCGAATTTGAGCCATGCCGGGTTGCGATATCATCCGGCGCACCTCTTCGATTATCTGCAAAATCCCACCCAGATCCGCCGTCACCTCGGCTTGTCGCGCATGCCGAATTTCTTTTTTGATCAAAAAGAAGCTTTGGCTGTAACGCTATTTTTGGAGAAACAAACACAGCTTGAGGGCACGTGGCCGGCCTATCCGAACGCATTGCAAAATTATCAGACGCGCCGACTCAGCGCTGCGGAAACTGCCGAAGCGAAAAAGCTGCTCACCGCCGATCTGCGCTGTACAAGCTGCCACAAGTTGGAAGGAGAAGGCGAGAACGCGTCGATTGATTTGTCAACCGCTTCATTTCGTCTGCGCCCCGAATGGCTGCAAAAATATCTCGTCGCCCCGCACATTTTTGACGGCGTGAAAACGGCGATGCCGAATTTTTTCTATCAGCTCGATGCCAACCGGACACAATTTGCACCACTGCTCGCCGGCGCGGAGGATATGATTCGGCTCACGACGCGATATTTGTTCTCGTTGAATCAGCAAAAACGCGAGCGCTTGCAGCAATCCTATGCACAAGCGAAATCCGCTCATCCCGACGTCAATGCCGATCTTGGGCAGAAAATTTTTCTCGCGCAAAATTGCGTCGCTTGCCATCGCCATGCAACGTTTTCTTTTATCGCGATAAAAAATGCGCCGGATTTGAGCAACGAGGGTGGACGCGTCAAAAAGGCATGGCTGGAAAATTATTTGAAAATGCCCCAGCCGTTGCGGCCATTCGGTTTTTATCCGGGTTCCGGCAGCCGCATGCCGGATTTTCGGTTGACTGATGCGGAAGTTGCCGTGCTCAGCGAATATTTGCAGAAACAAAAGCGTGCGGCGGATACAAATTTTCAGCCACGCAAGCTCTCGGCTTTTGCGATGAACAAAGCACAGACGCTATTGAAGGAAAAATTGTCGTGCCTCGGTTGTCATCAACTCGGCGACGACGGCGGCAGAATCGGGCCGAATTTGTCCTCACTCAAAAATCGTTTACAGCCAGATTTTGTTTATCAATTCATGCAAAACCCGCGCGCCCACCAGCCGGAAACGATGATGCCGAAAATTTTAATGCCGGCAAAGACACTGGACTTGATCGCCAATTTTCTTTTACAGCAGGAAATACCGAAGGATGAGGCGGCGTATCTTTCGCTCGCCGAATATCCCATTCACGCGCCGCACGGCCAGAGCACGGAAGAAAGTTTGTACTTAAAATATTGCGCGTCCTGTCATGGCGCGAACGGCGACGGCAAGGGATACAATGCGAAATTTTTGCCGAAGACGCCGGTCAATCACGCCGACAAAGCGTACATGATGACACGTCCCAACGACACATTGTATGATGGCATTCATGCAGGCGGCTCTATTCTAAACAAACATCATTTCATGCCGCCGTGGGGGCAAACATTGAGCAGCGATGAAATTCGTAAATTGGTGGTGTATATGCGAAAGTTGTGTGGATGTGAAGGCCCGGTGTGGGCACGCGACAATCCGTAACCCGGTCGCCCGACCGTAAGAAGGCGGGTGTTTGATTAACATCTCGTTATAAAACAGTTTTTCCGCTTTCAACAATGAGCAAAAAGAAAAAACACTCAACCCACAAATCCCAATTTACCGCAGAAAACGCCGCGCCACCATCGCATGATTTGGTTCGGGGCTGCCGGCGTTGCCATGCTGCTTGCTTTTTATTTGATAAACGGTTTTCAATTTTGCTGCTCGCACAATGAATACCACTTCACGCGAACGCCAAGCTTTTCCTCCGCCACGGGCGGCTTCCCCAACGAGTGAGCCGAGCTTCGATGATTTTCGCGGCGCCAAAACTTGTGCGGAATGCCATCGCGAGCAATGCCGATCTCGCATTGCCGCATTTTAATTTGGACGGGGTTTATTATGAACGCGAGGATTTCGCACCGGCGATTCCGGCGTATGAAAAAGCGGTGGAACGTGATCCGAGTTTGGCGGCGGGACATTTTGCGCTGGCGCGGACATATAAACCCAACCAGCCGCAACCGGCAGCGCGGGCGTTGCGCGCTGAGCTGCAATATGATTCCGGCAATGCGAATACGCGAGAGGTTGCAGCAGTTCGAGGATATTTTATCAAAACGGAAGGTTAGGTTTTTACGATTTTTGCGCTGAAATCTCCGGCACTTTCACATAAATATCTTTCACCGCCAGCTCGCAGCCAATGCATTCAAGATTAATGCGGTCTTCAAGATTCTGGTATTGGCAATACAGCCACGTGCGGTCGCTCTGCCGCGTGTATTGCTCGATGCGAACCGCGTCCGGCGTGATCAAAATATACTCAATCAAAGAATCGATAAACTGATAATGCTGAAATTTTTCGCCGCGGTCATAAGCGGCAGTGGATTTGGATAAAATTTCAATGATCACGATTGGATTTAGCAGCGTGTCAACGTAATCGTCTTCAAAAATTTCTTTGCCGCAGGTCACAGCGATATCAGGGTAGGTATATTTGCCGATTTTTTTGATTTTAATGCGCATATCGCTGGGGTAAACGTTGCAGTCACGCTCCAAAAGCTGATTGCCCAGCACGCGATTCACGTTGGAGGCAATAAGATTGTGCGATTTGAGCGCACCGGCCATCGCAAATATTTCTCCCTGAAAATATTCGCTTTTAAACTCGGCCTGACGTTCGATAGCGAGATATTCTTCTGGAGTCAAAAATGATCTTTGGGGCATAGTTGACATTGCGCAATCGCCTTGATAATGGAGATTCATAAGCGTATCGTTATATATTGAAAAGATACCAAATTTTACCCACAATTTCAAGAGTAGTTTGCTATTTTATTAGAGATAATTTGCGTGAAAATGCTTCTGGCATTATATTGAATCCACAGTCCACTTTATTTTAACCCCTGAGGAAGGAGAGCGCGGGATGAATAAAATCAAACAGGCTGCGGCAATTTTGCTGTTGCTGGCAGCAGCGATGTTGTCGATGTATGAGCGTGTTGCGGCGCAGGCGAAGAAAGCCGCAACGGCGACGGTGGTTGCAGGATACGACACGAGTTTGTATCGCGCGATGAAATGGCGCAGCATCGGGCCGTATCGCGGCGGGCGTTCGACCGCCGTAGCGGGTGTGCCGAATCAACCGTTGGTGTATTATTTCGGCGGCACCGGCGGCGGCGTGTGGAAAACCGAAGACGGCGGCATGAATTGGAGACCGATTTCGGATGGTTATTTTAAAACCGGTTCAGTTGGCGCGATTGAAGTGGCGCAGTCTGATCCGAACGTGATTTATGTTGGCATGGGCGAGGCCTGCGTGCGCGGCAATTTCTCGCACGGCGACGGCGTGTACAAATCCACCGACGCGGGAAAAACGTGGAAGAACATCGGGCTGAATGATACGCGGCAAATCGGCAAGATTCGCATTCATCCGCAAAATCCCGATCTCGTTTACGTCGCGGCGCTCGGACACGTTTTCGGCACGAACACGGAACGCGGCGTGTTTCGTTCGAAGGACGGCGGCAAAACCTGGGAGAGAATTTTATATAAAGATGAAAAAACCGGCGCGGTGGATATCGCGATGGATCCAACCAACGCGCGCATTCTCTACGTCGGCTTGTGGCAAGTGAGCCGCACGCCATACGGACTTTACAGCGGCGGGCCGGGCAGCGGGCTTTATAAATCCACCGACGGCGGCGACACATGGACGGAATTGAAGGACGGTTTGCCGAAAGGCATCAAAGGGAAAATCGGTGTGACGGTTTCGCCGGTGAATCCTAATCGCGTGTGGGCGAATATCGAGGCAGAAGATGGCGGCGTGTTCCGCTCCGACGATGCCGGCAAAACCTGGCGGCGCGTGAATGAAGACCGGCGGCTGCGCCAACGCGCTTGGTACTACACGCACATTTATGCGGACACGCAGGATCCGGAAACCGTGTACGTGTTGAACGTGCAATTTTTCAAATCGGTGGACGGCGGTAAAACATACGAAAACATTCGCGTGCCGCACGGCGACAATCACGATTTGTGGATTGCGCCGGAAAATAATCTGCGCATGGTGAGCGCGAACGATGGCGGCGCCTGCGTGACGTTCACCGGCGGCAAAGCGTGGACGAGCCTCGACAATCAACCGACCGCGCAGTTTTATCGCGTGATCACCGACAATCGTTTTCCCTATTATGTTTACGGCGCGCAGCAGGACAACAGCACGGTCGCGATTGCGAGCCGCAACAACGGGTTCGGCATTTCGACGCGCGATTGGTATGCGGTCGGCGGCGGTGAGAGCGGTTACATCGCGCCGCATCCGGTGAATCCGAACATCGTTTATGCCGGCAGCTACGGCGGTTATTTGACGCGCTACGATCACAACACCGGCGAAGAGCGCAACATCATGCCGTGGCCGGAGAATCCGATGGGCGCCGGCGCTGACGTTTTGACGTATCGTTTTCAATGGACGTTTCCGATCGTGATTTCGCCGCACGATCCGAACACGATTTACGCGGCGGGCAATGTTTTGTTCAAATCGACGAACGAGGGACAAACGTGGGAGCCGATCAGCCCGGACTTGACACGCAACGATAAAAGTAAGCAAGTGTCGTCCGGTGGTGATATTACGAAGGACAACACGAGCGTCGAATATTATTGCACGATCTTCGCGTTCA
>CAZVZZ010000196.1:0-4761 GCA_964631505.1 uncultured Cytophagia bacterium
GATTTTATGAAAATTGAACAAAACCTCTGGACCCCCAATACCGGCTGGCAGCCCGCGCCCTCGGGGCAATTGGCGGATGCCGCGCAGTTGGTTCTGCTGTTCGGCAGCACGGCGATTTTCAAAACCGCCGAACGGATCAACGAGATTCGCCGGGCTTATCCGCAGGCGCACCTTTTCGGCTGCTCCACCGCCGGCGAGATCAACGGCACGCAGGTGCGCGATGATTCGCTGGCCGTCACGGCGATTCGCTTCGAGCATACGCAGCTCAAGGGCGCGCACCTCACCGTTGCCGGGCCGGAGGAAAGTTTTCAGGCCGGCGAGCGCCTCGGCCAAATGCTCGATCCCCATGGTCTCGTTCATGTGTTCGTGCTCTCCGAAGGCGTTCATATCAACGGCAGCGAGCTGGTGCAAGGGCTGACGAAACACCTGCCGCCGGGTGTGACGGCCACCGGCGGCCTTTCGGGCGACGGCGAGCGCATGCGGGAGACCTATGTGTTGTGGAATGAGCAAGCGCAATCGCATGCAATCGGCGCGCTGGGTTTTTACGGTGACCGCCTCAAAGTCGGCTACGGCTCGCTCGGCGGCTGGGATGCGTTCGGCCCGGTGCGTTTGATCACGCGCGCGGAGGGAAACGTGCTTTATGATATGGACGGCAAGCCGGCGCTGGAATTATACAAAAAATATTTGGGCGAACATGCGCAGGAGCTTCCCGCCGCGGGATTGCTCTTTCCGCTCAGCCTGCGCACGCGCGGCGATCAAACCGGCGTCGTGCGCACCTTGCTGGCGGTCAATGAAGAAGAACAGAGCATGACGTTCGCGGGCGATGTTCCCAACGGTTCTTACGCGCAGCTCATGAAGGCCAATTTTGACCGTTTGATCGACGGCGCTTCGGGCGCGGCGAAAACAAGTTATGAGGCCCTCGGGTCGGCCGCGCCGGAGCTGGCGATTCTCATCAGTTGCGTCGGCCGAAAAATGGTGCTGAAACAGCGCATCGAAGAAGAAGTTGAAAGCGTGCGCGACGTGCTGGGCGCAAAAACCGCTTTAACCGGCTTTTATTCCTACGGCGAAATTTCGCCGTTCACCCCCAACGCCGCGTGTGAATTGCACAACCAGACAATGACCATCACGACGTTGTCAGAGGCCTGATTCGTGGATAAAATACACAGCCTGCTCGCCCGCCAGCTCAAACGCCATTTTGCCGACCCCGCCGCGGTTCCGGAGGGCGTGCACGATTTTATCGCGGCGGTCAATGCGGCCTACTGGCAATTTGATGATGATCGCCGCATGGTCGAACGCTCGCTCGAGTTGAGCTCGCAGGAGCTGGTCGAGACCAACTCGCAGTTGCGCGCGATCTTCGAAACCTTGCCCGATCTGTTTTTTCATATCGATGACACCGGCAAGATCATCGATTACAAAACCGGCAATATCAGCGGTTTCAGTTTTTCGCCGGAGGTTCTGCTCGGCAAGTACATTCAGGAAATGCCGATCCCGGAATGGCGCGAACAGTTCGGCGCCGCGTATCGGCAGGTGCGGGAAAAAAAATCGCTGGTGACGATCGAATATTCGGCGCCGCCGCAGGGCGGCACGGAATTTTATGAAGCCCGGCTGCTGCCGCTGCTGGAAGAGCACGTGGCGGTGATGATCCGCAAGATCACCCGGCGCAAGCTGGCGGAGCAGGCGCTGGAAAAATCCTACTCGCTGTTGCGCACGACGCTCGATTCGACTTCGAACGGCATTCTGGTGGTCGATCATGACGGCAAGATGGCGAGCTACAATCAACGCTTTGCCGAGATGTGGAAAATTCCGGAAGCGGTGCTGGCGGCCGGCGACGATGCGGCGGCGCTGAATTTTGTGCTCGATCAATTAAAAGAGCCGGAGGTCTTTTTGAACAAAGTGCGGGAGCTGTATAGCCAGCCCACCGCGGAGAGTTACGATATTCTGGAATTCAAGGACGGCCGGGTTTTTGAGCGTTACTCCAGGCCGCAGTTGGTGAACGGCAAAGGCGAGGGCCGGGTCTGGAGTTTTTTCGACATCACCGCGCACAAACAGGCCGAAGGCAAGATCAAAGCCTCGCTGCACGAAAAGGAAGTGCTGCTGAAGGAAATTCATCACCGCGTGAAAAACAACATGCAGGTGATCTCCAGCCTGCTCAGCCTGCAGGCGGGTTACATTCAAAATCCGGAAGCGCTGCGCCTGTTCAAGGAAAGCGAAAACCGCATTCGCTCGATGGCGCTGGTGCACGAGAAATTGTATCAGACCGAGGATTTGACGAAAATCGATTTTGCCGAATACATACCGAGCCTGACGAATCATTTGATGTCGTCGTATGCCAACGCCAACACGGCGATCGCGTTGCGGCTCAACATCGAGCATATCACGCTGGGGCTGGACGCCGCCATTCCCTGCGGCTTGATCATCAACGAACTGGTGTCCAACGCGTTGAAGCATGCCTTCGGCAAACAGGAGCGCGGCGATATTACAATCGATTTTCATCGCAAAGACCGCCGGCGGGATGACGACGGCAGCCTGGTGTTGCGCGTCCAGGATAACGGCGTCGGGCTGCCGGAAAAATTCGACTTCCGGCAAGGCGCGTCGCTGGGATTGAAGCTGGTGGTATCGCTTACCAAACAACTCAAAGGCAAAATTACGCACCATAACCCCGCGTCGCGGGGCGCCGAATTTCGAATTGAATTCAAACCGGCGGAAACCAATAAAAGGAAATCGCACGCATGAAAAAGCAACCGGCCATCAAAATCATGGTCGTCGAGGATGAGACCATCGTCGCCCTCGACATTCAGAACCGGCTCACGAAACTGGGCTATCAGGTACCGGCCGTTCTGGCCACGGGCGAGGAAGCCATTGAGCAAGCGCAGGAAACGGCGCCGGATATGGTGCTGATGGACATTATGCTCGCAGGCGAGATCGACGGCATCAAAGCCGCGGAAGAGATTCATCAACGCTTCGACATTCCGGTCATTTTTTTGACGGCCTACGCGGACAATCGCACGCTGCAGGCGGCCAAGATCACCGAGCCGTACGGCTACGTGCTCAAACCGTTTGAAGAGCGCGAGCTGCACACGACGATCGAGATGGGCCTATATCGGCACCGGCTGGAGCGCGAGCTGCGCCAGAGCCGGCAATGGTTTGCCACGACGTTAAAGTGCATCGGCGATGCGGTGATCGCCACGGACAATCAGGGCAAAATTGTTTTTATGAATCCCATCGCGGAAACGCTGACCGGCTGGGTTGAAAAAGAAGCGGCCGGCAAAGATTTAACCGAGGTGTTCAACATCGTCAACGAAGAGACCCGCGCCACGGTGGAGAATCCCGCCCTGAAAGCCTTGCGCGAGGGCAACATTACCGGGCTGGCCAATCACACGATGCTCATCGCGAAAAACGGCCAGGAAACGCCGATTGATGACAGCGCCGCGCCGATTCGCAACGACTTGGGCCAGATCATCGGCGTCGTGCTGGTTTTCCGCGACGTTACCGAGCGCAAGCGCGCCGAAGAGCAAATTCGCCGCCACAGCGAAGAGCTGGAAGAGCTGGTGCAGAAGCGCACGGCGCAGATTCAACTGCTGGAGCGCCAGCGGGTGGAAAATGAAAAGCTTGCTGCCACCGGCCGTATGGCCGCGCGCATCGCGCATGAGATCAACAACCCGCTGGCGGGCATTAAAAATTCTTTCCTGCTGATCAAAGATCACGTTCCGCTCAATGCGCCGGATTACGAATATGTGCCGCGCATCCAGAAAGAAATCGACCGCGTGGCCGGCATTGTGCACCAGATGTATAACCTTTACCGCCCGGAAAAAAATCTCAGCCGCGCCTTGCCGGTCCGCGACGCCATTCGCGACGTGGTGGCGCTGATCCAGTCCAACGCCAACGAGCACAAGGTACGGCTGGCGCTCGACCTCGATAGCGTCGCCGACGCGCAGATCAAATCGGAATCGATGCTGCGGCAAATTTTGTTCAATCTGATTCAGAATGCCGTGGAAGCCTCGCCGCCGGAAAGCACGGTCAGCGTGCGGGCGCTGGCGCAGGATGGTTTTGTTCGCGTCACGGTCGCCGATCAGGGCGGCGGCATTGCCGAAGAAATCCAAACGCAAATTTTCGAGCCTTTTTTTACCACCAAAAGCGAAGGCTCGACCGGCGGGCTGGGCCTCGGCTTGTCGATTTCCAAAAGCCTGGTCGAAGCGGCGGGGGGCGCGATTCATTTTAAGAGCGCACCGGGCAAGGGCACGACGTTTGAGTTTACGCTGCCGCTGACGCCGGCGTCATAAAAAACCTTTGACATTCACCGCCAGGATATTTATCTTAAATAGATCAATCATGGAGATGATATGTCGCGACCGCGCAGCGCTATTGCGCCCAATGATATTGTTCTGGTCCATATAGAAAACAAACCGGCTTTTTTTGCCCGCGTCGAGCGCATCGATCCGGATTACAAACGCGGCTGGTGGCACGTGAAATTTTTTGTGCTGGCGTTGCCGATGCAAGTGATCACGTGGATCATCGATGACGAACAAATCCGCGGCGGCGATTTTACCATGGGCGGCGTGCCCATGCGGATTGAGAAAGTCGATCCTCCCACCGAAGCCGGTGACAGCTCCCAACCCCCGGAGGCCGAAGACCAGGCCAGCCAACCGCTCGGGCCGCGCAAACAAGCCCGGATTCTCGCTTTTGGCAAAAAACGTCCGCTCGAAAACGTTGATGAACCCTTTCCCTCTGCCGGCTGAGCAGCTTGGTGCCGGCATGCCGCCC
>CAZVZZ010000197.1:0-3234 GCA_964631505.1 uncultured Cytophagia bacterium
GCGGCGTCGAGCCGAAGGTGTCGGTTTCCACCACGTCGCAGCCGGTTGCAAAAAAACTCGCATGCAGGCGCTCGATGGCGTCGGGCTTGGTAAAAACGAGATGCTCGTTGCAGCCGTTAAGCGCCTCGCCGCCGAAATCCTCGGCGGTGAGATTCATCAATTGCAGATTGGTGCCGGTCGCGCCGTCAAAGACAATGATTTTTTCCTGTAAACGCCGTTCGAAAGGAGTCATAACTCGGATGCCGGTTGTGTTGATTTGCATTTGGATTTAAATTGGAATATACAAAAAGAAGCGCAAAGAGGAAAGCAATTTGTTGGCCTTTCCCAACACGGCCCTTTCGCCGCGTTTTGCAGGCACGTTGCACCCCGCGCGAAAGGCTTTGGGGTTCGGGCGTTTGGAATGGCCTGAATAAAAAATCCCTGAATTGTTTTTTAGCGCCGTCTTGACACCCTCCCATTTTCTCCCTATATTGATTTTATCATGAAGCTGGAAGAATTGCAACAAGCGAAGCCGGAGGCTGCATTCTCCGCGGCCGATCACGCGTATTTGCAAAAGGCGTTGGAATTGGCCGCGGGCGGTTGCGGTTATGTCAGTCCGAATCCGCTGGTCGGCGCCGTCGTGGTGCGTGACGGCGAAATCGTCGGCACCGGTTATCACCGGGCGTTTGGCGGTGATCACGCCGAGGTCGAAGCCTTGCGTGAAGCCGGACATTTGGCGCGCGGCGCGACGTTATATTGCAATCTCGAACCGTGCAGTCATTTCGGCAAAACGCCGCCGTGCGTCAATCGCGTGATCGACGCGGGCATCGCGCGCGTGGTGATTGGCACGTTGGATCCGAATCCGTTGGTGAATGGCCGCGGCGTAAAAATTTTGCGAGAACACGGTCTGGTGACGGAAACCGGTTTGCTCGCGGACGCATGTTATGAACTGAACGCCGCTTTCTTCAAATTTATTGTGCATCGCCTGCCGTTTGTGACGTTAAAACTTGCACAAAGTCTGGACGGCAAAATTGCCACGGCGAACGGCGAGTCGAAATGGATCAGCAACGCGGCGGCGCGGCGACTGGTGCAGCGTTGGCGATGGCAACATGACGCCATTGTCGTCGGCATTGGCACGGCGCTGGCGGACAATCCCCAACTGACCGTGCGTGAGGAGCCGGGACCGCAGCCGCGGCGAATCATTGTCGACACGAATTTGCGCCTGCCGCTCACCGCGAACGTTTTGACTGATGCGCACGTGGGAAAAACGATTGTGGCGATTGGTGAAGATTGCCGCGAGCACGAGAAAATTTCTGAAATTGAAAGTCGCGGCGGCCGCGTCTGGCCGATTCGCACGACGGCAGCCGGCAGTTTGGATTTGCGCCATCTTTGTGAACGTCTCGCGCAGGAAAATATCGCTGCGGTTTTGGTCGAAGGCGGCCGCCGGATATTCAGTTCGCTGCTCGAAGCGCAACTCGCGGATCAACTGCGCTGTTTTATCGCGCCGAAATTGCTGGGCGACGGTATTCCCGCTTTTCAAGGCTTGCCAATTGAGCGCTGGGAAGAGATCGTGACATTTGCCAGACTCAAATGGGAAATTATCGATGATAACGTTTTACTGACTGGTTCTTGGCGCGTAAATGCCTTCGCATAATTGAATGCCGATTTCACTTTCCGCTTTATTGCTTGTCGTTGGCGCCAGCTTATGCTGGTCCGGTCTGGATACGATGCGGAAGCTGCTGGCCAGCCGCCTGAATCCCATTCCGCTCGTCATTCTGTTGACGCTCGGCCAGGTTCCCTTGTTCTTGATTTGGCTGGCAGTGGAAGGAAATTTTCAGGTTGCGCCGGGTTACTTTTTGCCCGGCTTGGTCGCGGTGGCGCTGAATATCGCCGCCAATTTGATGTTTGTCAATGCGCTCAAACTTTCGCCGTTCAGTTTGACGATTCCGTTCTTGTCGCTGACGCCGGTTTTTGTGATGCTGCTCGCTATGGTTTTTCTCGGCGAATACCCGACGCGGCTGCAAGTGGCCGGCATTGTGATCGCGGTGGTCGGCGCTTTAAGTTTGAATCTGACGCGCCACCACGATTTGCATTTTAAAAATATTTGGCAGGCGCTGCGCGTCGAGCGCGGCAGTTTGTTGATGATCGGCGTGGCTCTGCTCTGGTCAATTAACTCGTCGCTGGATAAATTGGCCGTGGTGAACGCTTCCGTGGCGTTTCATGCGTTCGTGCAGGTTGCCGGCATTGCTTGCGGCTTGTTTACTTTTCTAGTGTTCACCGCCAAAGCCTCGGAGCTGACAAACGCGAGGCCGCATTGGCCGTTTTTGCTCGGAGCGATTTTATTTTGTGCCTGCGGCCTGGCCTTGGAGCTGACCGTTATTCAAACCATTCCGCTGCGTTTTGTTTCAGTGATTAAAAGAGTGCTGGAATTGAGCTTGGCCGTGGCGATTGGCCGTTGGGTTTTTGGCGAGTCGATCACGGCGCGAAAGTTTGCCGCCATTGGCTTGATGGCCATTGGCATCGTCATGGTGCTCACGCAATAAAATCATGTTCACAGGTTTGGTGGAAGAAATCGGACAAATTGCCGCCATCGAAATGTTCGGGAAGACGCGCCGTTTCACGGTTCGGGCCGAAAAGATTCTGGCGGATGCAAAGATCGATGACAGCATCTGCGTCAGTGGCGTCTGCCTCACCGTTGTGGCGCGCGACGAAAACACTTTTCAAGTGCAGGCCGTCGATGAGACGCTGCGCAAAACCACGTTGGGAAATTTGCGGCAAAATGATCGCGTAAATTTGGAACGGGCCCTTCGGCCAATGGATCGTCTCGGCGGCCATTTCGTGCAAGGGCACGTTGACGGCGTGGCGCAACTCGTCGATGTTATTCCCCAAAATGCCGGGCAGCTTATGATCGTCGAGTTGCCCCGGGAATTATCGCGCCACGTCATTCTGCATGGCTCGATTACGCTCGACGGCGTGAGTTTGACCGTGGCGCGTTTGGAAGGCGACCGCGCTACCATCGCGCTTATTCCGCATACCTTGGCGCAAACGACGCTCGGCTTTCGCCGCCGCGGTGATTGGCTGAATGTCGAAACCGATGTGTTGGGCAAATACGTCGAGCGCTTGCTGACAACAAATGCAAAAGAAGAGGTGACGAGTGAAAAACTCAGTGCCTGGGGTTATAAAAAATAAAATTTCAAATTAAACACGTTACACGTTTAACGTTACACGACTGACATGAAATTCCACACCATAGAA
>CAZVZZ010000197.1:3334-4740 GCA_964631505.1 uncultured Cytophagia bacterium
AAACACGTTACACGTTTAACGTTACACGACTGACATGAAATTCCACACCATAGAAGAAGCCATCGCCGATTTTCAAAACGGCAAGCTGTTGATCGTTGTTGATGACGAAGACCGTGAGAATGAAGGCGATTTCTGTTTGGCCGCGGAAAAAGTGACGCCGGAAAAAATCAACTTCATGGCGAAGCACGGCCGCGGTTTGATTTGTGTCGCGATGCCGCCGGAGCGCCTGGAAGCGCTGGATTTGCATCCAATGGTTCCCGACAACACGGCGCGGCTCGGCACCTCGTTCACGGTGTCGGTGGATGCGAAGCGCAACACCACCTCCGGCATCTCCGCGCACGATCGCGCTGAAACGATTTTGCAGTTGATTTCGCCGCAGACGAAGCCGCAGGATCTGGCGCGGCCCGGCCATATTTTTCCGCTACGCGCGCAACCCGGCGGCGTGTTGACGCGTTCGGGACACACGGAGGCCGTCGTGGATTTATCACGGCTCGCCGGGCTTTATCCGGCGGGGGTGTTGTGCGAAATTATGGACGAAGACGGCAGCATGGCGCGCGTGCCCAGACTCATGCAGATCGCCGCCCAGTTTGACGTCAAAATCGTGACGATCCGCGATTTGATCGAGCATCGCCGGCGCCATGAAAAATTGGTGCAGCGCATCGTGACCACGCGTTTTCCCAGCCGTTACGGAAATTTTATGTTGCATCTTTATGAAAGCGACACCGACGCCAATCATCATCTCGCCATCGTCAAAGGCGATGTTTCCACCGGCGAGCCGACGCTGGTGCGCGTGCATTCGCAATGCCTCACCGGCGATATTCTCGGCTCGCTGCGTTGCGATTGCGGCGAGCAACTGGCGCGGGCGCTGCAGCAGATCGAACAGGAGGGGCGCGGCGTTCTCCTTTATATGCGGCAGGAAGGCCGCGGCATCGGCCTCGCCAACAAAATTCGCGCGTATAAATTGCAGGACGAAGGGAAGGACACCGTTGAGGCCAACGAGGCGCTGGGTTTTAAAGCCGATCTGCGGGATTACGGCATCGGCGCGCAAATTCTTTATGATCTCGGCATTCGCAAGATTCGATTGTTGACCAACAATCCCAGAAAGATTGTCGGTTTGGAAGGCTACGGATTGGAAGTTATCGCGCGCGTACCGATTCAAATTGATGCGAATGAAGCGAATCAACGGTATTTGGAAACCAAACGGAACAAGCTGGGGCATTTGCTGGTGGACGATTTGGGGGGGAATAATACAAATAAATTTTGAAAAAATGCAGCAGCTCGTGCGCCGAGGGCGGATTTTGAAAAGTGGGCGGCGCATTTTTGCGTGCGCATCTGGGCGACGCCACCCGAGCTGGAAAATAAACGCTTGACTATGAGGGCGGGCTTGAGTATATTTGAAAAAAGTT
>CAZVZZ010000198.1:0-4687 GCA_964631505.1 uncultured Cytophagia bacterium
CGTCATTTTGCCGGAAAATCGCGGCATGCAACGCGTCTGCGAAAAGCTCGGCGTCGCCTTGCGTTATGATCGCGAGGAACGCCTGGTGAAAGCGCGAATTGATTTATGAAATTTTTTTTGCGAATTTTGATTCAAGGACAACGCCATGATCATCGGCATTCCCAAAGAAAGCTGGCGCGATGAGCAGCGCGTCGCGTTGATTCCCGCGGGCGTGTTTACGCTCGCGAAAGCCGGCCATCAAGTGATCGTGCAGGCCGACGCCGGGCTTGGCTGTGATTTCACCAACGCCGCTTACGACGAGGCCGGCGCGAAATTGGCCTTCAACCCCGGCGAAGTTTTTGAGCGCGCCGATCTGATCGTCAAGATCATGCCGCCTTCTTTGCAGGAAGTCGAAGGCATTGCGCGCGACAAAACGATTTTCAGTTTTTTCAATTTCGACGTCATCAACGCCCGGGTGATGTCGCGCCTCATGGAAAAACAGTACACCGCCATCGGCTACAATTTGATCGAGGACGACACCGGCAATCTGCCGGTGCTCATGACGATGAGTGAAATTGCGGGCATGCTGCTGCCGCAGATTGCCGGACGCTTTCTCACCACGCAAGCGGGCGGGCGCGGCGTTACCATTGGCGGCGTGGCCGGCATTCCCGCGGCCAACGTTCTCATCATCGGCGCGGGCGTCGTCGGCAGCACCGCGGCGGAAGCCTTCGTCGGCGCGGGCGCCAATGTCACCGTGATGGACACCGATCTCAACCGGCTGCGGCAAATTGAAAAATGGCTGCCCAAACGCCTCAACACCGCGATGACCACCGCGTACAATATCGATCGCTACATCGACAGCGCCGATGTTCTGGTCGGGGCGGTGATGATTCGCGGCCAGCAGTCGCCGCACGTCGTCACCGAAACGCAGGTGCGGCGTATGCGGCAGGGCAGCGTGATCCTCGATATTTCGATCGATCAGGGCGGGTGCATCGAAACCAGCCGCCCGACGACGCACTCGAATCCGGTGTTCACGCAGCACGGCGTGATTCATTACGCGGTGCCGAACATTCCGGCGATGACGGCCCGCACCGCTTCCCATGCGCTCAACAACGTCATTCTGCCGTTTGCGCAACTCATCGCGGAAAACGGCAGTGACGCAGTTAAAATGGAAACCGCATTGCGGCGCGGCATTTATCTTTTTCAGGGCCAATGCACGCAGCCGGAAATCGGCCGGCTGCTGGGATGGCCCACCGTTCAGATCGAGGAGCTGCTGGGATGAAATCGATGTCATGGCTGGAAAGTTATCGTCAAAAACGTTGCAGCGCCGATGAAGCCGTGCAGCACATTCGTGACGGCAACACCGTTTATATTCATCCCGGCTGCGCCGAGCCGGAGCAGTTGGTGCGCGCGATGGTTCGGCGCGGCCCACAATTGCGCGAGGTCAAAGTCATTCATCTGCTCACCGCGGGCAACGCGGATTACGTCAAGCCGGAAATGCAAAATCATTTTCGCCACGTCGCTTTTTTTGCCGGCGCCAACGTGCGCGGCGCGCTGAACGAAGGCCGCGCCGATTTCGTCCCGGTTTTTCTCGGCGAGGTCGAAGCGTTGTTTGAGAACGGCAGCATTCCGGTGGATATCGCGCTCATTCACGTTTCGCTGCCGGACGAACACGGTTTCTGCAGTTTCGGCGTCGGCGTCGATGCCACCAAAAGTGCCGCCGAGCACGCCGGTCTCGTTATCGCGCAAGTCAATCCCAAAATGCCGCGCAGCCTCGGCGATTCATTTATTCATCTCAACAAAATCGATTACCTCGTCGAAGTCGAAGACGACATTCTCGAGCATCCGCAGGGGCAGATTTCCGATATCGCCAAAAAGATCGGCAGCAATATCGCGGGGTTGATCGAAGACGGTTCGACGCTGCAGCTCGGCATCGGCGAAATTCCCGATGCGGTGTTGTATTATCTCGGCAGCAAAAAAGATCTGGGCATTCACACCGAGATGGTGAGCGACGGCGTGGTGGAGCTGATTGAAAGAGGCGTGATCAACAACGAGAAGAAAACGCTGCATCCCGGCAAAGTGATCGTCGGTTTCGTGCTCGGCACGCGCCGGCTGTATGATTTTATCAACAACAACCCGATCTTTGAGTTTCACCCGAGCCGTTACACGAACGATCCGTTCATCATCAGCCGCAACGAGAAGCAGGTGGCGATCAATTCCGCGCTCGAAGTCGATCTCACCGGCCAGGTGTGCGCGGATTCCATCGGTTACAATTTTTACAGCGGCATCGGCGGCCAGGTGGATTTCATCCGCGGCGCGGCGCGCAGCAAAGGCGGCAAGCCGATCATCGCCCTGCCGGCGACGGCGAAAAACGATACGGTCAGCCGCATCGCCGCGCATTTGAAAGAAGGCGCCGGCGTCGTCACCTCGCGCGGCGACGTGCATTACGTCGTGACCGAATTTGGCGTCGCTTATCTGCACGGCAAGACCATCCAGGAACGCTGCCGCGCGCTCATCAAAATCGCGCATCCGAAATTCCGCGACGAACTGACGCAATTCGCACGCGAAAGAAAATGGCTGTGAGGATGATTCTGTCATTCGAGCGCCTTGCAGCGAAGCAATCTCTTGAAATTAGCAGATCGCTTCGTCGCCAAAAGCGCTCCTCGCGATGACTAATGTGAATATGCTCAAGAAGAAGGGAGAAATATCCATGAAAAATCATCTCAAAATCCTCGGCGTTTTTTATCTCATCTTCGGAATGCTCGGTTTGGTGATGGCCTTCCTGTTGTTCGAAGTCAAAACCGGCCGTTTAATGCTGCCCGCCAGACTGAGTATGTTTTCCAGCCCCAACGGTTATGTTTCGGTGATCGGGCTGATCTTTGCCCTCGAAGCCATTCCCGCCCTCGTCACCGGCGTCGCGCTGCTCAAAAAAATCTTATGGGCGCGTATGTCCGCCATCGCGCTCGGTTTTTTGAATCTCTTCATCATTCCGCTCGGCACGGCGCTCGGCATTTACACGCTGTGGGTTCTCATCAACGACACGTCGTTGAGCGAGTCCGCTTCGGAAACGGTTGACGAGAAAATGACGCCGCGCGTTTTTCCGCCGTACCGCTGAAGCCCGGAAACGTCGCGCCATCGCCGTCACGCTGCAACGTGGCGCGGAGCGCGCTGGGGGTGTTTTCTCAGGTCTGCGGCGGATTCCCTTGCCTCGGCCAGCCTGCAAATTTTTTTTGCCGTCTCTTGTTGCGCGTGGCAACCCGCTCATGCAACTCTCGTATATTCATGACTAAAAAGTGTTGATGACGCCTTAACAAGAGAGGCTTCCGATGATTCAATTTTTCCTGTGGTGCATTTTGTTTTTGCTGTGCTGGCCATTGGCGCTGTTGGCGCTGGTGCTTTATCCGATTGTGTGGCTGGTGTTGCTGCCGTTCCGCATTGTCGGCATCGCCGTCGACGGCGTGCTGGAATTGCTGCATGCGCTCATCACTTTGCCGTCGCGGCTGTTGCGTGGCCGCAGCCATGCGTGAGAAATAATTTTATTCGGAAATCGAAAAATGCCTGCTGCCAAACGCGCCAAACTAATCGACGTTACCGCCGCGAACGTTGCCGAAAAAGGTTTTTTTTGCTACATGAGCAAACCCCAAACCGCAGGCTATCAGCGGAAATTGAACTGGCTCCAAGCGCGGTTTGCGGAAGGGATGCGCCTCAAAATGTACGAGTTGCCGGAGCGCGGCTTTATCGAATACATTCCCGGCGAGTATGCCTGGCGCACGGTCGAGGCGAAAGGCTATCTGTTCATTCACTGTCTCTGGGTGGTGGGCAAAAGCAAAGGCCAGGGCTTGGGGACGCGCTTGCTCAAAGCATGCATCAAAGATGCGCGCGAGGCCGGCATGCACGGCGTGGCGATGCTAACCAGCGGCGGCAATTGGCTGGCCGGCAAAGAGTTGCTGCTCCAACACGGCTTCAAGTCCATAGCGCAAGCGCCGCCTGCATTTGATTTGATGGCGCTACCGTTCGCTGCCGCGCCGCCGCCGACCTTGTTGAACCATTGGGAAGAGAAAGCGGCAGCGTGTGGCCGCGGACTCACCGTGTTTCGCTCGGATCAATGTCCTTATATTGACGCCGCCGCTAAAACCGTTTCGGATACCGCCCAAAAACTCGGCCTCGAAAACCGCGTCGTTGAATTAAAAACCTGTGAAGACGTCAGGAGTTTGTCACCTTCGCCTTTCGGCGTCTTCAGCATTGTGTACAACGGAAAGTTGCTGTCCTATCACTATGTGCTGGAAAAAGAATTGTTGAAACGATTGGAAGAATTTGACCAAAAAGGAATCCACCATGAACGGTAAAATTGCCGGTTTTGTTTTCCTGGGAATTTGTGTCATTCTTGCCGCTCTGCTGCTGACCAAAACGATTACTCCCATTCAGAGCGGAACCGTTTTCGCCATCGCCCTCGTGCTGCTGGGCGGATTCTCCGGCGGGTTCCGCAAAAAGTAAGCGGGAAAATAAAAATGAGCCGCACGCATGTAACTCAGGATAATGACCGCAAGCTTTTCCTGATTAAAATTGTCCATACGCTGATTTGGACATTCTTTGTGCTCGTCATCGGCTACATTTGGTATGCTGGAATTTTTGACGAGCTTGGCGTTGGGGTTTGGATTGCCATCGGCTTGATCATTTTGGAGGGCGTCGTTTTGAAGCTCAACAACGG
>CAZVZZ010000199.1:0-4676 GCA_964631505.1 uncultured Cytophagia bacterium
CGATTGCCGAGATGATCGATATCGTCGGCGGAACGCTGGCCGTTGCGCATTTCGAGCAAATGCTTGATGATCGAGATGATGTCTTCCTTGGTCAACACCAGCGTCTCGAGCGGAATATTCAAGCCGAGTTTTTTATTCAACCGGTAACGGCCGACGTCGCCGAGATCATACCGTTTCGGATTGAAAAAGAGACGCTCCAAAAGCTGCTTGGCGGTGTCCATGTCCGGCGCATCGCCCGCGCGCAATTGGCGGTAAATCGTCTCCAACGCGTCTTCCTGCGATTTCGCATTGTCGCGGCGCAGCGTGTTGGAAATCACTTCGGGATCGGTCGCGCTCGATGAACGCAACAAGCGCAGCGAATCGACTTTCGCCTTTTTGAGCCGCTCCAAAATTTCTTCGGTGATCTCGATGTCTTTTTCCAGCAAAATTTCGCCGGTGTCACGATCGACCACGTCGGCAATCGACTGGCGGCCGAGCGCTTTTTTCGCCTGCGCGCCGGTCAACTCGGCTTCTTCGACGAGATCAAAAAGCTGCAACAGATCGCGGTCGGTGGAATAACCCAACGCGCGCAGCAACGTGGTCACCGGAAATTTCTTGCGGCGGTCGATGTAAACATACATCACGTCGTTGATGTCGGTGGTAAACTCCACCCACGATCCGCGCAACGGAATGATGCGCGCCGCAAACATCTTGGTCCCGTTCGGATGTTTCAATTCATCAAAGAACACGCCGGGCGAGCGGTGCAACTGGCTGACGACGATGCGCTCCGCGCCGTTGATGATGAACGTGCCGCGGTTGGTCATATACGGAATATTTCCGAGATAGACCACTTGCTCGGTGGTTTCACCGAACTTGCCGCTTTCCTCGTCTTTCACCGACAGGCGCAGCTTCGCCTTCAGCGGCACCGAGTACGTCACCCCGCGTTCCTGGCATTCGTCCACATCGTACTTGGGTTTTTCGATATAATACTCGGCAAACTCCAAACAAAAATTTTCCCGGCTATCGTAAATCGGGAAAATGCTGGTGAACACGGCCTGCATGCCCTTGTTGGCGCGTTTGGCCGGATCGATCTCGGCCTGCATAAAGTCGTAAAACGACTTGAGCTGAATATCCAACAAATCGGGCAAATCAATGACCGCGCTCAACGTTGAAAATGAACGACGCTCTAAATTTTGAAACATCATGGGCTCGCGTTTAATGAACTCATCCTGAGAATAAAATGTCACCCGGCAAAAAAATCGACAAAATCAAGCTATCGGTTCATCATTTTGTCTCTTCGGTTTTTGCGGATGACAAGTCGGGCAAAAAACATTATTTAATTTCGACGGTGGCGCCGGCTTCTTCGAGTTTCGCCTTCATCTGCTGCGCTTCGTCTTTGCTGGCGCCTTCTTTGATCGCCTTCGGCGCGCCGTCAACCAGATCTTTCGCTTCTTTCAAGCCCAAATTGGTCAACGTCCGCACGACTTTGATGACATTGATTTTGTTCGCGCCGGCATTGGCGAGAATGACGTTAAACTCCGTCTGCTCTTCGACAGCGGGAGCAGCGGCAGCCGGAGCGCCGGCCGCGCCCATCGCGGGCATTGCCATCATCGGCGCCGCGGCTTTCACGCCCCAGCGCTCTTCCATTGTTTTCACGAGATTGACGAGATCAAGCACCGACATCGTCTCAATTGATTGCAGGAGCTCTTCCTGCTTCGGGGACACTGCGGTAGACACGGTGAAACCTCCTTGGTTTACGAAAAGTTGCTCTTTGAAAAATGCTGCGTTATTATCGTATCGCTAATGTCGTCATTAGTATCGGCTACGAATGACTGAATACTGAAAACTGATTACTGCGCCACCGGCGCCGCCTCTTTTTCGCGCTTGTCCGCGTAAGCTTTCGTCACATACACGAAATTGCTCAACAACGCGTTCAAGCTGCCGACAAAATTCGTCAACGGCGCATTCAACAAGCCGATCAACTGTGCCAGCGCCTCTTCGCGGCTCGGCAATTTGGAAATCGCCTCGGCCTGTTTTGCCTCGAAAAATTGGCCTTCATAAATAATCGCCTTGATCGCCGGCTTTTGATTGGCCTTGATAAAATCCAAAATCACCTTCGCCGGCGCGCCCGCGTCTTTCATGCCAAACGCCAACGCCGTCGGGCCTTCGAGAAACGGCACGAGCTTAGCGTAACCGGCTTTCTCCGCGGCGATGCGCACCAACGTGTTTTTGCTCACCACGTAATCGACGTTGGACTTGCGAAAGTTGCGGCGCAGATTGGTCACCGCGGCGACCGTTAAGCCGGAAAAATCGGTGAGAAAAATGCTCTTGGCATTTGCAAATTTATCGCTCAACAGCGCCACCGCCTCGGCTTTATCGGGACGAATGACTCGGGTTTGTTCCATGATATTTATTCTCAGATTAGTCTTAAATTTCGATATTAAATTTTAAATTGAAAATTTTCAATTTAAAATTTTTAATTCGTTCTTACGCCTTTGCCTCGACCGTCGCCACGCCCCGATCCAGCGCAATACCCGGCCCCATCGTGCTCGAAATCGTGATGCTCCGGATGTAAGTACCTTTAGCCGAGGCCGGCTTCAAACGCATAACCGTTTCAACAAACGCGCGAATGTTGTCGGCCAATTGCGGCTCGGAGAACGAGGCCTTGCCGATATTCACATGCAGAATGCCGGTCTTGTCGACGCGAAATTCAATCTTGCCGCTTTTCACTTCTTTTACCGCCTTGCCGACGTCCAGCGTCACGGTGCCGCTTTTCGGGTTCGGCATCAAGCCGCGCGGGCCAAGAATCTTGCCGAGCTTGCCGACTTCGCCCATCACGTCCGGCGTGGCGATCATCACGTCAAACTCAAACCAGCCTTCATTGATCTTTTTGATAAATTCATCGAAGCCGACATGATCCGCACCGGCGTCTTTCGCCTCTTTTTCTTTGGCGCTTTTGCACAGCACCAACACACGCACGGTTTTGCCGGTGCCGTGCGGCAACGCCACGGTGCCGCGCACGGCTTGATCGGCATGGCGCGGATCAACACCGAGGCGAATGGCGACTTCCACGGTTTCATCGAATTTCGCCGTCGCGGTTTGCTTCAGCAATTTCACCGCGTCTTCCAGCGCATATTCTTTTTTCGGCACGACTAATTTTTGTAATCCTGCAAAACGACGACTGGGGGTATTCATATTAACCTTTCATTGAAAATTGCAAACCATCAATTTTCAATTTGAAATTTTCCAAGCGCTTCGCGCGCTACGCCGCAATCTCAATTCCCATGCTGCGCGCGGTGCCTTCCACCATGCGCATGGCCGCTTCGACATCGTTGGCGTTCAAATCCGCCATCTTGGTCTCGGCGATTTTCCGCACCTGCTCCTTGGTGACTTTACCAACCTTATTGCGGTTCGGTTCGCCGGAGCCTTTCTCCAGGCCGGCGGCTTTCACCAAAAGAATCGAGGCCGGCGGCGTTTTCAAAATAAACGTAAATGACCGGTCGGAATAAATCGTAATGATCACCGGGATGACGAGGCCCGATTTATCCGCGGTCTTCGCATTGAACTGCTTGCAAAACTCCATAATGTTTACGCCGTGCTGGCCGAGCGCCGGGCCGACCGGCGGCGACGGATTCGCCTGGCCCGCGGAAATTTGCAACTTGACTTGCGTAACGACTTTTTTTGCCATGTTTGGTCTCGCAATTTAAGCCGCGATTTTATTTTTTAAATATTTAAATATTTAAATATTTAACTTAAGGTCGAGGCTATTGACGGTTTATTTTTCCAGTTCCACCTGCAAGAAATCCAGCTCCACCGGCGTGGAGCGGCCAAAAATACTGACCATCACCTTCACTTTTTTCTTCTCTTCATTCATCTCTTCGATGAAACCGGTGAAATCCGAGAACGGCCCATCCGTCACGCGAATCGGATCGCCGACGCGGAACGGAATCGAGATGACCTCGCGCTCGCGGCTTTCTTGCACGCGGCCGATGATGCGATCCACCTCTTCCTGCCGCAACGGTTGCGGCACGTTTTTCGGCCCGACAAAATTCGTGACGCCGGGGGTGTTGGTAACGAGATATTGGGTTTCCTTATCCAGCGTCATTTCCACCAGCATATAGCCGGGAAAAAACGTCTTGCTGCGCGTGCGCTTTTTGCCCTCGCGCATTTCCGTGATTTCTTCCGCTGGAATCAACACACTTTTTATGCGCTCGGTCAAATTCAAAGCTTTCGCTTCATTCTCAATATACGCCTTGACTTTACGCTCATGGCCGGACAGCACGTGAATGGCATACCACTTCGTCACTGGCGGCTCTTTTTTTTCAGTCGCTTCGTCCACGCTTCAATCAATCATGTTTAATTGGCCGTCAACAGTAGCTTGACCAACATTTGTAAAATTCGGTCGGCCCCGAACGTATAAACGGCAAAAATGAGTGAAAACATAATGACCACACCGGTGGACCCCTTCAATTCTTCACGGGTCGGCCAACTCACTTTGGACATTTCCTGACGGACGTCCTGCACAAATTTTTTAACTTTTTCAACGAGAGCCATTCTTGGTCCTCAAACAAAACTATAAAGTTTCAGCACAAAAATTTAAAATTCGTCACCATCTTACAGCAGGCCTGGAGGGATTCGAACCCCCAACATCCGGTTTTGGAGACCGGCGCTCTAGCCAGTTCGAGCTACAGGCCTAA
>CAZVZZ010000200.1:0-4656 GCA_964631505.1 uncultured Cytophagia bacterium
TCGTCGTGCCGATGAGATAACCGCCGATAATGCCGACCAAATCGCCGAGCAGCGTCAGGCAGGGCAGCACGATGACCATCGCCAGCGTGCGCGGGACGACGAGATAATTGATCGGATTCAATCCCATCGTTTTCAGCGCATCGATTTCTTCTGCCACTTTCATCGAGCCGATCTCCGCGGCGATGCCGGAGCCGCTGCGGCCCGCAATGATGATCGCCGTGAGCAACGGGCCTAATTCGCGAATGATCGACACCGCCACCAAATCCGCCACAAAAATCGTGGCGCCAAAACGCTCGAGCTGATAGGCGGATTGCATCGCCATGATCAGTCCCACAAAAAACAAAATGGTGCAAACAATCGGCACCGAGTCAAAGCCGATCCGCACCATTTGCTCGATGGCGCTGCGCCAACGCAATTTTTTGCCCTTGAACGGCGCGACCGCCGTCCACCACAAGGTTTCGACGCCCAAGCGTACGACGCGATCGAGATGCACCAAAAAATAAATTGTCTGCCGGCCGATTTGTCCGGCGAAGGTTGTCAGAAATCGCATAAAGCAAAAGCTTTTGAACACGGCAAACACGGATGACGCGGCTTTTCACGGATTATTCTATTTTTTGCTTTGTCCGTGTCAATCCCTACAATCCGCGTCATCCGCGTTCAAAAAAAGAATTGCATCACTTCATATTACTATGTTGAACTACTAAAAGCCGCTTCCTCACTTGGATAAATTTCAAACACTTTATCGAGGCGGCTCAATTCAAAAACTTCGCGTACCGCCAGGCCAAGGCCGAAGAGCTTGAAATGACCCTTATATTTGCCGGTTTGCTGCAGGCCCTCGACCAGCGTCGCTACCCCGGAGCTGTCCATGTAGCTCACGTGGCTCAAATCCACCATGATCAGCGGGGTTTTCTTTTCCGTCAGCGCGATGATCGCTTTACGCACCGCTGGGGATGAATATAAATCGACGTCGCCTTTGATCGAAACAATGGCGGCGGGGTGCTGGTTGCGGATGACAACTTCGATCATGGCACAATCTCCTCGTGAGTAGCGCTCCTGAGTGGTGGTAAATATTTGATGAGTGTCAGTTGATTGCCCTCCGGCAAGGTATCATCGAAAAAGACTTCATCCATCGCGCTCTGGATCAAGTGCACGCCCAGCCCGCCGGGCCGAATGTCGTCCAATTCGCGCGATTTGATTTTTTCCACATCCGCTTTTTTGCCGAAGTCGCGCAGCACCACCTCGATGCCGTTGTCGATGAGCCGCGCGATGATGATGACGGGCTGGTCGGTTGCGCCGTCATAAGCATGCCGGATAATATTCGCGCATGCTTCATCGACGGCGAGCGTGGCGCGATGACGCTGCGCTTCCGGAAAGCCGGCGAGATCGCACAAATGCGCGACCACCAACCGCACCACTTTCAGCAGTTTCGGATCGCTGGTGAGGTGAAACTCCACGGTGTCCGGCGATATCGCCATCTCACCGGTGTCTTGCCGGCCGCGATTGTGACTAAGCGGGTTCATGTTTTATTAAAATATTAAATTGAAAATTTCATTGTTAAATTTTCAATTTACGCCGATTTCCATTTCAACGCCACCACTGTCAAATCATCGTGCTGCGGCATGCCTTTGGTGAAATGGCGCACATCTTCAACGACGTGCTCGACCAGCGCTTTCGGCGACGGCCATGGGCGGCACACCAATTCTTTCAGGCGTTGCATCGAATACTGTTCAAAGGCGGCATTTTTCGCTTCGATCACGCCGTCGGTAAACGTCACCAGCACATCGCCGGGGCTGAGCTGAATGGATTTCGGCATGAACTGCGTCGTGGCCAGAACGCCCAACGGCGCCCCGCCACCGGAGGCAATGAACTCGCCGGATTCACCATTTTGCTTCAACCAATATACCGGCAAATGGCCGCCCGTGGCAAAATTCACTTCGCCGGTTGTGGCGTTGAGCTGGGCGTATTGCAGCGTCACAAACATGCCGCGCCGGCCGCGCTCCACCAGGCCCTCGTTCATTTTTTTCAGCGTTTGCGCCGGATCGCGATAGCGCTGGCTGGCGACACGAAAATCGCTGACGAGGCGCGCCATGTACAACGCCGCCGGAACACCCTTGCCCGAAACATCGCCGACCACGACGCCGAGCGTGTCGTTGTCGAACAGCATGAAATCATAAAAATCGCCGCCGATCTGCGTTGCCGGAATCGACTTGGCAAAAATTTCGAAGCGTCCCTGCGGGTCTTCGGGGAACGTTTGCGGCATGAAACTTTCTTGAATCGTGCGCGCCGCTTCGAGCTGCTGATCGAGCTTCTGTTTCTCCAGCATCGTGCGGTGCATGCGCGCATTCTCAATCGCCAGCGCCACCTGGCGGCTGAACGTCGAGAACAGATCGAGATCATCTTCGGTGAACGACTTGCCGTGCAGCGGATTGATGACTTCCGCCACGCCGATGATGCGCTCTTTCACTTTGAGCGGCACCGCAAGAATGGAACGCGTGATGAAGCCGGTGGTGTCGTCGCTCTTTTTGGAGAAGCGCGGATCCTGGCTGACGTCCGGCACGATGAGCGGCTGGCCGCTTTGCGCGACCCAGCCGGCAATGCCCTCGCCGACGCGCAGTTGAATTTTTTGCATGACTTGCGCGCTCACTTCGCCGAGTGCGACTTCCCATTCCAACATGCCGGTTTTCTCGTTGATCAGCATCACCGAGCATGCTTCCGCGTCCATCACCGACTGCGCCTTTTCCATGACGAGACTGAGCACGCTGTCCAGGTCGAGCGTGCTGTTGACGATAATGCTCACTTCGATCAGGCTGGAGAGCGTCGCCACGCGCGCTTTTAAATTTTCAATTTCGTCATGCACGTTGCTCTGCGACGCAGACGATTTGGCTGTTTTTGTCGTTGGCATCATAACCGCCTTGCCTTGGTTTCCTCAATTTCCTCCGGTTCGCGTCGCGCTCCCGTGCGGCGCATGAAGTTTTTTTAAAATACGAATAAAATCTTTATTTTTCAAACTCTTTTTGCAAACAAATATAGAAGGTAGATTGAGCGGTGCGCCAGTCACCTAATAAATTTTCAAAAAACTCCGCACGATTTGCGGGATACATTTGTTCAAAAAGAAGTGAAGATGTTTAGATGCTGTTACATTTGGCTCAGGCTTGGTGAGCCGGATGAATGGACTGGGTTGGATTGCGTCTACGCCTGCTTCTGGCGGCTCACCTCATGTCATCATGAAACCTGACTGTATCGTCAAACCGTATTGTCAATATTTTTCTTGAATATGGAGTCGTAAGGCTTGCTTTTGCGCCTTGATTTGCCTATCTTCTGTGACCATATCACAGGAGAGGATTAATGCGAATCCAATCGTTAGTTGTCAAGCTTTGCTTTATCGTTTTAATTGTAACTGCCCACGCCCAGGAAACCTCCACCTGGCAAACCATTCAACAACAAATTCTCGATCGCCAATGCGTGAGTTGTCACGCGGCCGGCACATATTTCGCGCGGCAATCGGGCCTGGTGTTGACCAACGACGTGGCGTACCATCAGCTTGTCAATGCCGTGCCGACCAACGCTGCGGCGAAGGGCGACGGACTGCTGCGTATCGGCACCAAAGGCTTGGAGAGTTTATACAAAAGCTTTTTGTGGGAAAAAATTAACGCGCCGGATCAAGAACATTTTTATCGCGATCATCCACAATATGGCGGGCTGATGCCGCTCGGCGCGCCACCATTGACGAACGGCGAGCTGGAGTTGATTCGACGCTGGATCGTGGCCGGCGCACCACAAAACGGCGTTGTGGCGGATCGCGCGCTGTTGCAAGACACGACGCGCTATCAAACGCCGGCATTTGCGCCGTTACCAAAACCGGCGAACGGCATGCAACTCCGCATCGGTCCATTTGAGGTGGCGCCGAATTTTGACCGGGAAGTTTTCTCTTACGTGCCGCTGGACAACGCGCAGGAGTTGTTGATCGAGCGTGTCGAACTGGCGATGCGGCCGGGCAGCCATCACTTTTTGCTCAACACCTTTCAGAAAAATACGCCGGCGAATATGATTCCACCGCCCAATGTGCTGCGTGATGTGCGCGACGCCAGCGGCGGCTACATTCTCAACACGCTGTTGACGATGCAATATCACGATTTTCTTGCCGGCACCCAATGGCCGCTGCTGAATTATCATTTCCCGCCCGGCGTGGCGCTCCGTATTCCGGCTGGAACCGGCATCGATTTAAATTCGCATTACGCCAACCGCTCAACAGCGATCATTCCGGGCGAGGCGTATGCGAATTTGCACTACGCGGATCCAACGAAGGTTAAGCACATTGCCGAGATTTTGAACCTCAATAATACCAGCATCAATCTGCCGCCGCAAAAGGTGACCACACTGACGAGAACGTATACTTTCGGCGAGCGACTCGCGATTTTCCAGTTGTTTTCCCACGCGCACGAACACATGACGGAGTTTAAAGCCGAGGTGGTGGGCGGCCCGCGCAACGGTGAAGTGATTTACGTCGCTTATGATTGGGAACATCCGCCGATTCTGAAAATCGATCCGCCGCTGATTCTCGAAGCCGGACAAGGTTTGAAAGTGAGCGCCACTTATAACAATTGGACGACGCGCACGATTCGTTTTGGCTTGCTCAGCCAGGATGAAATGATGATT
>CAZVZZ010000201.1:0-4577 GCA_964631505.1 uncultured Cytophagia bacterium
AGAATATTTTCTGTTTGATCCAACCGGCGAATTGTCGAGCGCGCCCTTGCGCGGTTTCCGGCTGGAAAGCGGCGAATATATGCCGATGATGGGCACACGCTTGCACTGCGAAGTGCTGGATTTGGATTTGGTCGTCGAGAAGGGCCGTCTACGATTATATGATTCTCGATCCGGCACACGCTTGTACACGCATGAAGAATCCGAAGCGGCGCGCCGTTTGGCAGAAGCGCGAGTTGAAACCGCCGAAGCCGAAGTTGCGCGATTGCGTGAAGAATTAGCCAAGCGGCGCGAAAAAAAATCTTAATACAAACATAAAACAATTTTGTACACAAAGGCATCTTAGGACTTAAACATGTTTCAACCTGTCATCACCCAACCGGATTTCCCAGCCCTTGAGCGCGAGATCCTGGCGTGGTGGAAAGAGACGAACGCGTTTAATATATTACGACAGCTTCGCAACGGCGGCCCAACTTTTTCATTCCTGGATGGTCCGATCACCGCCAATAATCCCATGGGCGTGCATCATGCCTGGGGCCGCACGTATAAAGACTTGTGGCAACGTTACAAGGCCATGCTTGGCTGCGATTTGCGCTGGCAAAACGGATTTGATTGCCAGGGCTTATGGGTTGAAGTGAACGTTGAGAAAGACCTCGGTTTTAAAACCAAAAAAGATATCGAAGATTATGGCATCGCGCCTTTTGTCATTCTGTGCAAACAGCGTGTGCTCAATTTCGCCGCGATTCAAACCGAGCAATCCATTCGGCTGGGAATGTGGATGGATTGGAACGACCCGGCAATGCTGCGCCGGCTTCACGATCATTTGGGCAGTGATCCCAATGCGAAGATTGCCATCGAAGGTCCGCGCGGTTCCATCACCGGCACTGCGGAACAAATCGTTGGCCAGTTGGGGCTGCCACAACTGGGCGGCTCTTATTTTACGTTCAGCGACAAAAATAATTACGACATTTGGGCGTTTCTAAAAAAGTGCGCCGATAAAGGCTCGATCTACAAAGGCACGGACGTCATTCCGTGGTGTTGGCGATGCGGAACCGGCATTAGTCAGCATGAAATCGTGACCGAAGGTTATACCGAGACGACCGATCCCGGCCTGACCGTGCGGTTCCCTTTGCACGATCGCCCGGGCGAGTCGCTGCTGGTCTGGACAACGACGCCGTGGACGCTTCCTTCCAATGTTGCCGTTGCGGTTGGGCCGTCGCTGGTTTATGTCAAAATCAAACAAGGCGAGGAAATTTTTTATCTCTCCAAAGGCGCAACCAAAATACTGAAAGGCGATTATCAAGTTTTGGGAGAAATTTCCGGCAAGGAAATGGAAGGCTGGAAATACACCGGCTTATTTGATGAAATGCCCGCCGCACGACAGCCAGGCGGCTGGTGTGAGACCGCGTTGCAGCGGCTTTTTACGGACATTTCCGCCAGCGCCGTTGAAGCGCATCGCGTTATTCTGTGGGATGAAGTGGGCGAAGCTGAAGGCACCGGCCTGGTTCACATCGCTCCCGGCTGTGGCCAGGAAGATTTTGGCTTGCACAAACAGTATCGCTTGCCGGTCATCGCGCCGCTCAATGAAAACGGCGATTTTATCGACGGGTTTGAATGGCTTTCCGGAAATCACGTTACCAAAGTTACTGAAACCATTATCGACGCGTTGAAACGGAAGGGTTTGTTTTATCGCGTGGAAAAATACAAGCATCGTTATCCGCAATGCTGGCGCTGCCAAACGCCACTCGTGTTCCGGCTCGTTGATGAATGGTTCATCCGCATGGACGAGTTGCGCCAGCCTTTGATGGCGATTACCAAGCAGATTAACTGGATTCCCGAGTTTGGCCGCGATCGCGAGCTGGATTGGCTGCGCAACATGCACGACTGGCTGATCTCCAAGAAACGCTACTGGGGTTTGGCGCTGCCCATTTGGGAATGCGAAAGTTGTGGCGGGTTCGAAGTGATCGGAAGCCGCGAGGAATTAAAAACGCGCGCTGTCGCGGGCTGGGAGCATTTTGAAAATCACACGCCGCATCGGCCATACATTGACGCCGTGAAGATCGCGTGCAAAAAATGCGGCGCGCATAGTTCGCGAATCAAAGACGTGGGCAACCCCTGGCTGGATGCCGGTATTGTGTCGTTTTCGACGATGCAATATCAAGCCGACATGCAATTCTGGCAGAAATGGTTCCCGGCTGATTTTATTACCGAGTCTTTCCCCGGCCAGTTCCGTAACTGGTTTTATTCGTTGTTGACGATGGCCGCAGTTTTGGAAAACAAGCCGCCGACCAAAACCGTTCTCGGCTATGCGACTTTGCTGGCGGAGGATGGGCGCGAAATGCACAAGTCGTGGGGCAATTCGATCGAGTTCAATGAAGCGGCCAATAGCATCGGCGCCGACGTCATGCGCTGGATGTACTGCAACCAGCGGTATGAAAATGACATGCTGTTTGGTTATCACGTTGCCGATGAAACCCGCCGGCGTTTTATTTTGCCCTTGTGGAACGTCTATTCGTTCTTCGTCACGTATGCCAACATCGACAAATGGCAGCCTGACGCCGGGCGTTTAACGCAGGCCAGCGATCTCGACCGCTGGATACTGGCGCGCTTGCAACAAGTCATTGGCGAAACCACGGCGGCTCTTGATGAATTCGCGGCTTATAAAGCCACCAAAGCCATCGAAAAATTTATCGAAGATCTCAGCAATTGGTACGTGCGCCGTTCTCGCCGGCGTTTTTGGAAATCCGATTTTGATGCCGATAAACAAACGGCCTATTCAACGCTATACGAAATTTTGACGACGTTAACCAAATTGCTGGCGCCGTTTGTGCCGTTCATCACCGAGCACATCTATCAAAATTTGATTCGCCGGGCTGATCAATCCGCGCCATTGAGTGTTCATCATTGCCATTGGCCGCAAGCACAAAAGATTGCCGAAGTCGATAGCGCCTTGTTGGCTGATATGAGTGCCGCTCAGCTCGTGGTGGGATTAGGTCATGCCGTGCGCGCTGCCAACAAACTGAAAGTCCGGCAGCCGTTGAGCAGCGTTATCGTCGTTGCACCGCCGGAAAAACGTCCCAGTTTGCAGCGCATGAGCGCATTGATCACCGAGGAGTTGAATGTAAAAAAACTGGTGTTTGCCGAGAATGAAGTCGAGTTGATCACCTATCAACTTTTGCCGAACAGTCCGCTGCTTGGCCCCAAGCTCGGCCCACTCTTTCCCAAATTGCGCGCCGCGCTTGCAAAGGTTGACCCGCAAGCCGCCGTTAACGCGCTGCGGTCCGGCCAAAACCTGGCGTTGACGGTGGATGAAAAAAATATTGAGCTGGCGCCGGAGGAAGTGATCATCAATCCCAAGCCTAAGCCGGGATTTGCGGTTGAAACGGAAAGGGCATTCGTCGTTGCCCTGGAAACCACGATTACGCCCGCCCTCCAGGCGGAGGGTCTAGCGCGAGAGTTTGTCCGGCGCGTGCAAGAACTCCGTAAGAAAGCGAATTTTGAGATTACCGATCACATCATCATTTACTATGTCGCCAGCGAAAAATTAGCGACTGCGATCACGCTTTTCGCGGATTACATTAAAAACGAGACCCTAAGCATCAATCTGATTGCCGGCCGTTGTCCGAAACCGGCAGCGCTGGAAGAAGACAAGTTTGATGAGGAGACATTGACGTTAGAAGTTGTAAAAGCCAACAGCGCTTGATTTTTGATTTTTAAGTTGCGAAAGACGAACCAATTTTATAATTTCAGATAGGGTTTTTCATGGCCCTGATGAACGCTTGCATGTTATTGGCGATGTATGCTTATTCGGACATCATTCTTCAATTAACCCCGGAGCCAATTCGCCAGCTCGAAGCCGATGAGGCGCTGGCGATGACGCTATCCGACAAAACGATCATCTGCATTGAGCGGATTTGAGGATTAAATAACGGTTTCTAAATGTACCAAACATTTGGGGAATCGAACTAACGAGGAGGGTTCAATGCATCACCCCAACCCCAGATTCACCCCGGACGAGCTCCGGAATTTCAACCGCCTGCTCCTCGAGCGGCGCACGGAGTTAATGCGGGAATTGGATGGATTTAAAAACGGCGACGGCGCCAACACCATGAAAGAAGCCGCCGGTGAAAATTCATCCTATGCGTTTCACATGGCCGATCTCGGCACCGATACGATGGAGCGCGAGAAGGCCTACTATTTTGCGACCCGCGACAACAAATTGTTGACGCGGATCGACCAGGCGCTGGAGCGCGTGCAAAAAGGCGGCTACGGCGATTGTTTGAATTGCGGCCAGCCGATCAGTCGCGAACGGCTGGAAGCCGTGCCGCATGCCGTGCTCTGCATCACCTGCAAGGCCAATGAAGAAAAAGAGCCTTACGGTGGTGAGATGGCTTGAGCGCCATTAGGTCGGTGGTAAATTTGAAATCGGCTTTGTAAATTTACCGAGCGGCGATATTCGACGCGTCATGTGTGCGGTTTCGAGGCCAAAACCCGATTTTATGCTTTTCGTGTCATTGGAAAAGCATTGAATCGGGTGCGGTTTTTATGGCCAGCGCAGAGCACGCCAGCACGTGAGGTTT
>CAZVZZ010000202.1:0-4555 GCA_964631505.1 uncultured Cytophagia bacterium
AAGATGCGATGTTGGGCGAGAATGAGCAAGCCTTCAGCATGATAAAGCGGGCGGGTCCACCCGTGTTGTGAGATCAAATAATTGGTGATGTCGATCACACACTCGATGGCAAGCTGAAAACAACGTTCAGCTAGCTTATACAACTCCGGCGTCGCGCAAAATTTTTCTCTTTTGCGTTTTTGCAGTTTCTTTAAAACTCGAATGTTTTCTTGAATCTCAGTCAACCGCTCTTTGATGATTTGGGAATTCATGCCAGCGCCAGTAATTTTCGTTTGAATTTATTATTCATTTTTTTCTCGAATTTTTTGTACTCCACCTCCGTCTTTCTTTCGAATTCTCGACGCACTTTTTCATATTCGGCAAAAAGGTTTTTGCCATTAATCACCTCGTGTTTCAATAAGGGGGAAGCAAAATTGAGAATAACGAAATCAATGGGGCGGGAAATGTGACGGTGCAGCTCGATTTGCAGAAGCGCCGATTTCTGCAAGATGTCTTGCGAGCGGCGTGACGCCGCAAACAGCACGGCGATATCGAGATCGCTTTGGGCGGTAAAACGTCCGTCCGCCGCCGAGCCGAACAAATAGGCCAATTTTACGCCGTATTTTCGAAAGCGGCGCGGATTGGTGAAAAAATTCTGGGCTGTGCGTTCTAACATGGCTTTGTTTCGTTTGTCTCCAAAATTATAATAGGCGGAGACCGCCAAAAAAGCAAGATAAATTTGCGCTCACGGAAAATGCGCAGTCGGGCTTGGGTGCAATGATTTTCGAATTTAAAAATATTCTTGCCGTTATCCAAAGATAATCGAAGCTATACGCAAAGTCAAGGTGGTTGCCAAAATAGTGCATCAGAAAACTGCAATTTTAAGCAGTGCATTACAGGGTCACTGCAATTTCACAACTAGGCGGTGATCGAACGCTTTAAGCGACCGAACACTGCAGCATTACTGTTACTGAAAATTTAACTTGCGTTTATCGCGCGTCGGTATTAAACTATTCGTGTTTTGCAATTTCTGCGGTTGCAAGAAATCAGACCATTTTAAAAAGGCACGTCGTCATGTCATCTCCGCAATGTCGAAGAGCGCGGCTGCGGCCTGAAGTTTTATTCTTCTCGTTGTTTCTTTTACTGGGCCAGATTGCTTCAGGCCAGGTGCAACGCCCGCCGGTTCCGCAGTTTTCGTTGATGCAATTGCGCCTGACACCGGTCAATCCGGCCGGACGCGTTGCCGGCTTGGGCGGCGCCTTCATTGGCGTGGCGGATGACGCCACCGCGGCCGCAATCAACCCCGCGGGCTTGGGCCTGCTGCTGCGCCCGGAAATCAGCTTGAGCCACGTGGTGGGTTGGCGAGGCCGCGATTTTCTGATTGGCCGCGCCGAAGAGGAAGATGGAACGCACCGCCAGTTTCATTTCGTTTTTGACCAGACCTTTGTCAACATTGCCTACCCGCGCTGGGGATTCACTTTTGCGCTTTATCGGCAGGTGGCTTTTCGTTCCGCGTTTGATTTTTCCCGGCAACAATTCTTGACGCTGGCGCCTGACCGGCCATTAACGCTCGAAGAGCAGCTTGGCGCTTCCGGCAATTTTCCCGGCCTCGTCAGTGAATTTTATTCCGAAGTGGTTCACAACGCCGTGGTGATTGCCAAAGCCTTGCACCGGCGCTTTCGCGTGGGCCTCGCCATGCGTGCGACGGAATTGCACCTTCAACTTCACGAACAGCACTATTTCAATCCCGAGCTTTGGCTGCGGCCAGGCTTTAACGCGGGCGCGACTTCACTCGGGGCCAATCGCGCCGAAGGGCTTTATCGAATTTACCACTTGCAAAAAAATGATTTCAAGCCAAGCTGGAGTTTGGGCGCAGTCGCCGAGCTGCACCCGCGCCTCACGGCCGGCGTTACATATCAATATTTGCCGACCTTCAACATCGCCAGTCGAATTACGCTCCCGGCGTATAACTTGCCGGATCGCACGCCGGCGAATGGGCAGAATGATGAAATCCGTTTCACCCCGCAGGAAATGGTGATTCCATTTCAACTCGATTTGCCGGATCATTTCGGCGCCGGATTGGCATGGAAACCCAACGCGCGAACGTTGTTGGCGGCGGACGTCACGCTGTGCCGCAATCACACCTTGTTGCGGCATTTGAATTACGATTTGCCGCAGGACGACAAGCCCTCCGGCAACGGCAGCTACGTTGATCCGGACGGGCCGCAAGACGTTCGAGCCAAGAATTTGTTGGCCTGGCGCAGCGGCCTCGAATATACGATGTTCAAATGGAAATTAAACTTCCCCATTCGTCTTGGTTTTTACACCGAGCCGAATTACGGCCTGCAAGCCGTTTCCGGCGACGCCAATCTAAAAAAAGAATACCCGGCGCAACCGGCGCATTTTCATTTTACCGGCGGCATTGGCCTGGTGTTAAAAAAAGTTCGTTTTGAAACAAGTCTCGATCTTTCTTCAACTCTGATCGAAGCCATCGGCTCCACGGTCGTGAATTTTTAAAATGCATAAAGCGATTAAAATTTTGCCGTGCCTCGCCATGCTGCTTTTCCCGGCGACGGCTGTTGCGCAATGGTACGTGTCGTATCAACGCGGCGAACAGGAGTTGGAAGACGGCGAATGGAGCAAGGCCGTTCATTCTTTTCAAGAAGCCTTGCGCGAAAAGCCGAAAGCCGAGTTGAATGCGAACACGTATGCGTTGAATTTTATCGAATATTTGCCGCATTACAAACTCGGACGCGCCCTTTTTTTTCTGGGCGATTACTCCGCAGCCGTGGAAAATTTTGAGCGCGAGCTGGCCGATGGCGCGATCACGAAATCATCGCATCATAAAACGCTGCTGCGTCTGCGTGAAATCGCGGCGGCGATGCTGACGCCGATCAAAAATAAATCCGCGCCGGCAACAGCAGTCTGGATGGGTTTGTTGCGAGCCGGCTATCAGCACGGCCAGGGTGTGATGCAAAAAAGCGGTGAGGTTGATTCGCTGTTGTCGCAAATCGAAATGCCGGCGGAATCGCGAGAGCAGATTGCGCGCTGGTTCGCGCAACTCCCGCGCCCCGTGCACGAGCCGCCCCCGCAAACCGCCATGGCGAATGACGCTGCGGTCTCGCTCAAAAACTCGGCGATTACTGCTTATCTGCAAGGACGCTATCTTGAGGCGCTGGACATTTTCAACCGGCTCGCGCAAACTTCGCCGGAGGAACCGGAGCTTGCCGACTGGCAGCAGCGTTTGCGTTTCGAATTGGCGCGCCTCGATCAACCCGCCGAATTAACGGTAAAAACTGACACCGTTAAATTTATACAATCGGCGAAACCGGTGATGACGCTCCGCGAGCCGGAGTCCGAAGTGAGCCGCGTCCGCAGCGCGAAAGTTCAAATCACTGGTTTGGCGAACGACGACGTCGGCATTACGGCCATCGAATTTGTGGTGAATGGCGAGCCGTGGCAATTTGCGGATGGAACGAGACAATTGCGCCCCACCCCAAACGCCGATGGCGCTTTTCCATTTCAGGTTGAGCTGCCGCTGCGAATGGAAGAAAACCAAATCTCCGTCATTGCTTACGATCTTGATACGCCGCAGCATTCCAGCATCTTGCACCGGCGGATTATTCGCCGGCCGCCGTTGCATCAAACGCTGGTGTTTTGGCTGATTTTGGGCGCCACACTTTTCATCGCCGCCGGCGCAGTCGCGGCAAATCGTCTCATCAAATATCGCATTACGTTCATCAACCGTTACAATCCTTATATCGCCGGCGCGCCGATTCGCCACGAAGAAATGTTTTTCGGGCGACAGCAATTGCTCGAGCGCATTCTGCGCACGTTGCCTAATAACAGCTTGATGGTCTACGGTCCGCGGCGCATCGGCAAAACCTCGGTGCAATATCAGTTGCAGCGCTTGTTGCAAGCGCGTGAAGATCCGGATTATCAGTTTGCGCCGGTTTTCATCGACTTGCAGGGCGTTAGCGAGGAATTTTTTTTCGCCCATCTCATCGATGAAGTGCGCGAACAACTCGGCGCGGAAATCGCCGCCGCGGTTCCGGCGCCGGCGGATCGGCAGAAATACGGCCATCGGGAATTTGCCAATGATCTCCGCAACGTCATCAGCCTGTTACAAAACCGTTTAGCGGCGAATAAAAAAGTGCGGCTGGTTTTTCTTATTGACGAAGTCGACACGTTGAATCGTTACAGCGAGCGTACCAATCAACGGTTGCGCGCGATTTTTATGAAGAGCTTCAGCGAGAATCTCGTGGCGGTGTTGACCGGCAGCAACATTCGCAAGGAATGGGAAAGTGAGTCGAGTCCGTGGTACAATTTCTTCGAGCAGGTGCCGATGCCGGCATTGAGCCGAGAGGAGGCCCTGCAATTGATTCATGCGCCGGTCAAAGGCTTTTTCAAATTTGCGCCGGAAGCCGCCGATAAAATTTGGGAAGTCTCGCAGGGCCGCCCGTTTGTCATTCAAAAATTTTGCGTACGTCTCGTGAACCTTGCGATTGAAAGAAGAAACCGTAAAATTACAGCCGCCGATGTTGAAGCCATTCGCCACGAAGTGATGCAGGACACG
>CAZVZZ010000203.1:0-4517 GCA_964631505.1 uncultured Cytophagia bacterium
TAAATTGGTAAGGCGTAAAACGTAACGTTCTTACGCTTTACGTATTACACCTTACGGGTTTGATCGCGGACTATTGAACGGCAAGTGTGGGTGAATGAACGCCCCGCGCAAATTGGCCGAGGAGATGCGCCTGCACCAGGTAGCCCCAGAAATTGGTAAACGGCGAAAAGATGCCCAGCCCGGCGAGAAACAGCATGCCATTCAACAGCGAAGTGAAAAGCACGATCGTGATGAAATTGCCGAAATCGTTTTTGAGCAATTGTGAAATTTCCGCGAGCCGAAACGCAGCGGCAAAATCATTCGTTGCGGCATAACGCATGAGTCCCAGATTGCCCATGATGGTCACGCCGAGGAGAATGCCGAGCGCCGTGAACACAATACCCAAAACTTTTTCATAATCGGCCAGATCGCCGACCGCAAAACTGACGATCATCACCGCGCCGAGGCCGCCGATCACGAGTAAATAAACGAAAAGAATAAATGCCCCCATCAGGCCGTCCGTAAAAAATTTGCTCCAATTGTTGTCCCACTCCGGCAGTGGCTTTTCCGCGCCCTGCATCACCTGGCGCAGGACGTTGACATAATAACCGATGGCAAAAAAGGCGGCAAAAAAAAGAATGCCGGTGAACACGGCAATAAAAATGCATAAGCCGCCCAGCGCGGTTTTCTTCAACCAGTCGCGGTCTTGAAAAATATAGGAAAGCGCCGCAGAATAGTTCATGGGTTGCTCCGGATAGTGAATGTGAAGTCCGACATGGGCGGTAAACGCGTTCAAATTTTAACGATTATTGAGCCCATGTCGGACTTCGCTCGGATCATATTTATTCTACTGAAAAACTAACAAAATGTTTTACTAAAGCAATCGAAAATTTTTTAAAACGAACTAAACCTGGCCGGGCTTTTTCCGGTCTAAATAGCTGGAAAAGAAATTCGGCCCATGGAAAATGATCATTAACCGTCGAAGGCATCTCTGATTCACGCGCTTGAAAACGAGCCCGAGATCGTTCGCCGCTGCCAGCAGGGCGATCTGCGCGCTTATGAAATTTTGTATCGGCATTTTGCGCCGGCGCTGCTCGGGGTGGGGCGGCGTATGCTCGGCCGGCAGGAAGACGCGGAAGATGCGGTGCAAATGGCTTTTCTAAAGCTCTATCGCGGCCTCGGCCAATTTCAATTCAACGCGAAGTTCGGCACGTATTTGTTGCGGATTATGATGAACGTGTGTTTCGATCTGCTCCAAAAACGGCGGCGCCGGAAGGAGCAGACGGCGGAAGCAGTCGAGATTTTCCACGCGCCGCGGGTTGATTTACGCTTGCAGATTGAAGAAGCGATCAACGCGCTGCCGGAGCGCATGCGTGCCTGCTTCGTGCTCTTTGCCGTGGAAGAAATGCCACAGGATGAAATCGCCGCGATTTTGGGTTTGCGCCTCGGAACAGTGAAAGCGCAAATTTTTCATGCCAAAGCGCGGTTGCGAACGCTGCTCGCCGAGGCGCCGGCGGAGGTGACGATATGAATTGTGAATTTTATCAAAAACACGAGCTGGGCGCGATCGGTGCCGAAGAATTCTCGCAGCATCTTGCGGCCTGTTCCGCCTGCCGGAAACTGGTTGAAGATGATGCGCGGATTTTAACGCTCGCGCAAAGTCTGCCGCAACCGGCGCCCTCGCCGTTGCTATGGGCGAAGATCGAAAACGCGTTGCGCGCTGAGCAACAAACCAACCTCCGCCGTCGCCGCTTCAATTGGGCGGAGCAAAAATGGACGCTGCTGCGCCTCGCCGCGGTTTTGCTGCTCGGCATGGGAGTGGGTTCATATTTCATTTTCAAACCACAACCGCGCGCGCCGCGCTTGCTGGCCGGCGCCGCGTTGCAGCAAGTTGAAAAACAGGAACGCGCTTACGTCGAGGCCATTGCCGAGTTGGAGCGCGCCGCGCTGCCGCAAATGGCAAAATTAGACACGGAGCTGATGCTGCTTTATCGCGACCGCCTCGAAACGATCGACGCGCAAATCGCACGCTGCAAAGAGGCACTGGCGGAAAATCCTGCCAATGCGCACATTCGGCGCTATTTGCTCGCGGCGTTACAGGATAAAAAAGACACGCTGCGGGAGTTGATGGAATTATCGGGTTGAAGCGCACGCCCGTTTTAAAATGTCATTCTGCCATGAAAAAATTTACAATTATAATATTTTTTTGAAGTTAAACGCGACGCATGTCCTCGAAAGGAAGTTTCGTCATGAAAAAGTTTTTGATTTTTGCCGTTATTCTTTTTTTGGTCGGCAACAAAGAAATTTTTGCCGCTGAAAAATCCAACGCTTCTCGCCTCACCGAGCGCCGAACCTATTCGCAACGCGCAACTTCGGCGCCGGGCAAGACGTTGTATATCGACATGCAGCAGGCGAACGTCGCCATTTCCGGCGAAGCGCAAAACGATATTTCGGCCGAGGCGACCGTTGAATTAAGCGTCAATCGCGCGGAATTGATCAAAGATTTTTTCAGCCAAACTCAGCTTGTGCTCGAGCCTTATCGCCAGGGCTTTCGTTTGACGCTGCGCTCGCCCAAAGAAAGCTATGAACGCCGCGCCGATCAGGGCATTCGCCGGTTGATGAATTTGATTTTCGATGGCGATGCCGATGGCTTTTCGATGGCGACGGAATTGCTCGTGCGCGTGCCGGCGAACCAATCGTTGGTGATCGAGAATAAATATGGCGACGTTGCGATTGACAACGTCAGCGGCACGCTGCAACTTGACAACACCTCGGGCGAAGTCGTGATCAAAGGTTGCGCCGGTGCGCTGGATTTGAGAAATAATTACGCCGGCGCCGAAGTGTACGATTTCAAAGGCGCGGTGACGATCCGCAACAGCAGCGGCGCGGTGACGGCGAGGGAGATCAGCGGCAACGTGCGCATTGAAAACAGCTACAAACCGGTGCGCTTCGAGAAGATCGCCGGCAACTTGACGATTGACGGGCAAAGCAGCGACGTGAGTGGCGCGCAGGTTGGCGGCGATTGTTTCATTACCACTTCTTATAAGCCTTTCAGCGTGACCGGAGTCGGCGGCAAGCTGACGCTCAACGGCCAGAGTTGCGCGGTCACGGTCTCCGGCGTGCGGCAGGATGTGTTGATCGAGTCGAGCTATCAACCGATTCGCGTCGATAGCGTCGGCGGCGGCCTCACGATCAACGGCCAATCCAGCGCCGTCACCGCCAATGTCGTGGCGAAAGAGGCGACGATTCGATCGTCGTATCAAAGCATATCCGTGCAACAAGTGGGCGGCCTGTTGAACATTGACGGCAGCTCCTGTGACGTGACGGTGCGCGACGTGAAGAAAGATGCGAGCATTCTCTCGTCGTATAAAACCATTCGCGTGGATAATGTCGGCGGTAATTTGAAAGTGGATGGCGGCTCGTGCAGCGTGTTGGTGGATGGCGTCGGCGGCAATGTGGACATTACCAACTCGTACAAATACGTCGTGCTCAAAAGAACCGCGGGCTCGATTGACGTGCGCGGCGACAGCAGCCCGATTGAAGTGTCGCAGATCACCAAGCTACCGGTGGGTGGGAGCATTAATTTGCTCACGACTTACAAACCAGTGACGCTGGCGCTGCCGGCATCCGCTGCGGTGCAAATTGCCGCGCGCACGCAATACGGCAAGATTCGCTCGGATTTTCCGGTGTATTTGAATAACGATAATGACGACGGTAAAGCGGTGAAACTGGAATTGGGCACCGGCGGGACTGTTGTGCGCGTGGAGACGAGTGGAGATATTGTGTTGCGGAAGGAGTGAGAGGTTCGCCACGCCGGCCAGCGTTGCGGCTTGCATAACTAATCGCTGCACTTCCGTGTGGCGAAACGAATCATTGCCGCAGAATCTTCTCCATCTTTTTTCCTTTTGCAAGCTCATCAATCAGCTTGTCTAAATAGCGAATTTTTTGCATCAGCGGATCTTCGATTTCTTCGACGCGCACACCGCACACGACGCCCTTGATCAGCGCGCTATTCGGATGAATTCCTGGTGCTTGCGCAAAAAAGGTTTCAAGATCGTTTTCCTGTTTGATTTGCTGCTGTAATCCCGCTTGGTCATAGCCCGTCAACCAGCAAATGATTTGATCGACTTCTTTTTTAGTGCGATTTTTGCGTTCCGCTTTTTGAACATACATCGGATAAACCTTTGCAAATTTCATCGCGAAAACGTTATGCTTCGGCATCGTCATTTCTCTTGTGGATTGGGTTCAATACGGATATTGTTTTCGGCGCGCCAGCGTTTTACCTCATCGGCTTGCCGCAGGCGAGTCCGGTGCAGATAAAACGTTAGGCGGCGGCATTTGGAATTCAGGCATGGAACTCACTGTCCCGGAGGCGGCTGCCATAGCTCGACCTTGTTTCCCTCTGGATCCATGACCCAACCGAACTTCCCGTACTCGGATTCGTCAATCTTCTCGAGCACATTGCAGCCTTCTTCCTTCAAGACCTTGACCAAGGCGTGGAGGTCTTCCACGCGGTAGTTGACCATGAAGGAAGCAGC
>CAZVZZ010000204.1:0-4507 GCA_964631505.1 uncultured Cytophagia bacterium
TGATGGCTTCCCGAAGTACGGTCGAGAACAAATCCATAAGCACGAAGAATGCGTTCCACCTCTCGTGAGGTGAGCTTTTGCAGCTCACGGTGCATAAACAATCTCGCGCAAGCTGATCGAACTGCGCCGCTTCAAAGAGCGGCGAAAATTATCATTCACTCTGCGTGTCATCGCTTGAAAGTATTTCATCCACTCTTCGACTGGCGCTGGACGCGGGATGAATTCTTTTTCATCACCCGCCGTATAAACACTTTCGAGGAAAAGCTCGATGGCTTCGACAATATTCTTTTTGGCTTCGGTTATTGTTCGGCCTTGCGAAGCCACATCCAGCTCCAAACATAACGCCGAATAGAGCCGGCCTTCTTTCTCGATCAAAATATGCAGGTCGAGCGGACCAGTTTTGCCATTTTGTTTCATGAGATCAAAATTCGTTTTATCATTTTTACTTTTACATTCGCATCACGCCCGTCTTAAACTCCGCCAGCTCCGGATTGTTCGCCGCCAATTCCAATCCGGCGATGAGCGAACGGCGCGTGTCGCGCGGATCGAGAATGCCGTCAATCATCAACCGCGCGGCGGTGAAATAGGGCGAGGCTTCGGCGTTGTATTTGTCGACCAGTTTTTTGCGAAAGACTTTGCGTTCTTCCTCCGGCAATTCTTTTTTCGTAAGCAGCACCGTGTCCGCCGCGATGCCGCCGTCCATCACCGCGATTTTCGCGGTCGGCCAACCGAAAATGAGACGCGGGTCGTACGCTTTGCCGCACATGGCGTAATTGCCCGCGCCAAAACTGTTGCGAATCACGACCGTGAGTTTCGGCACGACAGAGTTCGCCTGCACATTTACAAATTGCGCGCCGTCTTGAATGATGCCGCCGTTCTCCGCCTGCTTGCCGACCATGAAGCCGGTGACATCGTGAAAAAAGAGCAACGGGATTTTGCGCTCGTTGCAGAGCATGATGAAATGCGAGGCTTTGTTCGCCGAGTCGGAATAAATCACGTTGCCCAATTGCACCTGCGGCGGCTGCGGGCGGCCAAGATGATCCGGCGGCATCTGGCGCTTCATCGCCATGCCTTGATTAGCCACAATGCCGACGGCGAATCCGCCGAGCCGGCCGAAGCCGGTGAAAATGGTTTTGCCAAATTCCGGTTTGTATTCTTCAAAACGGCTGCCGTCCACAAAACGCGCGATGATTTCGCGCATGTCGTAAGTTCCCGAGGAATTTTCCGGAAGAATGCCGAGCAACTCATCGGGATCGCACTGCGGCTCTTCCGGCGCAATGCGGTCAAACGGCCCGCGCGCGTTGGTTCCGAGCATCGCCATTTGATTGCGAATGAATTCAAATGCTTCGTCTTCCGTTTCAAAGCGATAATCCGCAACGCCGGAAATCGCATTGTGCATCTCGGCGCCGCCGAGCGTTTCCATGTCGACTTCCTGCCCGACCGCGGCTTTCACCAAAAACGGGCCGGCGAGAAACATGCTCGAATGCTCGGTGATCATCGCGAGATCGCTGGACATGCCGGGCAAGTAGGCGCCGCCCGCGACGCAAAAACCAAACACCACGGAAATTTGCGGAATGCCCATCGCCGCCATTTTCGCGTTGTTGCGGAAGATGCGGCCAAAATGCTCGCGATCGGGAAAAATCTCCGCCTGCCGTTCGAGATTCACGCCCGCGGAATCCACCATGTAAATGATCGGCAGGCGATTTTCCATCGCGATTTCCTGCGCGCGCAGATTTTTTTTGCAGGTGATCTCCACCCACGCGCCGCTTTTCACCAGCGGATCATTGGCCACGATCACCGCCAGCTTGCCGCTGACGCGGCCGATTTGCACGATGGTTCCGGCAGAAGGATAGCCGCCGGGAATGTCGTGATACATGTCCCACGCCGCGAACAGCCCGACTTCGAGCGGCGTTTCGCCGGGATCCAGCACGCGGCGAATTTTTTCGCGCGCCGGATATTTGCCGCGCTTTTGCAACTTGGCGACGGCGTCCGCAGGTTGTTCAATAACTTTCTTTTTGCGGAGATTCAATTCGCTCAGCAACTGCAGCATGTAGCTGCGGCGCTGTTTATAGATTTCGGATTTGTTGTCTAATTTCGATTCGAAGAGTTTCATGCCGATTTGGGATTCGCGCAATAAAAAGATTTTAAAAAACTATCACTGAAGAAGCCGGCACCAAACAGAAAAAGAATTTGCGCACAGAAACGGAAATCCTACAGAAATTTTTTCAGTGGGATTTCCTTTTCTGTGGGCGAGGATTTTTGTTTTTTCACTCATTGATCTCGATGGTGCAATTTTACCTTATATCTTTAACCCGCAATTGCAACGACGTGCGGCCCTGATACGTGTTCTCTTCAATCAAATAGGCGAGGTCGATTTCGCTTTTGCCGTTATTCAACAAGTGCAGCTTGTCGCCGAGGCCGAAGCCGATGCAATCGAAGCGCTTGTTGTCTTGCGTAATATGAAAGCGCAGGTGATTGCTGCCGACGATCTGCGGCGTGCCGGCGAGGCGAACGCCGCGGCTGACAAAGGCGGGGCGCATGTTTTGCGGGCCATACGGCGCGAGCGCTTTGAGAAAATTGACCAGCCGATTTTCGATTTCGCTCAAGCGAATCTCGCCGTCGATGCGCAGCTTCGGCACCAGCATATCCGCGGTGAGCATTTGCCGGGCCACCGCCTGCAACCGCTGGCGCAGCGTCGGAATCATCTTGAGATCAATCGTCAACCCCGCGGCGTATTTGTGGCCGCCAAAGGCTTTCAAAATATCGGAACATTGCGACAACGCATGATGAATATCGAAACCGGAAATGCTGCGCACCGAGCCTTTGCCGACGCCGTTGGTGGTCGAGATCATCACGGTCGGGCGATAATATTTTTCCACGACGCGCGAAGCGACGATGCCGATGACGCCGGAATGCCAGTGTTCCTGATGCAGCACAAACGCGGTGTCGTGTTGCGGATCGCATTCGTTCTCGATCATCTCCACGGCCTCGCGATAGGTCTCGTCGTCGATGCTGCGGCGCTCGCGATTTTCGGCGTCGAGAATTTGCGCGATGCTTAACGCCTCGGCGGGGTTATCGGAAATCAACAAATTCACGGCGCGGCCGGCGTCGCCCATGCGCCCGACGGCGTTGATGCGCGGCGCGATGATGAACAACACTTGGCCGGAATCGATCTGCGTGTTTTGCAAGCCGGTCACCTGCAGCAGCGCGCGCAACCCGACGTTCTCGGTGCGATTGAGCTGCTCCAAACCTTGCTTGACAAAAATGCGATTCTCATCCACCAGCGGCACAATATCCGCGGCGCTTCCGATCGCCACCAGATCGAGATGGCGATACAACTCATTCTCGTCGTGCCGGAGATGGCGAAAGAGCGCCTGCATCAATTTAAACGCAACGCCGACGCCGCAGAGTTCTTTGAAGGGATATGGACAATCGCTGCGTTTGGGATTGAGCAGCGCGTTCGCGGGCGGCAGTTGCGCGCTCGGCTGATGGTGATCGCAAACAATCACGTCCATGCCCAATTCTCTGGCGCGCGCAATTTCTTTTTGCGCGGTCACGCCGCAATCCACCGCGAGAATGACCTCGGTGCCCGCGGCTTTCGCTTTTTCCACGCCGATGAGCGATAGACCGTAGCCTTCGCGCATGCGGTCGGGAATGTAATGCGGCGCTTGGTAACCCAACGCCCGCAGCGCCAACGTGAGCAGCGCCGTGCCGGTGGTGCCGTCAACGTCGTAATCGCCGTAAATCAAGATGCGTTCGTTGCGGCTGAGGGCGCGCGCCAAACGCTCGACGGCTTTCGCCATGTCCGCCATCAGCAACGGATCGTGCAGTTGCGACAAATCGACGTTGAAAAAACTCTTGGCGCCGTGCATCGAATCGATGCCGCGATTGAGCATGATGCGCGCAATGATCGGCGGCACGTCAATGCTCTGCGCCAATTGCTTCACGGCCGCGAGGGGCGTGGATTCAATAAACTCCCACTGCAAATTCATAGCGACCCCGGTTTCCTGTCTGTGCTGTAGTCACCGTCCGGACGCTCAAAGCGTCCGGACGGTTATATGATGCTTCAGTTAATTACAATAAAAAAATCCAAAGCAGGCCGATAAGCCGAATTCTGTTTCCCGCCTTTGCAGGCGGGACGACGATCATTTATCTCGAACGCCGATTGCTCGGCGCCTCTAGCGACCTACCCGTTCCGTGTCCCGCCTTGCGGCGGGAATTGAGCGGGCAACTCTTTTGACTGGCGTCACGCGGAACTTATTTGGTCTTGCTCCGAGCGGGGTTTACCCTGCCGTCTCGCTCACGCGAGGCGCGGTGAGCTTTTACCTCACCTTTCCACCGTTGCTCCGCTTTTCCTTGCTTATAAATTTTAAATTGAAAATTTTCAATTTAAAATTTACAATACATAGTTAAAGAAAAACGAAGCTGTGTATTTTCTGTGGCACTTTCCGGCGGCTCACGCCGCGTCGCCGTTAGCGACCGCCCTGCCCTGCGGAGTTCGGACTTT
>CAZVZZ010000205.1:0-4480 GCA_964631505.1 uncultured Cytophagia bacterium
GAAGGCAATGTCGAATTTCAAAAACTCGGTTTGGTGGTGATCGACGAGCAACATCGCTTCGGCGTGATGCAGCGCGTGGCGCTGCGCGAGAAGGGCCTGCGTCCGGACGTGCTGGTGATGACGGCGACACCGATTCCGCGCACGTTGTCGATGACGTTGTACGGCGATCTCGACGTGTCGATCATCGACGAAATGCCGGCGGGACGGCAGCCGATCACGACCGCATGGCGGCCGATGCCGGCGCGCAAACAGATTTACGACTTCGTTAAAAAAGAAGTGAGCAACGGCGCGCAAGCGTACATCGTCTTTCCGTTGGTGGAAGAGACGGAGAAAAGCGATCTCGCGGCAGCCACCGAAAGTTACGAGCGTTTGCGCGAAACGATCTTTCGCAGCATTCCGATGGCGTTGTTGCACGGGCGCATGAAGTCCGCCGACAAAGAAGCCGTAATGGTCGCATTCAAGTCCGGCGAGACGAAAATTTTGGTGGCCACCACGGTGATCGAAGTCGGCGTCGACGTGCCGAATGCGACGATCATGGTGATTGAACATGCCGAGCGTTTTGGCCTGACGCAGTTGCATCAATTGCGCGGTCGCGTCGGTCGTGGTGAAAAAAAATCATACTGCATTCTCATTGCTGATCCGGCGCAAAAAGACGACGGCTCAGATTTGGGCGCCGATACGCGCAAACGGCTCGATACGATGGTGGCAACGAACGATGGCTTTCGCATTTCCGAAGTCGATCTCGAACTGCGCGGCCCCGGCGAGTTTTTCGGCACGCGCCAACACGGTTTGCCGGAGTTGCAAGTCGCCGATATTGTAAAAGACGCAAAAATTCTTTTTGCCGCGCGCGATGAGGCGTTTGCGTTGGTGCGAAACGATCCGAAATTACAGAAAGCTGAAAACGCCCAGATTCGCGAACATCTGCTGAAGCATTATCGGGAACGGTTGGAATTTGTGCACATTGGGTAGGCTTGAAGTTTTCGCTCGAGTCTGAGAAAGGTTTGTGATTATGCCCGAGATCGACAACCTGCATGATAATTTTTTTAGGAAAGTTCTTTCCGATGATTCCAATGCGGAAACTTTTTTAAAAGTTGTTTTGCCGGAAGGTTTGCAACAGCGGCTCGATTTTTCAGCATTGGCTTTTGACTCAACATCGTATGTTTCGGAGGAATATCGCGCTTCTTATTCGGATATGGTTGTGAGATGCCGAACCAAAGGAGATGAGCAGCCGGTTGATGTTTATTTTCTCTTTGAACACAAATCGTATCCGGATAAAAACATTTTCATCCAACTTTTACGCTACATGTATCTGATGTGGCAAAAAGACTATGATGAAAAGAAAGCGCCGCGGATGATTGTGCCGGTGGTGTTTTATCACGGTGAAAGTGTATGGCCGTTTCCGACGCAATTTATTGAGCAGTTTCCCGTGGCGGACGACTGGAAACCATATGCCCTTAATTTTACGTACATACTTTTTGACACCAATACGTGGGATTGGCAGGCGGAGAGCAGTCAGCCGCTAAAGGAAAATGTTTACTTGCTTTCGGCGATGCTGTTGATGAAAGCCGCTTTCAGCAAGAATCTGCCGCTCATTCAGCAGGTGTTTCGTCTCTGGCATCAAATGGGTTTTGTGGAAGAGAAGGAACGCTTCGCTTTTTTGATGATTTACATTATGGAGACACAGGAAACTCCGATCATGCAATTGGAAAAAATGTTAGAAGAAACCAAATTGAAAGGAGAAAACACCATGCCAACTATTGCGCAGCGATTGAGAGAAGAAGGAAAAGAACAAGGAATTCGGTTGGGGGAACAGCAAGGAATTGAGAAAGGAATTGAAAAGGGAATTGAGCAAGGCTATCTCTTGGCTCGTCAAGATGTTTTGATCATGCTCATGTCTTCGCGTTTTCAGTTGAACGAGAACGACAAACAATTTATCCGTGAAGTCAAGGACATTGGTAAATTGACGGCAGCGCTCAAATTGGTGATCACCGCGCAAGCGAAAGAGGAGATACTGTTAAGCTTGAAGCCTGTGGTTCAATAAACAGCGCGAAACCGATTGTACGAATGGTGTAATTGGCTGAAGACTAACCGAAATCGCTTATGGAAAACCTAACCCCCGAACAAAAACAGCAAGCCCTGTTCTTGCAACTCGTGCTCATGTTTCAACAAGCAGCGTGGGCGCATCTCGGCAAATTGCCGAACCCGGTGAACAACAAAATCGAACGCGATCTAGAGCAAGCGCGCATGTCGATCGATATGATCGATATGCTCAAAACCCGCACCCAGGGCAATCTCAAAGATGAAGAAACCCAGATGCTCGACCACATGTTGCGGGAGTTGCGATTGAATTACATCGATGAGTTAGACAAAGACAAAAAAGAGAAGGCCGAGCCGCAAGCAGCAGCCACTAGCTGAGAAGTTGCTTCTAATGTAGAAGTTTCAGTTTTCATATCATCCGAAGGAGAAATCAACCTCATGTCGCACCGTCAAACCAACGCCATTATTGCCGGCGTCATTTTTCTCGCCAGTTTCTTGACGTATTTGAGCACGATGGCGATTACCACGTCTTTTTGGGATTGCGGCGAATTCATCGCCTGTTCGTACATTCTCGGGGTGCCGCATCCTCCCGGCGCGCCACTTTATATTCTCGTCGGGCGCATTTTCTCCATGCTGCCAACTTCCGCTGACATCGGCTTTCGGGTGAATTTGATGTCGCCAATTGTCAGCGGTATTACGGCGATGTTGACGTATTTGATCATCGTGCGGCTGCTGATGATTTGGAAGGGCCAGCCGCAAACGTGGTCCAAAAGCGACCGCATTGCGATTTACGCTTCCGGCATCATCGGCGCGCTGGCGTTTGCGTTTTCGGACAGCCAGTGGTTCAACTCCGTCGAAGCGGAAGTTTATGCCGGTTCGATGTTTTTCACCGCCATTGTCATCTGGCTCATTTTGAAGTGGATGGATCACGCCGACTCGCCGCAGGCCGACCGTTACTTGCTCATCATCTTTTACATAATGGGACTCGCAATCGGCGTGCATTTGCTCAATCTCCTGGCGCTGCCGCCGATGGCGATGATCATGTATGCCCGGCTGCATAAATCGGAAAAGAAAGACGATCGCTTCAATGAATTTTTGATGATGTCGCTGGCCGCGGGCGCGGCGTTCATTATTGTCATGCTCATTAACAGCGGTATTAATCTGGGCTCGTTCAACCTTGGCCTGGTAAAAGGCATTCCCAGTATTTTATCGCATTTCGGTTTTGGCACGCTGGCCTTTCTTGTTTTGGCGCTGGTCGGCGCCGCCTTTTGGGCCATTAAAGAAAAGAAACGTATTGTGGCGCTCGCCTTCTCGTCGCTTTTTTTGATGGTGTTGGGTTACTCCACTTATTCCGCGCTTTATATTCGCTCCGGTTTGAATCCGGCCATTGATGAAAACGACCCGGAAACGCCGGAACGTTTGGTCAAATATCTTAATCGCGAGCAATACGGCGATTGGTCGATCACCGAACGTCGCGCGCCGCTGTGGTCGTATCAAATCGAGAAGATGTATATTCGATATTTCAATTGGCAATTCGTCGGCAAAGGCACGACGTTGGATCAGGAAGGCCGCATTGTCGAGGTGTTTACTTTGCGCGGACTATGGGGTTTGCCTTTCCTCGTGGGATTGCTCGGTATGCTGTATCATTTTCAGCGCGATTGGCGCCGCGCGTACCCCATATTGGTTTTATTTATAGTGACCGGCTTCGCCATCATCGTTTATTTGAATCAGGAAGACCCGCAGCCACGCGAGCGTGATTACGCCTACACCGGATCGTTTTTTGCATTTGCAATATGGATCGGCCTCGGCATCTCGGCGTTGGTCGATATGATTAAAGACTTCATGGCGTCAAAAGCCAACCGCAATGGAAACGTCGCGCCGGTCGGTGCCGTTTGGGCATTATCGGCGCTGGCTTTTATTGCGGTGCCGGCGAACATGTTCCGATTCAATTACCACGATCACAACCGGCAGGGTAACTACGTTGCCTATGATTATTCCCACAATATTTTAGAATCCTGCGAACCGAACGCGATCATCTTCACCAATGGCGACAATGACACGTTTCCGTTGTGGTTTTTGCAGTACGTCAAAAATATTCGCCGCGACATCCGCGTGGTCAATTTGAGCTTGTTGAACACCGATTGGTACATCAAACAATTGCGCGATGAAGAGCCGCGGGTGCCGATCACTTTATCCGACACGCAAATCGACGGCTTGCAGGCGATTCCGTGGGAAAAACAAAATGTGACGATCAACGTGCCGAAAGCCACCTACGAACAAGTGTTCAATGAGTTGTTGCGTCTCGACAGCACGCTGGTGCGCGAAGACAATCCGGCGATCAATCTCACCGTGGAGCCGACGTTGTACGGACAGGGCATTCGCGTGCAGGATTTGATGGTGCTGCGCATTTTGCAGGACAATCAATTTCGCCGGCCGGTTTATT
>CAZVZZ010000206.1:0-4466 GCA_964631505.1 uncultured Cytophagia bacterium
TGGCTTATCCGCCGGAGAACAGCCGGAAATCGCCGTCATTGTTGAGATCATAAAAAACAAACTGGCGGCCGATATCGGTGTAGGTCCAGGTTTCGTAAACCGTGTTGCCGCGCGTGGAGCGCTGGCGCTGCACACTGTCGGGATCGCCGTAGATGATGAAAATACGGCCGCGATCAGAACGCCAGCCCTCGATGCTCGACCAGCGGAAGCGCAAATTGGATTCTTGCACCCGCACAAAAAACTCGGCCAGCAAGGGGTTCTCATCGGGCTTGGTCGTGGCTTGCGGTTGGCGCGCGGCCCAGAACGCATTGAAAATTTTCGTGCGTTCTTCCGGCGCGGCGTCTTTCAGCGTCTGCCAATCTTTGTTGTCCATGATATAACGCATCGGCTCGATAATCGAGCTGATATTCTGCCCCTGCTGCGGGCTAACGCCGACGTTGGCGTAAATCGACAACGCGGCGTCGACCTTAACGCCGTTTTGCTCGGCAAAAGTTTTAAGCTGGGTGACGCCCATCGCGAGCTTGTCCGCCGGAATCGGCAGCGAAGAGTAAATGATCGTTTCCGGTGCGGTAAAATCGGCTTGGCGTTTGAACAACGATTTACCTTCGCCATCCAACAATTCATAGCGCAGCGCGACGGCTTTGCCGGCTTCCAGGCCGCCGAGCGCGAACAGCACATAAAAATTTTTCTTAAAACGATTTTGGCGAAAGGGAATCAGTTTCTCGGATTGAAAACGCGCCAGCGAGTCGGTGGTGAGCAATAATTCGCTCATGTGCATTTCCGTGAGAAAGTCGTGCACCTTGCCGCGTTCCGTGGCGGTGCCGTTGTTTTTGGCGTAACGATCGGTCACCGCGATGCTCGCCACATAGTCGCCGGTGGGAACCACCATTTCTTCCACCACCCGCAGGATTTTTTCGCGGTCAGTGGTTTCGGCAAAATTGGTCAAATCGATTTTGCGGCGGCGATCGAGCAGGCGAACGGTTTCCGGACGGTCTTTCTCCTGCAACGAAAACGTCAATTCAACTTCGGCGGCATAGCCGTCGCGGGTTTTGATGAATTGCAGATCGGGATGGCGCATTTCGGCGACGAACACGACTTTGCCTTTATTCTTTTCCGCCGCCGGCAAATTGATGATTCGCGCGCTCATCACCAAACCCGCGCCGAAACGACTGGCACGGTCGGGACTGCGCGCCGGACCGCAACTGAGGAAGCTTATCAACAACAGTAAAGCACTGCTTCGAACGAATTTATGCATTGAGACCACTCCTGAATTTGCCACGATAAGAAAGACGCCAAGAAAAAGCTTTATTCAAAAATCCGTTCCGAATGAAAACAGATACCGCGGCTTGCTGCTGCCGGCGAGGTTGGTGCGCCAGACTGCATCCATGCGCAGCAGGAAGATGCCGAGGTTGGCGCGAAAGCCCCAGCCATAGCCGGCGACCAAATCGCGCAGCACGGTTTCGCCGTTGGCATTTTTTTCCGTGGCGCGAAAACGCCGGTCGGAATTCCACGCCGAGCCGACATCGAGAAAGCCGGCGCCACGAATGCCGGCGATGCCGAGCGGCAGCGGAAAGCTGGCGATAAAATAATCCACCAACGGCACGCGCAATTCCAGATTCAAAAGGGCGTAACGCGTGCCGATCATTTCATAATAATCGGCGCCGCGCAACGGCGTCACGAATTGGCTGAAATAAAAATCCGTGATGTCGAACGCGTCGAGATTTTGCTGGAATTTATAATTGAGCCAGTTATCGACGCCGCCGAGAAAAAAGCGCATGGGGTCATTGCCGCCGCTGACGCCGCCGCTGAGGCGCCAGGCGAAGCCGAAATCGCGCGAAATGCCGAAGTAATTGCGAAAATCGAGAAACGCGGTGCGGAACGACACCACGCTTTCACCGAGCGGCGGGGCGACGATGAAACCGGCGCGATAGCGCGTGCCGGTGAACGGGCCGAAGAAACGAAAATGCGCGTTGTCGGAAACATACGCCGCGGTCAGCGGAAAGGCGTTGGTGACGCGCGTCGGCAATTGCGGCGCGAAAAAGCCGAGATTGTTTTCCCGCAGATGCGTAAAATTCAACCCGAACTCCAGGCGCTTGAAACGCGACAGCGGATAGGCCATGCCGATTTCCGCGCCGAGATTGCGCACGCGCGTGATGTCCAGCGTGGTTTGGAAAAAGTTGGCGACATGAAAAAACTGCACGCCCACGATGGCGCGATTCGCCAGATTCGCCCAGCTCAAATAAAAGTCGCTGTTGGAAATGTCGCGAATCAGGTTGATGCCGAGGCCGATCTGTTGATTGCCGGCGAGATCGCTGATGTAAAATTGCGTGTAACCTTGCAGGCCGAAAAACGGGTCATAGCCGCCCGCGCCGCCGGCGTAATCAACGCTGAATTTGCGATGGTATTTTTGAATTTTAAACGAGCCGTCGGCTTCCAAACGTTTTTCCGGCGCGATCGCCACCGCGGCGCCGTTGGCGGCTGTGCCGATTTTGCCGGAGCGAAAATCATGATCGAAGACGAATTTGTTGTACGGGCGGGTGTCCCGATCCAACGTCGGCGGTCCGGTTTCGACGCCGGCGACGGTGAGGCGCGCAAAGGCCTGCGCTTCTTTTTGTTGGCGTTCGCGAAACGGCGTTAACGGCAGCGTGCGCAAGGTGTCGGCATATTCGAATGGGCTTTTCCACAGAAAGATATCATAGCCGCCGCGCGTGAAGGCCGTAAATGCCACGCGGTCGCCGCCGATCGCCGCGGCGAGCTGATTGGCGCCGGTGAGCAGATTGGTCAGCGGCTTTTCGGTGCGCCGGCCGCGATCATAAAAATAAATATTATCGATGCCGTTGCGGTCGGAGACAAACAACAGGGAGTCCGGATGATGATAAAACGACGGCGATTTTTCGGCGTAGGGACTGGTGGTGATTTGCTCCAAGCCCTTGCCGTCCGGTTGAATGAGAAAAATGTCGGTGTTGGCAAAATCGACCAGCGGCATTGCTCCGGCGGGGGCAGCCTCGCCGGCTTGTTGCGGAAACGCGCCGCGATCGGAAACAAACGCAATCGTCCTGCCGTCGGGCGACCACGCCGGATCGAGATCGCTGAAGGCGTCGTCAGTCACCAATGTCACCTCGCCGCTTTCGACATGCAGCAGCATGATATCGCTGCGGCCGTCTTTCATGCCCATGAAAGCGATGCTTTTCCCATCGGGCGACCACGCCGGCGACCACAGGCCGTCCAGTTTGGGTTGAAACGTGCGAATGATTTTTCGGCGTTCGACGTCGACCAGATGAATCGCATCATGCGCGCCGGCTTTGGCGGCAAAAGCGATCTGCCGGCTATCCGGCGACCACGTGATGCCGGGGCGCAGCCAATGCAGTTCTTCCAGGCCGCTGTGTTTTTGCGCGCTCACCAGGCGGCGCGGTTTTTTGACCTCGAGCGTTGACGTCACGTAGATATCGAATTTGCCGGCGCGGTCGCTGATGTACACGAGCCGGTCGCCGCTCGGACTTAACGCCGGGCTGTTGTTGATGAATGCATCGCTTTTGACGTGATTGGTAACTTGTGAGGCCAAATCCGCGGGCGCTGTGCGGCGCGTGATCTCCGGCCAATATTCCTCGCGCATGCCCTTGTGCCACGCCTCGCTGAAATCTTCCATCGACATGCCAAAAACTTCGCGAATGGCGCGTTCCACATTTTTCACGCGCCGCGTGGTTTGGTTGAATTTGGTGACCTTCTCGACGCCGTAACGCCGCTCGATCCAATAAATCAGCGCCTGCCCGCCTTTGTAAGCGAGAAACGCATTGAGCTGCGGAATCGGCGGCAAATATTCGGAGACCACGGCGTCGCGGATGAAGTTATCGGATTCGGCGTCCCAATGGCGCGCGAAATATTCGGCGTGGCCTTCGCCGTACCACAACGGCCAGGCAAAACCGGAGATGCCGCGAATCGCCGCGCCGGCGCCGGTGCCGTAAAAAAATTGCAAATGCATCGCATGCACCAGCTCGTGATGAATCACGTGGCGGAATTGCTCGAGCGAGCCTTCGTACGGCAGCACGACGCGGTTCTTGAAAAATTCCGTGAAGCCGCCGACGGACTCGTCCACAATTTCGGGGCTGACGTTGGTTTCTTCAAAATCGTTGTGTGAGTTGTAAACCAAAATCGGCGTGCGCGCCTGCATTTTAAAATTGAGCAGCCGGCTGATTTGACTATAGGAGGATTCGGCGACGGCCGCGGTAAACTTGGCCGCGGTTTGGCCGCCCTGGTAAAAATAAATATCGTAATGTTCCGATTGAATGAACTGCCAGCGGCGGGTTTGGTACTGAATTTTATTTTGGCCGAAGCCTTGAGAAAAAACCGCCGCCGGCAAGATCAGCGCCGCGAGCAAAGCGGCAAAAGTTATGCGAGCAAATCGGGGGTTCATGCGGGACATGCCTCTGTGAAATGAGTTGGATGCGTCAGCGCGTCGATGCGGCGCT
>CAZVZZ010000207.1:0-4463 GCA_964631505.1 uncultured Cytophagia bacterium
GCGGTGGGAACGACGCTGGTTTTGTAAATTTATTCAGCATTTACTTCGCAAGTCAGCCGCGCTCATAAAAAGCACTTGTTTTTTAGCGTTTTTGTTCGATATTATTAAATGAGTAATTTAACCAAACGGGTATCCCAATGCTTCAAGTCAATGTCCAAGAGATTCAATCCAACTTTTCGAATTTGTTGAGCCGTGTGTTTGGCGGCGAAGAAATCGTCATCCTTCGCGACGAAAAGCCCGTTGCGAAATTAGTACCTGTCAATGGATTCAAAGCCAAGCGCCGCCTCGGCACTGCCAAAGGCAAAATCAAAATGGCCGAGGATTTTGACGAACCATTGGAAGATTTCAAGGAATACATGCCGTGAAGCATCTACTCGACACGCATACACTTTTATGGATCGTGAATGACGATCCACGATTGAGCGAAACTGCGAAGTCGTTATTCCTTGAAGAGCGCAATGAAATGTTCTGCAGTTTAGCCAGCATCTGGGAACTCGCCATCAAGATCAGCATGGGCAAATTATCACTTGATCAACCGTTACAGCTTTTCATCGATGAGCAGATTTTTGGCAACAACATTAAAATCCTGTTTATCGAAACGAGGCATATCCTACCGTTAGAAAACTTGCCCTTCCACCACAAAGACCCTTTTGATCGCCTCATCATCGCACAGGCGATGGTCGAAAAAATCCCTGTCATCAGTAAAGACATTTGGTTTGATTCGTATCCAATTCAAAGAATCTGGTAATTATTTACCTCACTCAAAACAACCCCAACTGATTTTCATCCCCGCGCGGTTTCGGCTCTTTACGTGTCGGGGCCTGCCATTTTTCATACGCCTTCAACTGCTCTTCGATATCTGCGAGAAAGCGCGACGGCGGATTCTCCAGCATACGCCCAAACAGCGGGCGGCGTTTGGCGCGCAGCAGATAAAGCTGCTCTTTCGCGCGCGTCATGCCGACGTAAAACAGGCGGCGCTCCTCGGCGATCGTGCTCGTCAATCCCGGCCATTGCATCGGCAGAATTGTCTCTTCGCAACCAAGAATGAAAACCACGGGAAACTCCAAGCCCTTTGCCGCGTGCAGCGTCATCACCGCGATTTTCTCGGCGCGTGCGTCGAAATGATCGGCACCGCCGGCGAGCGCCAGCGTGTCAAAAAATGCGCGCGCGGCTTCACGGCGATTCGGCCTCTCATGAACCCGCGCCAGCCCCAAAACACGCTGCAAATTATTTGTGAGCTTCTCGTCGCTTTTCATTAAATTTTTCCACGTCGGCAAATTGAAAAGAAATTGGATCGCCTCGACGAGTCCGCTTGTTGCAAAACGGCGCGCGGCTTCGTCCAACTCGCAGGAAAAAGCGATGAGCGCCAGTTTCTGTTTTTCCGCCAAACGCTGTTCTTGTCGCAAAAAATAATCGAGCGCGTTCGCCTCGACTTGGTGCATTTTTTTAAAAAACGCCTCGGCGCGTTGTGCGGTTTGCTCACCGATGCCGGCGACGGCGAATTGCAGCAATTTCGCCAAATTTTTCGGATCAACTTTTACGGCACCGGTCGGTTGCGAAATCGCATTTGCCCAACGCAGCGCCGTCGTCAATTCGTGCACGCCGCGCTGATTCAACAGCGGCGCATCGCCGGCAATTTGATACGGCATGCCGGAACGCGACAACGCTTCTTCCAATGCCGGACGCAGCGCGTTCAACCGATACAACACCACAAAATCGCGAAACGTTCTTTCGTCGTCCGGCGCCCTCTCCACGCGGCCGGAATCCTGTGAAAACATGCTCGTGCCGCCGACCATTTTTTCGATTTGATGCACAACGTACTCGGCCTCGGCTTTCTCCGTCGGCGCCGCGTGAATCGTCAAACGGCCTTCGGGGAACAACGTCGGGGAAAGTGGCAATGCAAACCTCTCTTCGCCCGCTTCAATGACCTGCGCGGAAGCCGAAAGAATCGTCGGCGCCGAGCGGTAGTTTTCCTCCAAGCGCAACTCGGTGGCATTGGTAAAATCCTGCGCAAACCGCGAAAAGTAATTGACGTCCGCGCCGCGAAAGCCGTAAATCGCCTGATTGGGATCGCCGATGGCCGTCAGCACCGTATTTTCATGCACGAGTCGTTTCAATAATTGCTGCTGCGCCGCATTGATATCCTGATACTCATCGACGAAAATCCATTGATAGCGCTGCTGCGTTTTCTCGCGAACGGCGTCATGTTCGAGCAGTCGAATGGCCTCCAGCAGCAAATCATCAAAATCCAGTTGTCCCTCTTGACGCAAGGCAAAATCATACGCCTGCCGCCAGGCATTGGCCTCATCATTCGTCTCGTCTTCGCTGGCTTTCAAGCGCGAAACGGCTTCGAGAATTTTATCCCGTTCCGCCGCTGATTTTTCCGGCCACAGTGTTTTTGCCAATTCGCGTTGCTCTTCCTCGCCAATAATTTCAAAATCCGGCGGCAACCCGGCCTGTTGATGATGCGCGCGCAACAGACTCAGACAAAATGAATGGAATGTTCCCAGCGTTAAATTTGCCGCGAGGGGCCCCGCGAGCTTCTGCACCCGCTGCCGCATTTCCTCCGCGGCCTTGTTGGTGAATGTGATCGCGAGAACCGCTTCGGGCTTCGCAAGATTTTCGATCACATAAGCAATGCGATGCGTCAACGTATGCGTCTTCCCCGTGCCGGGGCCGGCGACGATGAGCAAATGCCCACGCCCGTGGGTGACGGCTTTTTGTTGGGAAGGATTGAGTGCGCTGGTTACTCGTTGTTGGCTGCTGGTCGCTGGTTGCTGGTCGCTGGTTGTTAGTTGCAATTTTTGTTTTTGATAAGGAGCAGTGTCACCTTCTCGAATCGTCGTTAAATTCGCCGATTCTGTTTCGGAATATTCTTTTTTTCTCTTTATCTTTTTATCCGTTTTGGTCTCTTCGAGGAGGCTTACTTGTGTCGTGTAACGCTCGCGCTCTTCCGGTGTAAACAGATTAATTTTGCCGTACTCGCCGTCATATCCCGCCGCAATGTTGACTTCGCCGGCACGCATGCGGCGAATACCTTCGGCAATCAGGCTGCCGCCGGCGCGCTCAATGTCCGCCAGCGGCGCATCCTGCAAAATGAAAAGCTCGTTGCCAATGCCATTCAACAATTTGTGAAAAATTTCATCGACGGCTTTGGTTGTGGCCTTTTGATTTTTGGCATCGCCGATAATTTCCGGCAGTGGAATGATGTTGTAATAGGGCCGCGCCCGCGGCGCTTTTTCACCTTCGGGCCGATCCGCCAATTCTTCGACACGCGCCATGACGCCGACCACCACGGGTTTGCCGCACACTGGACAATTGCCGTTATTGGCTTTCGTCTCGCGTGGGTGCAAGCGCGTTTTGCACAGCCGATGGCCGTCATAATGATACTTGCCTTCTTCGGGAAAAAATTCCATCGTGCCCAGAAAGCCGCGATCAGTTTCATCTTTCAGCGCCTGCCAAATCGCCGGATACGAAAGCTCGGTGTCAAATATATTCGCTTCGCGTGCCAGCTTCTGCGGCGAGTGGGCATCGGAGTTGGAAACGAGCACGAAACGATCGAGCTGCTGCAAGCGCCAATTCATCAGCGGATCGGAGGAGAGTCCCGTTTCCATCGCAAAAAGATGCGAGGTCAAATCCCCGAAACAAGCTTCAACGGAATCAAAGCCGCCTTTGGAACCGAGCATCGAAAACCACGGCGTCCAAATGTGCGCGGGAATGAAATACGCCTGCGGATCGGACTCGAGCGTGATCTCCAGCAAGTCGCGCGAATCCAAGCCGAGAATCGGGCGGCCATCGGAGCGAATGTTGCCGATGCTTTCGAGCCGCGCTTGAATTTTCCGCGCCACGGCAATGCTCGGCGCAAAAATCAAATTGTGAACTTTGCGGCCTCTACCGTGTCGCGTGTAGATGTTGGAAATTTCCGTTGTCAGCATGAACCGCACCTCCCCGCGACAGGCTTTCGGAACTTCGGCCTGCGTCGTGCGGCTAAATTCTTCCTTCAGCCGAAACAACCCTTCCTCTGCCGGCGCCAATTTTTTTTCGACCTCATCCAACCAGCCGGGGTGCGTGAAATCGCCGGTGCCAACGACGGTCACACCCTTCAATTGCGCCCATTTGCTGAGATGCTCGAGATCAAGCTGCGGACTGGTGGCGCGCGAGAAATGCGAGTGGAGATGAAGGTCGGCAATGAATTTCATGATTCTGCTTTTTGGTTTTAAGTGATGTTCCGAATATGTGCCATCGTTTTTATTCCGCGGTAATCATCATTACCTTCCCATCCATATCTGTCACCACCACGCGATTCGCCACAATTGGCGCAACCGTATTCACCACCGTCACACCGACACGATACTGCCATTGCACTGCACCGAATTTGGCGTCAACCGCAAACACGAAGCCGTTCTTAGTGCCGAAAAAGATCACGCCGTCTTTCTCCAGCGGCATCGACGGATCGATGTCGT
>CAZVZZ010000208.1:0-4424 GCA_964631505.1 uncultured Cytophagia bacterium
GAAATTATTTTGCTATTATTTACTCGCATGAATCTTTCAATCGTTATTCCGGTTTTTGAAGAGCAGAAGAAAATCAAGCGCGATATTTTGGCGGCAGCGGAATTTTTAACTGCCCATCAACTGGCTGGAGAAATTATCGTTGTCGATGACGGCAGCCGCGACGCAACGGCGGCGGTTGCCGGAAGCGTCGCCACGCCGCCGGGCGCCCAGCTCAAAGTCCTTCGCTACCAGCAGAATAAAGGCAAGGGTTTTGCGGTGCGCACGGGCATTGCCGCATCGCAGAGTGTTTACGTGATGTTTGCCGATAGCGGTCTTTGCGTGCCTTATCAAAATGCCTCGCGCGGTTTGAACTTGCTTCAAAGCGGCGCTTGTGAAATCGCGCACGCCTCGCGAAAACTCCGCGCCAGCACGATTGTCAAGCCGCAGTCGTGGCCGCGCCGCCTTTCCGCCCGCTGGTTTCTTTGGCTGGCGCGGCACTGGATGAAAATTCCGCCACACCTTACCGACACGCAGTGCGGTTTTAAAATTTACCGCGGCGACGTGGCCCGCGAGCTTTACGCCGAATGCCGCACCGACGGTTTCATCTTCGATCTGGAGATCATTTTGCGCGCATTGCTGAAAGGTTATCGCATCCGGGAATTTCCGATTGAATGGACCTGCGATCGCGACAGCCGCCTCTCGCTGACGCGCAGCCCGGCGCGGATTCTTAGCGAGATGAAAACCATCAAACAGGTTTTAAAAACGCCAGCCGGAACCTGACAAGCGCAGCCGCACGGACTTGCACGCGGATTCATCGGTGCGGCGCTTTGATCACGCCGGCACGCCGAATTTTTGCCAATCACCATAATAAAAAATTTTTTCTGGCGCGGACGCTTCATCTTGCGCGATGAGCAAAGCCCAGACCTCGCGATGTTGCTCGCCATAAACTGCAATCTCGTCGGGCGTCATATTCATGAATGCCGTTGAGACGGCATCAGAAGTTGCGGTGTCCGGCGTGATTGCCCAGGTCGCGCGTTTGCCGGAAACCGGTGCGCCGGTGCGCGGGTTGATGATGTGCCGGCCTTTTTGCAAGCCCGAGCCGCTGATGGCCTGATTGCACAACGTGAGATGATGGATGATTTCTCCGGGCCGCTCAGGATGGCTGAGCGTGAGCGGCCAGCCGGATTTTTCCGGCGGCGCGCTGAGCGCAAACACGGAACTGCGCCCGCCGTGAATTAACGCGATTTCGATATCCCACTCGCGCAACAAATTCGTCATCACCTCCACCGCATAACCTTTGCCCACCGCGCCGAGGTCGACGAGCATCGGACTCACTTGCAAAGTCACGGTGTGTTGCGCTTCGTCGAGATCGAGAAGGTGCATGCCGACGTGGCGCCGCGCTTCTGCAAGTTCTTCCGCTGAGGGCGAACGCAAAGCTTTATCGGGATTCAGCCAACATTGCATGAGCGGACCAACCGTGACGTCGAACGCGCCGTTGGTTTCTTCTGAAATGCGTTTCGCCAGCTTGAGACATTCAAACGTGTCGATACCGAGACAGAGTGGCTGAAGCGCGGCGAGATGATTGATGCGGGAGATATCGCTGTTCGGAAGGAAACGGCTCAATTCCTGCTCGAGGCGATCAAGCTCGCCGAATGCCGCGTATGCTGCTTGTTGCGCATAGCCGGCGTCATCGGAGACGATAAAAATTTCATAAATCGTTGCCATCGCTTGGTGAGAAAAACGATGCAAGTCTGGAATGGTACCTGAAACGAGATCGATAGTTTGTGAAACTGCCGTCATCTGGTAACTCGTTGCTGGTTGCTCGTTGCTGGTTGTTTGTTGTATGTCGCTGGTTACTGAACACTGATTACTGACCACTGGCCTGCAATCGATCCCACAAATCCTTGCGCACGTAACCGCGCAATTCGATTTGCGGGCGCAATTCGGTGTATGAATCGAACAGCGGCACGTAGAGATGTTTTTGTCCGGGCGGCGGCAGCTCGTAAAATTTCCGCAGCAGCGCCGGCTCGAATTGCGGCTCGGCGATGACGAGTTGAGCGGCGGGCGCATTTTCATCCACTTCACGCCACCAGCCGATATTGGGGAAACGGCGCAAATACCACGGCAGCGGCCAGTAGTCGTTGCCCGGACAGATCACTTGCACGTGCATGTTGCGGCCATCGGGATGCACCAGCGCAACGGCTTCGATGCGTTTGACGACGGTGAAAACGTCATCAACCGGATGCGCATAAACATACGGATTGGCGGGGTCGTCGTCATATTTGTGATTTGCCAAATATGATTGCCAGGTTAAATGCGCACTGCCAACTATCATGAACAAAATGGCAATTGCACGAACGAATTTATTTGAAAATAATTTTATGCAGGCCGTCGCGCCGACGCCCGCCAGCAGGATCATGCCGTGCCAAAAACTGAGCAGATTCCACGGCGTTTTATAAGGAATGAAAGAATAAAAGCTCGTCATGAGCAGCGTATAAAACGCGAGAAAGCGCAGAAGCTCTTGATCAGCCGCAACTATATTTTTTTTCATCACTGCCGCGGCGAAGCCGGCGACGGCTAAAATGAGAATGAGCGCTTCACTCCAAAACGGATTAGCGCCGAGGCGAAAGTAGGCGAGGAGGTTGAGATAATAATGCCACGGTTGAATGTGGATTGGATTTTGACCGGCGCGACTGAAATAGTTTTTATAGGTTAAAATCGAATCCAGCACCCCCTGCCAGTTGGTGAAAAAAGAAGAGAAAAACAAAATCGAAACGGCGACCGCAGCGGCCAACGCCGCAACGAGATGCCGGCGATTGAGGCCGCGCCACTTCGACATGAAATCACGCCGCGCCACGAGCGGAATCAATGCCAACGCCATTGCGCCCCACGCGATGATGCAGGTTTCCTTGGTCGCGTGCATCAGCCCGAAAAAGCCGCCGCCCGCGACGGCCCAGCCAATTTTTTTATTTTGAAAATACCGATAACCGCAAACGATAACACCAAACGTAAAACACACCAGAAGCATTTCTTGAATATAATACCGACTGTAATACGCCATCGCCGGGGAAATCGCGGCGAATAAAGCTGCGGTGAAAACCGCGCCGCGGCTCAATCCCCTTAAGAGCAGCAGCGGCATGAAAACAAGCAGTGTTCCAAAGAAAACTGGCACAATGCGCAGCGTCCAGTCGGTTACGGCGAGGGTGTTTTTTTCGGCGCGTAAAAAGGCGGGAATCAACGTTAGATAATTCAACGTTGGGCCGTGATATTCGAAGCTATCGTAGCGATAGAAATTTTTCTCTAACAGCGCGCCGAACTTGATGGCATGAACCGCCTCGTCCCCGTGCATCGGACGTTGCTCCAATTCCGGCAGGCGCAGAGCCAAAGTTAGCACGGCAACGGCCAAAAGCAGCACGGTGTTTATTCGGTGTGACATGACCCATGCGGATGGAGTAAAGGAGTGCAAGCCTAAGCTTGCACTCCTGGTGAAGACTAAATCGCGCCGGCGGGCTTACCGTAAACGGCGACTTCGATATAGTGATTCAAATCGTCGTTGCTGTTGCCGTTGCTGTACAGGCGAACGTAACGGCCTTGCACGCCTTTCGCGTCAATCAGGCGGCCTTCGGAGGTTTCGACGTAATGATTGTCCGTGCCGGTGCCCATTTTCGCGGAATTGTCGAGATCATTGTTGTACAGCGTCGCCACGTTTTGGGTGAAGTTGGCGTCATCCGCGACCTGCACGATCACGTCATAGTAAACGCGCGGCTGTTTGTGAAAGTGCCACGCCACAATCGCGTAGATATTGTGTTTTTTGCCGAGATCGATGGTGACATGCTGCAAAAATGGGCCAAGCTCGACATAACTGCCATCACCGGCTTCCTTGTCATCGTCGGTGATCATTTTCAGCTCACCGATCACCGGCGCTTCATCGGAGCTTTTCACAGGCCGGCCGAGCGCGACGTTCTTCGTGCCTTCCGGCGCTAAAAACGGCGGCCGCGGCTTGCCGAGCGGTTTTTCGAGTTTCGCCACTTGAATGTTTTGCGGCGTGCCGATGAACATCGGCTTCGGCAATTTCAGATCAAGCTCGACTAATTTTACTTCGGCGGGAGCCGTTGCCGGAACGGGTTGCGTCGTCGTTTCCTTCGCAGCCGGTTCTGCAGTTTTCATTTCGGGTTTCGTTTCAACCGGCGTCGCGGCCGGTTGCGATTCCGCCGGAGTTGCTGCAGGCTGTTCCGCTGGCGTCGTTGCCGGCGTCTGCGCGGCAGGCTGTTCGGTCTGCGGCGTCGCTGTTTGTTGCGGAGTTTCTTCTTTTTTGCTGCATGCCGCCATGATCAGGCACAACGACACGAGCGTGAGAACGAGAAAACTCCATTTGCTTTTGCTCGACATTTTATTTCCTCCTTACGTGTAACGGGTTCGTGGCGCAACATTTATGTTGCGTTTTT
>CAZVZZ010000209.1:0-4402 GCA_964631505.1 uncultured Cytophagia bacterium
GCCCTGCGCCAGCACATCAAAAATCATCTGCTGCCGATTCGCGACGCCGGCGAAGTCGGCGCGCAAATGCTCATCGCTAGCGGCGGCACGCTCACCACGATCGCCGAATTGCACAAAGCGCTGCAGCGCGAGAAATACACCGGTGTGCACGGCTATGAAATGAACCGCGCGCAGGTGAAACACGTGCTGGACGTGCTCCGGCACAAAAGCTTGAAAGAGCGCCGCGGCCTCACGGGGCTGAATCCGGATCGCGCTGACATCATCGTCGCCGGCGTGACCGTGGTGAATCAGGTGATGAAAGTTTTTGACCTTAACGTCTTGCAGGTCAGTGAGCGCGGCATCCGCGAAGGCTTGATTTTGCAAATGATTTCCGGCGATTCCGCTTTCGATCAAAAGCGGACGTTGACCCAATATTCGAAAACGGACTGGCGGCACAGCGTCAAAGAGTTTGCGGAGTCGTGCCGTTACGAAGCGCCGCATTCGCTGCACGTCACCCACATGGCGCTTGCGATTTTCAATCAGCTTTTTCCGGCGAGCGATGAAAAAACCGCGAATGAACGCGATCTGCTGGAGGCCGCCGGCAATTTGCACGATATCGGTTATTTCATCAATTACACCGGGCATCACAAACACACGTATCATTTAATTATCCATTCGCACCTGGTCGGCTTTTCGCCGCGCGAAATCGCGATTATCGCCAACGTGGCACGCTACCATCGCCGCGCGGCGCCGAAAAAGAAGCACGCCAACTTTGCGGCGCTCGGCAAGCCCGATCAGAAACTCGTTTTGAAGCTCGCCGCGATTTTGCGTTTGGCCGATGGCCTTGACCGCAGCCACAGCCAGCGCATTCAGGAGGTGCGCTGCGAGCGCCGGAAAAAGAATTTGCGCTTGTATCTGATTTCCGACAAGGACATCGAGATTGAAATCTGGGGCGCGAAACAAAAGGCCGAATTGTTTGAACAGGTTTTTGCGTTACAGGTCGAATATAAGCATGTGAAACCCAGTGCCGGCAAAGCCGCAACCTCGCCGGCTGCAAAATTGCCCAGTGAAAAATGAACAGCGAAATTAAAAAGCCGAAAGAAGTTTCCGGCAAGCTCATCGCCGTGGAAGGTTTGGACGGCTCGGGGAAATCGACGCAGATTTATCTCGTTAAGCGCTGGCTGGAGATGCAAAACATGAAGGTGTTTTTCACCGAATGGAATTCTTCCGATCTGGTGAAAAAAGTGACCAAGCGCGGCAAGAAGGAACAACTGCTGACGCCGACCACGTTCAGCTTGATTCATTGCACCGACTTCGCCGACCGTTACGAGCGCCAGATTTGGCCGCTGTTGCGCGCCGGTTTCATCGTGCTGGCGGATCGCTACATGTACACGGCGTTCGCGCGCGACGTGGTGCGCGGTTGCAGCCACAACTGGGTGCGCAATTTGTATAGTTTCGCGGTCGAACCGGATATTACTTTTTTCTTCAAAGTGCCGCTGGAAACCGCGCTGGATCGCATTCTCTCCGGCCGGCCGCAGTTAAAATATTTTGAAGCCGGCATGGATCTGGGACTCGCCAATGATCCGTATGAAAGTTTCCGCCTGTTTCAGCAACGGATTCATGAACAATACGAGAGCATGGAAGAAACATATCGCTTTCACGTGATGGATGCGACGCGAACCGTTGAAGAACAGCAGCAGAAAGTCCGCGAGATTATTCAAACCCAGCTCGATTTGCCGCGTTTCAAAAAATGGGCGCGCGTGGCTTAAAAGCGTTGGCCGGTTAAGCGGTTAGTCCGTTGGCCGGTTGCCCAAGAACCGGCCAACGGGCTAACAGGAGAACATCTTTTATGTCAAAAAAATTTTACGGCGAAGGTTTGCCGAATGTGGACGGGGAGGAGCTGCAGGGCAAGCTGATTGTGATCGAAGGCGCGGACGGCTCGGGACGCTCGACGCAGATCGAGCGGCTCACCGCATGGCTGGAGCGGCACGGGCATGCGATTGTCAACGTTGGATTGAAGCGCAGCACTTTGGTGAGCGATCAATTGGAAATTGCGAAGAAGGGTAATATTTTAAGCCCGACGACGCGCAGTTTGTTTTATGCGACGGATTTTGCCGATCAGTTGGAGCACATCATCATTCCGTCGTTGAAAGCGGGATTCATCGTGCTCGCCGACCGTTACATTTACACGCTGATGGCGCGCGACCTCGTGCGCGGGGCCGACCGCGCGTGGGTCGAATCGCTGTATGGCATCGCGGTCGTGCCCGATGCGGTTTTTTATTTGAAAGTAAATCCGCGTTTGCTCGTCGAACGTAATTTTGAGAAGAACATCGTGCTGGATTATTGGGAAAGCGGCATGGACATCGGCCTGTCACGCGATATGTTGGAGAGTTTTTTGAAATATCAAAAACTGATTCAAAGCGAATTTACGAACATGCAGCAACGTTTCGGCTTTGAAGCGATCAACGGCAACCGGTCGCCGCGGGCGATTGCGCTGGATTTGCAGGCGCGCGTGGCGCGAATCGTCGGCGGCATTCCCGTTGATCAGCCGCCGCTTAAAGCGGTACGACTCAAAGCTGTTGTTGAAACCATTGAACGGGCGCCACAATTCGAACCCACGGCTGCTCGCTCGTTATCCGAACTTGTCGAGGTATAATGTATGGCACTCAAAACCAATCCCTTGCTAAAACCCCGCACTGAAGTCAAAGACGGCATCGAAAACCTGCGCACGCTGGTGCGGGAAATCACCAACGCGTTTGTGGTTCGCGCCGAAGCCGAGATCGTTGCGCTCAGCGAGGCGGTGCGTGATTTGCCGAACGTCGAAACCGATTCAAAGCCCGGCCACAAGCAGGAAAAGCTCATTGAAGAAATGCAGAAACTTTTGGCTGATTTAAAAGTCAAGCCGGAGAAAGGGCGTTTGAAAGATTTGCGCCGCGTCCGCGACGTTCTGGACGAGCTGAAAAGTTTGGTGCAGCACGCAACGAAATAAAAACCGGCTTTTATCGGAAAACGCATTTGAAATAAAAATCCCACAGAAATTCATTCTGTGGGATTTTTTTCGGTGGCGAAAAATTTTTTATTCCCACCGCCAGCGGCTGCCCTGCGGACTGTCTTCGATAATCACGCCCGCCTCTTTCAGGCGATTGCGAATCTCGTCGCCCAACTTGAAATTCTTCTCACCGCGCGCTTGTTGGCGTAGATCCAAGAGAATTTTCATGATGCCATCAACGCGCGCGTGATCGACGCCGCTGGCACGCGTTTCGATCACGCCGAGGAAGCTATTCCATTCATCCAAAAGATTTTTCGCCTCGGCTAACACTGCGAGTTCGGCCGGGGAAAGGCTTGACCGCTCGGCCCAGCGATTGGTCTCGCGGATGAAGTCGAACACCACGGCCATCGCTTCCGGCGTGTTGAAATCGTCGTCCATCGCCGCGATAAATTTTTCCCGCGAGGCTTGAATGAGATCGGCAAAGCTTTGCGCCTCGCCGGAGAGTTGCCCGCGATTAGCGGTCTCAACATTTTCAAGCCGGCGGCGCAAAAGATTGTAGGCAATATTCAAGCGTTCCGCGGTTTTCACGGCATGTTGCAGCGGCTCCGGCGAGAAATTGATCGGGCCGCGATAATGCTTCATCAAAAAGAAAACTCGAATCGCCGCGGTTGAAAATTTTTCCAACACCTCGCGCGCGGTTTTGAAATTGCCCAATGATTTCGACATTTTCTCGCCGTCGATATCGAGAAATCCGTTGTGAATCCAATATTTCACAAAAGGCTTGTGCGTCATCGCCTCGCTTTGCGCGATCTCGTTTTCATGGTGCGGAAAAATGAGATCGATGCCGCCGGCGTGAATGTCGATGCTTTCGCCGAGATATTTCATCGACATCACCGAGCATTCCGCATGCCAGCCGGGACGGCCTTTGCCCCACGGGCTTTCCCACCACGGCTCGCCGGGCTTGGCGGCTTTCCACAGCGCAAAATCGAGCGGATCGTCTTTGCGCTCATCCACGGCAACGCGCTCACCGGCGCGCAATTCATCCAATTTTTTGCCGGAGAGTTTGGCGTATTCTGGGAATTTACTCACGTCGTAAAAAACGTCGCCGTTGACGACATACGCCGTTCCGTTTTTGACTAGCGTGTCAATGAGCTGAATGATGTCGCCGATATGCTCGGTGGCTTTGGGGTAAACATCCGCCGGTTGCACACCAAGTTTTTGAATGTCCTCAAAGAATGCATTCGTATATTTTTGTGCGATTTCCTGCGACGACACGCCCAGCTCATTGGCGCGGTTGATGATTTTGTCGTCGATGTCGGTGAGATTCATCACGAAACGGACTTGATAGCCGCGATAGCGCAAATAGCGGCGAAACACGTCGAACACAATGAACGGCCGCGCGTTGCCGATGTGAAAATAATCATACACCGTCGG
>CAZVZZ010000210.1:0-4265 GCA_964631505.1 uncultured Cytophagia bacterium
GAGTGGAGCGGAGGGTGAAGATGAGCTTGCTGCGGTAGGCATCAACTAATGGTACGGACAATCGAAAATTCCTTTGCGAGTATGAATATAGTTTTTTATATTTATCTATTTGGGCCGAGTTTTCAAGTGTGAAATTTCCGGCTGCGGAGGGAAAATGTTGTTTGTTGTGGATACATCTTCGATTATTATTCTTGAAAAACTTGATTGGCTCAATGATTTACACCATCGCGATGATGTATTTATTTGTCCACCTCAAGTTATTCGGGAGTTGAGAAATCAGAAAAACTTGCTCAAAAAATTGAAAAACGGCATCGTAACCGTAACTCAGATTATTAGGCCGATTTCAATGACTGCAATTTCAGAAACTGATTCTGCAGTTGTCTCTCTGGCTCTCGAAAAAAGTTGCAGTATTCTATCCGATGAGGCGGGGCTTAGAGAAAAAGCTGGAGTTTTAGGAATTTCGGCTTTCAACATGGCTGGATTTGTTACGCTGAGTTATCAGCATGGCCGCTTTGATAAAAATGAATGTCTGGCAAAGCTAAAAACCCTGGTTGACAGCAAGCTTTTATCTCACTTTAACTATCGCCAAATTCTCAGGAGTATTTAGAGATGAAAATTACGATTTCTTTACCAGAAAAACTCATTTCAGAACTTGATGAACTGGCATCAAATAATGGCCGCTCTACTCGTGATCATACTATCCAAAAGCTTTTGCAGGATAGTGTCTCTCGTGAAAAACAGTGGCGTGTTGCCCAACTTTACGTTAAAGGGAAAAAAACACTACGGCAATGTGCCAGCCTTTTAGGAATAGATCTCGAGGGAATGATGGATGTTTTATATAAGTTGGATATTCCGCTGGATGGTGGTAGGCCACCGTTTAATAAACCGGCGCAGAAATTATTCCGGCAACATCGATCTCCAGTATTGTCATGACAAATGCAGTTGAAAATGCTCCGTGGCATGCAGAAGAAAAAATCGTTGCCATTAGCGGCATGAAAAGAAAATTGCGCGTACCATAAAACACTTGGACGGGTCGCTGTGATTACTTCACCCCCACCGTCAGCAAATAAATATCATCGCGGATCGGCTTCTTGGACCAGCCTTTGATATCCTCGATCAAACTGGCGCCGATGGCTTCGGCCGAATGCGTGATCACCGGCTTGAGAAATCCCAACAAGCCGCGAATACCTAATTGCCCGCCATTCACACTCTCGGCCTCGGTGATGCCATCCGTATAGAGCATCAATTTATCGCCCGGATACACTTGCACCGCCGCTTGTTTGAATTGTTTGAGCGGCATGTGATCGAAACCAATAATTGGATTTTGCGAATCCAACCGCTCGAAGTTTTTGGAATCGTGCCGCCAGAGAATGGCCGCGGGATGCGCGCTGCCGGAATAAGTGACGTAGCCGGTGGAAAGCTGGATCATGCAGGTGAACATGGTGAGAAACATACCGGTGCCGGCAAATGCATCAACCACAAAACTGTTGAACTGATGCAACAGCACATTCGGCTGCGGATGTTCGCGAACAAGACGGCGAATCTCGCTCGACATGCGATTGACCAGCAGCGCCGCGGCAATGCCGTGGCCGGTGACGTCGATGAGCGAAAGATACAGCCAATCACGGCCGTCAAAGTAAATGTCCGAAAAATCGCCGCCGACGCCGATCATCGGCACATGGCGCACGTCAACTTCGAGGCGCGGATGAATGAACGGACGCGGCACCAAACTTTGCTGCACCTGTGCCGCGATTTTGAGATCACGGCCAATCATTTCCTGATGCGCCAACAGCTTTTGACGCTGCGCTTCGATTTGCAAATGCATGGCGTGGTGTTTCAACGCCTGCCGCACTTTTAGGCGAAATTCTTCGAGATCGACCGGCTTGGTGAGAAAATCGAACGCCCCCAATCGCATGGCCTCCACCGCTGTGGCAATCGTGCCGCGGCCGGTGAGAATCAACACCTCGGTATAATCCGGCTTTTCTTTTGCCGCTTTCAATACCTCAATGCCGCCGACACGGCGCATGTGCAGGTCGGAAATGATGAGATCAAAGTGCGTGTTTTGTAATTCTGCAATAGCCGTTTCCCCATCCGCCGCCGTAACGACGCTGTATCCATCTTTGGTGAGAATTTCGGCCAGCAAAGCGCGAATAGCTTGCTCGTCGTCGACGACTAGGATCGATGCCATGAGTTAAAAAGTTAGCCCGATTGCCGGTTGGCCTGTTAGCCGGTTAAGTGGGTGACGGCCCAACGGGCCACAGCCGTTTACCCATTTTCCTTGCAATTACACTTCAACACCACCAGCGTAATATCGTCACTCTGCGGCGCACCTTCGGTGTGTTGTTTCACGGCGTTGCTGATCGCTTCGATCATACCGGCGGCGGAGGTGTCGCGACCGGCACGAATAATTTCTTCCAAACGTTTTTCGCCGAATTCTTCCCCCTCGGCGCTCATGGCTTCGCTGACGCCGTCGGTAAACATCACGACCCAATCCCCGGCGCGCAACTGCCTCGTTTCGCTTTTGTAGGGCGCGTTCGGAAACATACCCATCAACAGCCCGCCTTCATTCAACGTTTCAAAACTGCCGTCCGCGCGCCACAAGTAGGGCGGATTGTGTCCGGCGCTGATCGAGGTCAACGTGCCGTTTTTCCGATCAAAGATCGCAAAAAACGCCGTGATGAACTTGTCCATCGTCGTGTTTTGATGCACAAAATTGTTGATGCGAAAAACGATTTCCTCGAACGCCACATCCGTCGTCGTCATCGCATGCAGCGTCGCTTGCAGGTTGGTCATTAGCAGCGCCGCGGGCACGCCTTTGCCGGAGACGTCCGCAATCGTGATTAAATACCGGTTTTCACCAATGGGAAAATAGTCGTAATAATCGCCGCCAACTTGCCGGGTGGGAATGTTGATCGCCGCCAGTTCAAAGTCGCCAAGCTCCGGCGCCTCTTTGGGTAGTAGGCGCTGTTGAATCTCCCGCGCAATCGACAATTCTTCTTCGAGCTTTTGCTTTTCCAGCGTCTCTTGAAAGAGGCGCGCATTCTCGATCGAAATCATCGCGGCGTTGCATAGCGTCGAGGAAAAATCAAGATCGTCTTCTTGGTATTCGGCTTTGGTGATTTTTTCACCGAGCAACACCAGGCCGCGCACCACGTTTTGGCTGATCATCGGCACCAACACTTGCACGCCGCTCGTCAGCAGCGCGGTGCGCAAATCGTCTTCGACCAATTTGCTGGTGAGCACCGGCTGGCTTATTTGCTTGAGCCGGCTGCGAAAACTCTCCTCTTGCAGCGCCTTCAACTCTTCGCCGCGAAAACCTTTATTGACGCGCATTTCAAACTCGCCGTTGTCGCCGCCAAACACCATGCAGCGTTGCGCCATCAGCTCGCCCATCAACGCGTAAGCCAACACGCTGACGATCTTGTCGCCGTCCAAGGTTGAATTGATTTCTTTGCTGATTTCAAACAACGTGTTCAGTTCCTGATTCTTCTTGTCAAGCCGGCGATTGACGTCATTCAACTGCTGGAAAATAAGCGCATTTTCCACCGCGGTCGCCGCAAGATTGGCCAGCGAACTCAAGTATTCGAGATCATTCGGGCTGTAATTTTGCTCGGTGGATTTATTGCTGTACACCATGATGCCGAGACAGCGATTGTTGGAAAAAATCGGCACCACGAGCCGGAACCCCAGCTTGATGAGCAGCCCGGCCCACGGCTCGCTTTCCAACTCGTTTAAAAATTGCGGACTCGGCTGCGTCAAATTAATTTCGAACTCCTGGCCGATATGCGTGCGCGGAATGCCTTTCAGCGTTTCAACCACAAAACGCGGCTCGCCGCGCGCCAGCAGCACGAGGCCTTTGCCGATCATCATTTTACCCATCGGCGTCAGCAGCAACGTGTCGAGAATGTTTTTGAGCTGCAGCGACGAGTTCAGCGTGCGGCTCACATCGAACAGCGCTTGCAAATCGACAATGCGCTCGTCCAATTCGCGTGAGATGCGATGGTGTGTGTTGTTGGTGCGCCGGCGGTTTTGGTCGCGGTAGCCGCTCGGCTGTAGCGGGCGTGTGCCGCGCACGCCGGTGCCGCGCTGCATGGCGCCGCGATTGACATACGTTCTCGGGCGCACCTCGAACGGGGCATCGCCGCGCGTGAGCGCCGTCTTGCCCGTCTTGCGGCCCGGCCGCGAAGGTTGATTTGAATCCATGTGATTTCTACCCAATCGTAAAATGTAAAAAATTGGAAAGGAAAATTAAAACGCTTCAGCCC
>CAZVZZ010000211.1:0-4260 GCA_964631505.1 uncultured Cytophagia bacterium
ATAAGATTGATTTCGATCCGGAAAAGCTGCGCGAAGTTTTGGACGTGCTCGATGCGGCGCCGCTGTTTGATCAACCGCGGCTGCAGTTGGCGGACTGGATTGCGGATTATTATCTCTGCAGCCTCGGCGAAGTGTTGCGCACGATGCTGCCGCCGGGTTTGGAAAAAGAGAGCCATCAGTATGTCCGGCTCACACGCGAACCTGCGGCAGAAGAAATGGCGCGTTTGGAAAGCCGGGCGCCGCGGCAGGCGGAAATCGTGCGCGCCTTGATCGGCAAAGAAGGTTATAAAGTTCGCTATCTCGTCAAACATCTGCGCTACGAAGGCGTGCGCAGCAGTTTGCAAAGCTTAATGGCTGCTGGGCTGGTCGAAACCAGCCAGCAAATGCAGGAGGGCGAGGCGCGCGCGCAAAAAAGATTTTTCGTGCAACTCACGCCGGCGGGGCAAAAATTTCTGGAGCGCGGCCAGGGTGAAATTAAAAAAGATAAAAAGATAAAAAACGAAAAAGATTTATTCGTCAAAAAAGTGCCGCTTCGCAATTTGACGGCGAAGCAACGTGAAGGTTTGCAACTGCTGGCCAAGCGCGGGGAAATGTTGCGCGCGTTCTTTCTGAAACGCAGCGGGCTTGGCGGGCCGTCGCTGCAATCGCTGGCGCAGCGCGGAATGGTGCAATTCGTTGAGCGCGAGATCGAGCGCAGCCCCTATTTTATTTCTTCCAGCAGCCCACCGGTGAAAACCGAAATTCCCTCTTTTATTCTAAATGCGGAACAGGTCAATGCCGTGCAGCGCGTGACGGAAGCCGTGCAGCAAAACCGCTTCGAAGTCTTTTTGTTGCACGGCATCACCGGCAGCGGCAAGACGCAGGTTTATATCGACGCGATTCGCAACACACTGGCGCAAGGCAAAGACGCGATTATGCTGGTGCCGGAGATTTCGCTGACGCCGCAAGCGGTGGCGCGGTTTCAAGCGAACTTCGGCAATCTCATTGCGGTGTTGCACAGCCACATGAGCGCAGGCGAGCGTTACGATGCGTGGCGGCGCGTGCATCGCGGCGAGGCCCGCGTGGTCATCGGCGCACGCTCGGCCGTTTTTGCGCCGGTAAAAAATCTCGGCCTGCTCGTGGTTGATGAAGAACACGAAGGCAGTTACAAACAGGACAAAGCCCCACGCTATCACGCCCGCGACGTTTCAATCGTGCGCGCAAAAATGAGCCAAGCCGCGGTGTTGCTCGGCTCGGCAACGCCGTCGATTGAATCTTACACCAATGCTCAACGCGGCAAATACACGCTGCTGGAATTGCCGAAGCGCATCGACAACGTGCCGCTGCCGGAGGTGCGCATTCTCGACATGATTCGCTGGCGGCAATCCGCGCCGGACCACGAGGGCATTTTCTCGCGCATTCTTTTTGAAAAAATCAACGAGAAGCTGGAGAAAAAAGAGCAGATCATTCTGCTGCAAAACCGCCGCGGTTTTGCGCCGATGATTCGTTGCGTCAGTTGCGGCTTCGTGCGCTTGTGTGACGCTTGCAATATCGCCATGACGTTTCATAAACGCGGCAATCTTCTGCGCTGCCATTATTGCAACGCCTACGAGCGCGCGCCGGATGTGTGCCCGCAGTGCAAAAGCCTCGACATCATTTACAAAGGCATCGGCACGCAAAAAGTAGAGCAGGCGTTGCACGAGTTGTTTCCGCAGGCGCGCGTGGTGCGGATGGATCTCGACACAACGCGCGGCAAGCTGGCGCACGATCGCATTCTCAGCGAATTTGGCGAGCATAAATTCGATATTTTGCTCGGCACGCAAATGATCGCGAAGGGGTTGGATTTTCATAAAGTGACGCTGGTGGGCGTGGTCTCGGCAGACACCGGCTTGTTGCGTCCGGATTTTCGCGCGGGCGAGCGCACGTTTCAATTGCTCACGCAAGTGGCGGGGCGCGCCGGCCGCCGCAATTTGCCCGGCGAAGTGATCATTCAAACGTATTCGCCCGATGATGTTTGCATGGCCTGCGCGCGCGAGCATAATTTCAACAAGTTTTATGAATATGAAGTGCGCCAGCGCGAGGCGCTGCGTTTCCCGCCGTTCAGCCGCGTGGCGTTGGTGTTGTTTCGGCATCGCGACAACGAGCGCATCCGGGGCGTGGCGCAAGATTTTGCGGCGCTGCTCAAAAAAATCGGCGGGCCGTTTCGCGTGTTCGGCCCCAGTCCGTCGCCGCTGGAACGCCTCGAACATGAATTTCGCTGGCAGGTGTTGATCAAAAATGATATGCAGAAAGATCCCGCGGCGCAGCAGATGCGCGCCACGCTACGCCGGGTGGTGCAGTTTTTTCACAAGGCCAACCGCAACCAACGCCTGCGGCTGGTCGTTGACATCGATCCGGTGAACATGATGTGAGGCGTAAGGCGTAAAGCGTAATTTACGTTTTACGCCTTACGCCTCAATTGTTGCAAGATTGCAAGATTTTTAAAAATTTTATTATTGTCGTTTTTAAGAAAGATTAAGCTTGCAAACGTTGCGGCGAAGTGTTATATTTACAAAAATTTTGCGCGTGACTCTGGTTCCGCCCAAGTGTGACGAATCATTCACATTAACAAAATCGTTTCGCGGCCATGCGATATGGTTTAATCTCAGACATTCATGCCAATCTCGAAGCGCTGGAAGTGGTGCTGGCAGCGCTGCGCACGGAAGCCGTCGACGAGATTATTTGTCTTGGCGACGTGATCGGCTATGGGCCGAACCCCAATGAGTGCGCCAAGCTCGTGCAGGAAAACGCCGCCGTTTGCTTGATCGGCAATCACGATGAAGCGTCGTTGGGCCGCGTCGATTTGGATTTGTTCAATTACATGGCGCGCCAGGCGATTGAGTGGACAACCGGGCAGCTCGACGAAAACTCACTGCAGTTTTTAAAAGCGCTGCCGTATACCGAAACTTACGACGAGTTCATGATCGTGCATGCCTCGCCGGAAGAGCCGCGGCGCTGGAATTACATTCTCAATCTTGAAGACGCGGAGCGCGGCTTCAAGGCCTTCACGGAAAAAATCTGCTTTGTCGGACATTCGCACACGCCGTGGGTGATTCCGCTGCCGCCGGACGGCCGCATGCGAGTTTTGCATGATTATCCCCTCGCAATTAAGGGCGATTGCCGGTATTTGATTAATATCGGGAGCGTGGGTCAACCGCGTGATCGCAATCCGGATGCGGCATACGGCATTTTGGATACGGCGCCGTTGCGTTATACTTTAAAACGCGTGCCTTACGACATCGCGGCCACCCAGAAGAAAATCCGCGCCACCGGCGTCTTGCCGGCGTTTTTAGCGGACCGGCTGGCAACCGGCCAATAACAAATTGTGACCACCAACCAGTAGAGCGCCAACATTTGTCTTTCCTCTTCGCCAATATGATGAGACGCAAATTCGCGTAGGGATGCGAACGGCAGGTACAAAGGATTGAAGCTTAGGAGGTTTTATGAAATTAGCAGAACAAGCGACCGAGCAGTTCATGCTGTCAACGGAAACGTTCAGTCAAGTCAACGAAATCTTGCGGGACTTGTTGGCGAGCACCCGTGCGGATTTCGCGCTGTTTTGTGACACGAACGGCAATCCGATAACCCATCACGGCAAGCAGCACGTCGCCAATCTTTCCGGCATGTCGGCGCTGGCCGCGGGAAATTTTGCCGCGACCGCGGAAATGGCGCGCGTCATCGGCGAAAAGGAAGGCTTTAAATTTATTTTCCAGGAAGGCGAGCGCCGCAATTTTTATCTCTGCAACGTCAGCTACAATTTTCTGCTGGCGATTATTTTTGAGAAAACCGTGGCGCTCGGACTGGTGCGCATTTTTGCGAACAAGGCCGTGGAAAATTTAAAAGGCGTACTCGACAAAGCCGCGAAGGCGGAGCAAAAGGCCTCGGATTTTATCGACTCCGAGTTTGGTTTGTTGCTGGGCAAAGAGTTCGATAAATCTTTCAGTTTGTAACGGCGCCAATCCGGGCCGGCGGCTGGTCCGGGTAAGAAAATGATCGGCGAAAAACGAAGCCGCAACTTCGAACAGGACGCTGCACCTATGTTTGTCAACTGGGCTTTACAGGAAGTGAATCTCAAGATCGTCTATTACGGACCGGGCCTCAGCGGCAAGACGACCAATCTGGAATATATTTATCGCAAAATCGATCCGTCGTTGCGCGGCGATCTCATTACGCTGAAGACGCGCGAGGAGCGCACGCTGTATTTCGATTTTTTGCAGCTCGAAGTCGGGCGCATCAAAGGCA
>CAZVZZ010000212.1:0-4229 GCA_964631505.1 uncultured Cytophagia bacterium
CACAAAAAAGCGGCGCGTATGGCTACCAGCTTACGCAAGTCGTCACCAATGTAGCTGCTCATTGGACAAACTGATGGGCACGTGCTTTGGCCAACCTCATGATATGCTCTAATTGCAGATAATGATCCAATTCGCTTTTTCATCCGGTGTCAGGCCGGTGTTCTTTTCCCGATAAATGAGATCGGCCACATGCGCTTTGGCGGCTTCCGAAGGCTGATACGCGATGACCCGATTTGGTGTTGTGCCCGCTGCAATAAAATCGACAATTTCTTCGTATGCTTTCATTGTATTCATGCTCAGTATTCTCCATTCAAAATAGAGAAAAAATTTCACACACTCAAGATGGCGATGGAATCACGCCTCATCTTCATTCCCCTCGCTCAACCCGCGCCCCTTTTTCTGCAAGCGCCCTTCTTTGCGCAAATCGATGAGCACGGCATCGAGAATGCCGTTGACGAAGCGCCCGCTTTTTTCGGTGCTGAATTTTTTGGCGATCTCGATGGCTTCATCAATCGTCACTTTCGGCGGAATGTCGGGAAAATGGAGAAACTCGCTCAGCGCCATCCGCAGAATGAGCTTGTCCATGATCGCAATGCGATTAAACTCCCAATTGACGGCTTTGCGCCGGATCAGCATGTCAAAAAAAGAATTTTCCGCCACCGTACGACGAAACAGCGCCGCGGCAAATTCCAACACCGCGCCCGTTTCTTCGGTTTGGGCATTGATGACATCGCCCACGATTTGCTCCGGCGGATTACCGGACAACTCATGCGCATAACACGCTTGCAAAGCCAATTCCCGCGCCCGGCGGCGTCCGCTGCCTTGTGACATGATCGTGCAAAAACCCTAATAACGATATAAATGACATTATAAACTTGACACGGCCGTGATTTTCCTCAACCCCGGCCTATTAACTAGTTAAGACAAAATAATGAAATTTGCAACCTTATTTTTTGCTTCGCCCAAAACTTGTTCCCGCAAAGGAAATCCCACAGAAAAATTTTGCCATTTTCTGTGGGATTTCAATTTTACGGACAATGCTCTCGGCAACGATTTTAACGGACGAACGTCAACCAACCATCAACATCTTCTTCGCGGCCTTCAATAATTCCAAAAAAACTCTCCTGCAAGCGCGCGGTAATCGGGCCGCATTTGCCGTTGCCGATGGTGATGCGGTCAATCGAGCGAATCGGCGTGACCTCCGCGGCGCTGCCGGTGAAAAAAACTTCATCGGCGACGTACAGCATTTCGCGCGGCACCGGCGCTTCGACAAGCTCATGACCCAAATTTTTTATCAGCGCGATAATGCAATCGCGTGTGATGCCCGGCAGAATGCTCGAGGCGAACGGCGGCGTATAAATTTTGCCGCGATAAACCAAAAAGATATTTTCGCCGCTGCCCTCGCTCACATAACCGTTGGAATCGAGCATAATGCCTTCGACATATTGATCCATCTTCGCCTCCAATTTCACGAGTTGCGAGGGCATATAATTCGCCGCGGCTTTGGCCATCGCCGGGAAGGTGTTGGGCCGCATGCGATTCCACGAGGCAACGCGCACATCGACGCCGTTTTTCAGCGCCTCCGGCCCGAGATATTTGCCCCACATCAGCGCGGCAATGGCCACCTGCGTCGGGCAGATTCTGGGATCAACGCCGAGGCTGTGATAACCGCGAAACGCCACCGGGCGCAGGTAACAGGCTTGAAGCTTGTTGAGGCGCACGACATCGATGCACGCCTGCATAATCTCAGCTTTGGTAAACGGCATGTCGATACGGTAAATTTTCGCCGAATCAAACAGGCGATCGATGTGATCTTTCAGGCGAAAGATCGCCGGGCCGTCCGGCGTTTCATAGCAACGAAAACCTTCGAACACGCTGGAGCCGTAATGCACCACGTGCGACATCACATGAATGGTGGCGTCATGCCAACGCACCATTTTGCCGTTGAACCAGATTTTCGTTTTCTCATCGAAACCGGTGGCCGGCAGCGCTTGCGTCTTGGATTTTGCCTGTCCATTTTTATTTAACGGCGCGGCCTCAGCAGTTTTGCCGTTGGTTAGTCGGGTCATTTCCTCTCCTCTTGAAAATTGTAAATATAAACTTTTTCGCAGCCAGGTTATCTGCGTTACGCCATCAGGCTGCGGGCGATAACAAGTTGTTGAATCTCCGAAGTGCCTTCATAAATCTCCGTGATGCGTGCGTCACGCATATAGCGCTCGACCGGATAATCTTTCAAATAGCCGGCACCGCCAAAAATCTGCACCGCCTTCGTGCCGCAATCCACCGCGACCCGTGAGGCGTACAGCTTCGCTTTCGCCGATTGCACCGAAAATTTCTCGCCGCGATCTTTGGCGACGGCGGCCTGGTAAATCAGCAAACGCGCCGCATCGATTTCCGTCGCCATATCCGCCAGCATGAAATTGATCGCTTGAAAATTGATGATCGGCTGGCCGAACTGCTGGCGCTCCTGTGCGTATTTCACCGCCGCTTCAAACGACGCGCGCGCGATGCCGAGCGCCTGCGCGGCGATACCGATGCGCCCGACGTCGAGAATCGACATGGCAATGCCAAAACCTTTGCCTTCTTGTCCGAGCAAATTTTCCGCCGGCACTTTCACGTTGTCGAAATTCAACATCGCCGTATCGCTGCTGCGGATGCCGAGCTTCTTTTCTTTCTTGCCGACCGAAACGCCGGCGAACGCACGTTCGACGATGAAAGCGCAAACGCCTTTCACACCGGCTTTTTTATCCATCGTGGCAAAGACGATCAGATGATCGGCATGAACGCCGTTGGTAATGAAATTTTTCGCGCCGTTGAGGGTATAATGATCGCCGCGCTTCTCGGCCACCGTCATCATATTCCCGGCGTCGCTGCCCGTGCCCGGTTCGGAAAGACAATACGCTCCGAGCGCCTTGCCGCTCGCCAACGGCATGAGATATTTTTGTTTTTGCGCCTCGTTGCCAAATTTTTCGAGGCCGTAACACACCAGCGAATTATTCACCGACAGCGCCACACCGACGGAAGCGTCGACTTTCGAAAGTTCCTCGACAACGAGGACATAACTGATCGTATCCGCGCTTTGGCCGCCGTATTGCGAGCTGACCGTCATGCCCATGTAGCCGAGTTCACTCAGTTTTTTGATTTGCTTTTCGGCAAACTTTTCCTGCGCGTCACGCTCCGCCGCATCCGGCGCAATCTCGGTTTCCGCAAAACGGCGCGCTTCGTCGCGAATTTGTTTCTGTTCTTCGGTTAGATTGAAATCCATGTGCTCCTCGTTTTAATTCGATTTGTGCAACGCTGTGGGCAGAAAAAAGGTGGTCATTCCGCAGGAATCTTTTTTTTGACTGCAAATAAAGCGCCGGCCTGAAAAAGATTTCTTCCAGAATGCTATTTTCCATTCACGCATACGAATAAAATCCCTGCCCGGTTTTCTTGCCGAGATGCCCGGCGGCAACCATCTTGCGCAGCAACGGGCATGGGCGATATTTATCGTCGCCCAATTGCTGGTGCAAGACTTCCATAATATGCAAACACACATCAAGACCGATAAAATCCGCCAGCGCCAACGGTCCCATCGGATGATTCATGCCAAGCTTCATCACCGTGTCAATCGCTTCTTTCGTGGCAACGCCTTCCATCACGCAATAAATTGCCTCGTTGATCATCGGCATCAGCACGCGATTCGATACGAAGCCCGGATAATCATTTACCGACACCGGCGTTTTGCCGAGCGCGCTGCTGAGCTGCATCACGGCATTGAAAGTTTCTTCACTCGTGTCTAATCCGCGAATCACTTCCACCAGGGTCATGACCGGCACGGGATTGAAAAAATGCATGCCGATCACCTGCGCGGGCCGTTTGGTCGCAGCGGCAATGGCGGTGATCGAAATCGACGAGGTGTTGCTCGCCAAAATCGTCGCCGGCAAACACACTGCATCCAGCTCCGCAAAGATTTTTTTCTTGAGCGCAATCTCTTCCGTCGCCGCTTCGACAATCAACTCGCAATTGGCCAATGCTTTCAATTCCGTTGCAGTTGCAATCCGTCCTATGATTACCGCAACTTCGTTGGCCGGAATAACGCCCTTCTTTGCTTGCCGTTCTAAATTACTTTTGATCGTCGCGAGCGCGCGATCAATCAATTCCTGCTTGACCTCAACCAAAGTGACGGAGCAGCCAAACTGGGCAAACACGTGCGCAATGCCGTTGCCCATCGTGCCGCCGCCGATGAC
>CAZVZZ010000213.1:0-4197 GCA_964631505.1 uncultured Cytophagia bacterium
GACCGGCCGGTCGAAGTCAAGTCTTTTAGCTTGCAACAGCTCAATTTATTTCTGCAAAAGGATCTGGCGCGAAACTGGAGAACGTTCATCAATTTTGAGTTTGTCAATTCTTATTCGTCTTCGCGCAATTGGGGCGCGCAAAATCTCGAAGAGGCTTGGGTGCGTTATCGCCGCAGCGAGCAATTCAATTTGAAATTGGGGCTGCAGGTTCCGGCCTTTAACAATCTCAATGAGATCAAAAACAAGACGCCGCTGTTGCCGTATATCATCCGGCCCCTGGCTTACGAGTCTTCATTCAATGAAATCATCGCGCTGGAAGAGTTTGCGCCGCGGCAAGCTTTCGCGCAGGTGTACGGCTTCATCCCCGAGCGGACACTGAAAATCGATTATGCCGTTTTCGCCGGCAACAGCCCGAATATTAACGACGACCCCCGCCGCGGCCAAACCGGCGTCGACACGACGAAATTTTTTTTATTCGGCGGCCGTTTTGGCCTGCGTACCGATAATTTTAAAATAGGGGTTTCCGCGACTCTGGAGCATCGCGATTTTTATCAGGTGGCCGTGTTGCTGAAAGAAGATCCGTCCAAATTCTCCAAGGTGCCGCGTCTGCGGCTGGGCGGCGATTTTTCCATCGAGACGAGAAAATGGCAGTGGGAGTCCGAGTTTATTAGCGTGACTTATGATGATGATCATCCCATTGCGGATTTAGACAAAAAATTTTATTACGGCACCCTCAAGCACACCTGGAGCGAGCGCTTCAAGGTTTATGCGGGTTATTGGGTCACTCGCGAAAACGATCTGCCGCTCAGCGATTTGGATATCCTCGCTTTGACGGCGGGCGCGGCTTATGACGTCAATGAAACGATTTCGGCCAAAGCGCAATATGGCCGGGTGCGTTTTGAGTCAACGACCACTTCCATCACCACCAGCCGGGCGAACTACTATTATCTCGCCATTTCCGTGGTTTTTTAGCGTATGGCCAGGTTAAATCGAGAGAAGACGATGATACAGCGTATGATCAGGCTAACAGCCGTTGGCCTCCTGGTTTGCACGCGCCTCGCCAGCGCGCAAGTCGCCGTCATTGCGCACAAAGCGGTGCCGGAAGACACGCTCAGCCAAAGGCAGCTTCTGGATTTCTACAGTTGCGAAATTAAATCCTGGCGCAATAAAACGCCGGTGGTGGTGTTCGATCTCAAGCCGGCGATTGAAATCCGCGAAGCTTTTTATAAACTGCTTGGGAAAACGCCCTCGCGCATGAAATCGATTTGGTTGAAGAAAGTGCTGATGGGCGAGAGTGATCCGCCGCAGGCGTTGGAGTCGGAAGAGGAGGTGGTGAAAAAAGTGGCGGCAACGCGCGGCGCCCTCGGCTTTGTGGGCAAATCCAAAGTGACCGGCGAGGTGAAGGTGATCGTGGTGATCGAGAAAAAAGAAAAGTAGCCTCATGAAATTCAAAGATCTCAAATTAGGCACCAAGCTGGCCGGCGGCTTCGGGGTGATTCTCGTCATTATGGCCGGCAGCAACATTCTTTCCATGCGCCGCATGACCGCGATTAAAAACGAAATCGACGACGTCACCGCCAACCGTCTGCCCCGGGCGCTCGCGCTCACGGATTTGAATTTGAACACCGCGGCGCTGCGCATCAGTCAATTGCAACACGCTTTTACCCGCGAGCCCGCGGCGCGGCAGCGGCAGAAGGAAAATATGATTGGCCTGATTGATCGAATCGAAAAAAATATCGACACCTACGAGGAATTAAAACGCGATTCCACGACCCAGCAATTTGATTCCCTCGAGGAAGAGACCTTGTACGCCGCCTTCAATCGCAAGTGGGAATCGTACCAGGATTTGAGTTTTGCTTTCTTCGATTTGCTCAAGGATAACGAGACGGAAAAAGCGATTGCGCTGCTCAACGGCGAAGCCCAAGAGGTGTTCGATAATTTGAGCGCCGATTTAAGGGCGCTGGTCAATGTCAATCAAAACGATTCCAATGCCGCCGCGGCGCGCGCCAACGTCGCTTATCAATCCGCCCGTAAAATTACGAGTTGGCTCTCAATTGGCGCGATATTGCTCTCGGCGATTTTTGTGGCATGGCTGGCGCGTTTTATATCGGTTCCGGTCCGGCAATTGGTCGAGGCCGCGAGAAGCGTTACCGGCGGCCATCTCAACGTGCATTTGCAAATCGACAGCAAAGATGAAATCGGCAATCTGGCGCGCTCGTTCAATGTGATGACGGCCTCGCTGCGCGACGCGCGCGAGCGCATGCAAAAAACCCAGGTGCAACTCATCCAATCCGAAAAAATGGCGTCGCTCGGCCAGCTCACCGCCGGCATCGCCCACGAGATTAACAATCCGGTCAATTTTGTTTCGGCGAATGTGGGGCCGCTGCGGCGCGATATCGCCGAGGTTTTTTCGGTTTTGGAAAAATATGACGAGACCGTTGCGGCGCAACACGTGCAGGAAAAATTTCAAGCGGTGGAGAAACTGAAGCAGGAGCTGGACTTGCCATATTTAAAGGGAGAAATCAATGACCTGCTCGACGGCGTGCAGGACGGCGCACTGCGAACTTCGGAAATCGTCAAAGGTTTGCGCAACTTCACGCGGCTGGACGAGGACGAGCGCAAGCCGGCCGATATCAATCAAGGGATTGAGTCGGCGCTGTTGATGTTGAAACATCAGCTCAAAAATCGCGTTGAAGTTATTAAGGAATTTGGCAAGCTGCCGCCGGTCATGTGTTATCCGGGCAAGCTCAATCAGGTTTTTCTCAATCTGCTCGCCAACGCCGTGCAGGCGATTGCCGGCAAGGGCCAAATTTTCATTAAAACTTTTTCCGACGGCGAGATTGTCACGATCTCGATCCGCGATACGGGCGCGGGCATGACGCCGGAAGTCCGCAAACATATTTTCGAGCCGTTCTTCACCACCAAGCCGGTGGGCGAAGGCACGGGCCTCGGGCTGCCGATTACCTACGGCATCATCGAGGCGCACGACGGCAACATCGAAGTTTACAGCGAACCCGGAATGGGCACGGAGTTTGTGATCACACTGCCGGTGAAATAGTCCGAAGTCTGATGTCCGAAGTCCGAAATCAAATTTTCCGAAGTCCAATAAAGGAGTTGTAATGGCTGAAAAAAAATTTACTATTCTATACGTCGATGATGAAGAGCATAATCTCATCTCTTTCAAGGCCATCTTCCGGCGCGAATATGAAATTTTCACCGCCACCAGCGGAGAAGAAGGCCTCGCCATTGTTCGCAACAATCCGATCGATCTGATTATCACCGACCAGCGCATGCCGCACATGACCGGCATTCAATTTCTGGAACGCATTCTGCCGGAATATCCCGACACCGTTCGCATGATTCTGACCGGTTTCAGCGACGTCGAAGCGATCATCGGCGCGATCAACACCGGCCGGGTGTTTCGTTACATCGGCAAGCCGTGGAATGAAACCGAATTGCGGCTGGCAATTGAAAACGCGCGGCAGTTGTCGGATTTGATGAAGCGCAACAAAGCCCTGCTGACGATTCTGCAGCAAACCGTGGAAGAGCAGGAGAAAACATTGCGGCTGTTCATGAAATACGTTCCGGAGTCGGTGGTCGAGCAAAATCTCCGCGCGCCGGAGGACGCGATTTTCAGCGGCGAATTGAAAACCATCGCGCTGTTGTTTTGCGACATTCGCGGCTTTACGCCGATGTGTGAGCAGCTTTCGCCGCGCGAAGTGGTGTCGTTTCTCAACGACTATTACACGACCATGTCGGACGCGGTCAAACGGCACAACGGCACGGTGATTCAATACGTCGGCGACGAAGTGTTCGCGGCCTTCGGCGCGCCGGTGGAAATCAGCGACATGGAGCAAAGCGCGGTTTTTTGCGCCATGGAAATGATGCGGCGGCTGGAAGGGCTGAACCAAAAATATCGCGAGCGCCTCGGGCGTGATATCATGGTGGGCATCGGCATCAACTACGGCGAAGTGGTGGCGGGTAATCTCGGCTCGGAACACAAAATCGGCTATGCGTTGACCGGCGACGCGGTCAATACCGGCAAACGCATCGAAACCATTACCCGCGATTTTCCCAATTCGATTTTAATGAGCGACGCAATTTACCAAAAAGTTAAAGACACGGTGGCGACCAAAGAATTTGAACCGTTGACGGTAAAAGGCAAGAAAGAACGGATTCGGGTGTATCAGGTGTTGG